>JBEDFI010000033.1:0-12648 GCA_041175245.1 Bacteroidota bacterium
ATTTAGAACTGTATGTATTATCTTCTGAATACAGAATATGATATTCTGAACATCTTCTTATAATTATGGAATAGTTTCTGCTGATTTCTGTACACACATTGTTAAAAATTGTACATACCCTCTGAGTTTGGTTAATAAGGCCGATATGCTTTTATTCTTTATCTTCGGTTAAGATATATGTATGAGGTTTAAAAATGTAATGTTGATCCTCCTTTGGGGGCTTTTTTCCACCGCTGTATCGGCACAAGTGGTTGGTGCAGGTCGTGCTGTTGATCCTTATCAATACCACATAGTTAAACAAGGGGTTTACAAGCAGGCTTCGGTATCGAGTGCGCATGCACTGGCTTCGCAAGTGGGTACCGAAATCATGAAGCGTGGCGGAAATGCCTTTGATGCCGCCATTGCCACACAGCTGGCACTGGCAGTGGTATATCCGGTAGCCGGTAACATTGGCGGAGGTGGTTTTTTAGTAGGCCGTAAGGCCGATGGCAAAATCGTAGCCATCGATTTTAGGGAAACGGCTCCTGCGGCGGCCAGCCGGAACATGTATATCGATAAAGACGGCCATGCGCAAACCGAATTATCGCAAAACGGCCACCTGGCGGCTGGCGTTCCCGGTACGGTGGCGGGTTTATTTGCTACCCTTCCGCATGCCAGACTGTCGTTTAAAGAATTAATCCAACCGGCGATAGACCTGGCGGAATTTGGATTTGTATTAACTGAAAATGAAGCCCGTAGTTTCAACTGGACCATCAATAATTTTAAAAAATACAGTACCCGGCCTTCTGCATTTACGGCTCAAAAGGAGTGGCATGCGGGTGATACCCTGATTCAAGAAGAATTGGCGCAAACCCTGAAGTTAATCAGGGATAAGGGTACGAAAGGATTTTATCAAGGTAAAACTGCAAAATTACTGGTGGCAGAGATGAAACGAGGGGCCGGGATTATCAGCTTGAAAGATCTGAAAGCTTATGAGGCCAAAACCCGTACGCCGCTCACATTTACCTATCGCGGTCATGAGGTGATCGGTTTTCCACCACCCAGCAGCGGGGGTATCATTCTGGCACAGGTGTTAAAGATGCTGGAACCTTATCCGCTCGGTCAGTACGGATTTCAATCTCCGGAAGCGGTGCAGCTGATCGTGGAAGCTGAACGACGTGCCTATGCCGACCGTGCCGAACACTTGGGCGACCCTGATTTCTGGAAGGTGCCAGTTGAACAATTGCTATCAGACACTTATCTCAAAAACCGCATGGCGGATATGGTGCCCGGCAAAGCCACGAACAGCAAAAGCATTAAAGGGGGCGAGTTCCGCGAAAGCGAGCAAACTACCCACCTGAGCATTGTAGATGCCGAAGGCACGATGGTAGCAGTGACCACCACGCTGAACGGTGCCTATGGCAGCAAGACTGTAGTGGGTGGTGCGGGTTTTCTACTGAATAATGAGATGGACGATTTCAGCATCAAACCGGGTGTGGCGAATATGTATGGCGCCCTGGGCGGCGATGCGAATGCCATTGTTGCACAGAAACGCATGCTGAGTTCCATGTGCCCCACACTGGTGGTAAAAGAAGGCAAACCTTATGTGGTAGTGGGTACTCCGGGCGGTACCACCATTCCTACTTCGGTGCTGCAGGCATTGATCAATGTCATTGATTTCGGGATGGATGCCGATGAGGCCATCAATAGTCCGAAGTTTCATCATCAGTGGCTACCAGATTTGATCGATATTGAAAAGGATTTTCCGGAAGAAACCCGAAAAAAATTAGAGGACATGGGTTATGTTTTCCGGATACGTGATGGTATTGGCCGAACGGAAATCATTTTGTTGAATAGGGATGGAAAACGCATCAGCGTGGCCGATAAGCGTGGGGAAGACAGTGTGGCGGGATTTTAAACTAAGCTATTCCGAATGAGTGCGCACTTTTGATATCCGTGGATGGGTATGGGTGATCAATATGCGGAAATTCTCTTTTTGTACCGCCTCGTGTTTGCGGTGTGCCCAGATCTGATCGCGGGCCTGACGGCCGCTCTGTTCCAGGTCAACCACCGGTGCCGGATAATCAAGCCCTATTTTCATTCTAGTTAATTCCTGCTCCATCAAGCTCATTTTATACGGCTCATGGATGAACTCATCGGGAACATGTTGTAATTCGGGTACCCATTTTCTGATAAATTCTCCTTTGGGATCATGATCTTGCGATTGCTTCACCGGATTGTACATGCGGATGGTATTGATGCCCGTAGTACCGGCCTGCATCTGGAACTGGGGATAATGGATACCGGGTTCGTAATCTAAAAACAGATTTGCCAGGTGGTAGACTCCATGACGCCAATCTTGATAAAAATGGTGGCAGAAAACGGAAACAAGCATGGCCCGCATCCGGAAATTGATCCAGCCGGTTTGCTGCAAACAGCGCATGCAGGCATCTACCAAAGGGAAGCCGGTCTGGCCTGTTTTCCAAGCTTCGATGAGGGCTTCATTTTTAGGGTGTTCGAGCAGTTCGTAGCCCCGGTTTATGCATTCGGTTTCGTAGCGGCATTCTACTTCAAACTTTTGAATAAAATGGCAATGCCAGCGTAAGCGGGTTTGGAAATTGTTTATAGCGGTTTTAAAGCCGGATATTTTTTTGGTGCTTTCTGCTGCCTGGTACACTTGGCGTATGCTCAGGTTGCCCCAGGCCAGGTAAGGTGATAAACGGGAGCAGGATAAACGGCTGGCAGCAGGCTTAGAAATGTGTTTGCTATAATTTTTGCCGCGTTCGCGGAGGAAAGAACTCAGGTATTTATGGGCATAGCTTTCTCCTGCCGGCTGGAAACTATCGGGGTATTCGGACCATGTTTTACGCAGGTTTTCAGGAAGGGGGAATGGGCTTTCCCATTGGGGCGATGTACCCGAAAAGGTGTTCTGGATTTGAGGGGTATGCATCACCCCGTGCCAGCTTTTGATCCAACCCTCCCGGTTTTTAATCGCCCTAAAAATACCATCGCGTTGAAATTCCTGCCAGCTGATGCCTTTTTGCCTGAAGTATCGCTTCAGGGCTTTATCTCGTTTAAAACTTAAATCGATGCCGCTCTCCTGATAAGAAAATACGGTACGGATATCGAATTGCTTTAGCAATTCCTGAAAAACATCGACCGCTTCTGTATAACAAAGCTGAACTTGTTTCTGAAATGCTTGCAGACTTTTGTTCATCTGCAAAAGCGAATGGTATTGAAACTGCAAGTGCCTCAAGGAGGTATCTGGGTGGGCCAACAAGGAAGGCTCAAAAAGATATAGGATGAGGTAAGGCAATCCGCTTTGCTCAGCAGCCTGCAGGGGGGCGTGGTCTTGCGTGCGCAAGTCGCGTTTGAGCCAGACGATATTGATGGCTTCTTTTGCCATGCTTAACGTTTACTGATCTTGTTCAGGGTAATTTGCCGCTGCAGGGTGCATTTAAACCGACCGATCTCCGGATTCCGCTTTTGCGCATGCTTTTGACTGATGCCGCTGTTTACCCGCTTGCGCCACAGGTTAAAGCTGCTCCGTTTCAAGGTGGCTCGCATGAGGGCAATGGTTTCGGCCTCGCTAAGCCCGAACTGAAAGGTAATGGCCTCAAAAGGGGTGCGATCTTCCCAGGCCATTTCAATGACCCGGTCTTTTTCGGCATCGCTTAAATGTTTACTTGCGGAAGATTTCATCTTTAATGCCTTTATTGATCTGGTAATCGGCAAAGCTGATCGTGATCTTGCCGTTTTTAGGTGTTGGTTTGGCAGCATCGGGGCTGGAGCTCCGGTTAATGTCGGTAGCCAGGCCTTTGGGGATCTTGAATTTCTTTACTTCTACGGTAAAGATCATTTTATCGGGCAAACCCACAGCACGCTGGCTGCCGTATTCATACAGCGCACTAATGGTACCATTGGAACGGGTGGTGGTTTGCGATTTTAACAATAAATCGGTTTTAGAATCGATCCATACTTTGAGTAAGACCAGGTCGCCGCTATCATCGCTGGGTAAAACGGTAATAATGGTGGTCTTTTGGTTTTGGATGAGTTCGCTCCCGGTAATGAGTGCGGTATAACGGTCTTTTTGCTGTAGGAATTTGGGCAGTTCGTTAAAGTTTTGTTTGGGCAAAATGGCAATACCTTTAGAGACCATCCGGAATTGGTCTTTTTGCTTAAAATAAAGAGTCGCCTTTACCGGAAAAGATTTGATCAAGGGGATTTCGGATCGGATGTTCACTTGTACCGTGTAGTCTTTCACCAGATTCCATTTGGCCATCAGTTGCTGTAATTGGGCAGTACCGTCTTGTGCCAGTAGCTGCAAGGGCATCCATCCTAAAAAAATTAAGGTAAGTAAGCGTAGCATCACGAGGTTATATCTTTTTTATTGAATTGATAAAGCGCCAAACCGATGAGCAATACCTGGTGGGCAAGCAGAATGATGACTGATTTGATGATATCTGCTGTAGGCAATGGTTCTTCAAAAAAACTGCGCCAGGATGCCATGTGGGTGGTAAAGAGGTAAGGCCTGATGCTATCGAAAAGTTGTACATCCAGGGTACCGATGATGGTAAAGAGGATGATGATGGCCATGGTTAAGACGATGGGACCAATGGAGTTTGAACTGAAGCAGGACAGGCAGATGGAAAGGGTGCTTACTGTAAGCAAGGCCAGAAAAGCCACGGCAAAACCACCCAAGTAGCGCCAGTTGACATCTTGTTCCTGCAAAATCACCAGGCCATCGCTGTTCAATACCATGAGGTCGCCGTTGCCGAACAGGAGTTTACCGATGATGACCGCCATGATGCCCAGCCAGATAATGAGGCAAAGGGTATACACCGCACCGGCAATAAACTTGGATAGCAGTACTTGTGTACGGGAAATGGGCTTGGTGAGCAGCATGCGGATGGTACCCGATGCAGCTTCGCCCGAGACCAAATCTCCGGTTACAAGAGCAACCAGCAGTGGAATGTGGATGATGAGCATTTGCAATACGATAAACGCTACCAAATTGCCGTTGAGTAATTCACCCTCGAAACTCAGGGTTTGCTCGAAAGAGGAGGTGACAAAGGAGATCATGGACTTGCCGTCTACTTTGAGTGCAAAGAGGATCACCCCCACCAAGACGGTGATGGCCAATAAACCGAGGTAACTGCGGGGCTTGGCCGTAATCTTAATGAACTCATTGTATACGCTATTCCACAACATCGGCTTGCAGCATTTTAATGAAATAATCTTCGAGTTTGCGTTTGGATTCGATGGCATAGATTTGGAAACCTTGCTCAACCAGCGATTTGTTCAGCTCGGGGAGTCTGGATTTAGGGATGGCCAATTCCAGATGGTTTGCAGTTGTACTGATGATTTCCACCTTAGGCATATGGCTTTCTATCCATTGTTTGGCGGCTGGTACGTGGTCTATTTCCAGCTGCACCACCAGTTCTTCGGCATTTAATAAGTTAGACACTTCTCCCTCAACCACGGTTTTCCCTTTATTGATGATAACCATCCGATTGGCGATCAATTCCATTTCTGCCAGCAGGTGCGAAGACAGAAGCACGGTCTTTCCTTGTTCATCGCGTAAGCGCAAAATGAGGTTCCGGATATCAATAATTCCCTGCGGATCTAATCCGGTGGTAGGTTCGTCTAAGATGATGAGTTCAGGCTGATGTAGCAGCGTTTGGGCAATGCCCAGGCGCTGTTTCATACCGTGTGAAAATCCGGCTACTTTATCTTGTTCTCTTCCTGCAAGGCCCACAAAGTCGAGCATGGCTTCAATTTCCTTACGGGATACGTTGGCACCAGAAATTCTTGAAAAGATAGCGAGGTTTTGATAGGCCGAAAGGTATTTATAAAAATCGGGCTTCTCTATGATACTGCCCGTTTTGGAAAGTATGGCGTTTCGGTGAGCAGCCAGTGATTGTCCGAATAGTCGAATCTGGCCCTGATCTGGGCGGATGAGGGAAAGCAGACAGCGGATGGTGGTACTTTTACCGGCACCGTTAGGCCCCAGGAAACCGTATACATCGCCTTTATACACGGTGAGGTTTACCTCCTTTACCGCCTGAAAGGTGCCAAATCGTTTGGCCAGCTGCTGTACTTCAATAATTTTCTCGGGCATTCTTAACCGGTGTTTTCAGTTCGGCAAAAATATTGAATACTGGCGCTTTCGGCTCAGCGTTTGTTTATTATGATACTCGGATGATTAATAAACGGCTTTAAAGCTAATCTTAAACTCGTCGTCGGTAGAAATGGCCAGTAAGGTAGGCGGCTCGATGTTGAAAGCAGTCATTTTTACGGGAAATGATCCGGTAACTTCCAGCTTGTCGCCCGATTTTTTACGCAGCGCCTCGAAACTGATGTTTCTGTTTACACCGTGGAAATTGAGTACGCCTTTTACCAGCAATTTATCGCCCTGCTGCTGTATGTCGGTGCTGCTGAAGGTAATGTTGGGGTATTTTAAGCCTTCGGTCACTTCGATGGTATGCGAATCGCGATTGGCATTTTTGCTGTCGAAACTGGATATTTTAACGCTCACCGCTACCTGGCTGATGCTATTTTTGGAAGCGTCTGTTAAAATCACCGAGTTTAATTCGCGACTCACCCCGTCCCAGTCATGCAGCGGATGGTGCATGCTGTAGGTGATACTTGACAATTTTTTATCGGCCATGAATTTTACTTGCTGGGCCCAAGCAGTTATGCAGAACAAGATAAGTGCGATCCCGAAGATAATTTTTTTCATGTTTTTAAAATTTGATCACAATCATGGATGCTGCAAAGGCACCAAAGGCGGTGTAAGCCGCCGCCCGGTGATATGATTTTAATCGAGGACTGTCTTCGGCTCTTTCAGCAAGCAGGTTGGTGGCAATCATGGCACTCATGTGTACTACCGCCAGCCATTTATGTACTTTAATACTGCTGTAGCCTTTTCGTTCATCCAGTGCTTTGGGTGGAGCAAATAAAGAGAGGGAAGCGGTAGTAAAATACGTGAAGTTGACGGCTGCTCCTAATGCTTCGTGGGTATCTTTGATTTGGTAATCCCCTTTATAGAGTTTACTGCCCACAATGCCCTGGGCAATCATCCCGCCAAGGGTGGCAAAACCCAATACCTGGTGTGCGGCCAAAGCCGTACGACGGAGTTTCAATTCTTGCTGGCGTTTTTCGGGCGTAAGCTCAAAGCGGTCGAATTTCCGCATCAACCCCTTTTCTCCCCATAAAATACGCTGGGTAATCATCATTTTATTGGGCAGAAGTTTTTCCTGTTCTGCACTACTCGTTAAGTCTTGCAAAAGGCTATTGGTTTGTGTACTGTCTGTTTGAGCATATGTCTGACCCAGTAAAAGGCACACAAACACCAGACAAATGAACTGTTTCATGGTATGTAATTTTTCAGGAATAAACTCTGAGGCTATTCCCATTTAGGCTGGTATTATAGCTGGTAAGATTTGTTGTTGCCGGACCTTTGGTTACTGTACCGGTACTTGAAAACTCAGCACCGTGATTGGGACAAACAAACTTATTGCCAGCGGAAGCATAATTTACAGTAGTTCCCTGATGGGTACAAGCCGCTGAAACGGCTAAAAAAGAACCAGTAGTGGTTCTGGCAATGATGATACCGTTCAGAACTAAAAAACCACCATTGCTGGATAGTGCACCCGAACTTACATCTACTGTAAAATCGACGCCGGTGGGTGGAGGGGGGGTAGGATTTGAAGGGCTACCACTGTCAGATTTACTACAGGCTGCCAGGCCCCCTAAACAAGCAGGTGCCAGCAGGGCTGCTGCGCCCATACCTACCTGATTTAAAAACTTTTTTCTGTCCATGTTATAAGCTGTTTTGTGAAGACTCAGTTCATTAAGCGTTATAACGCTTTACTAAATGTAATAATTTAATCCTTCAATTAAAATAATGAAGCAGGATCATTTTGAAAAAGAAACACTTAGGGCGCTAAAATTATTCAGGATTATTCAGTCCGCATTCTTTTGGGGCCGTACCAGAGCCAAAAGCCGGTAATGGTAAAAATAAGCAAGGCAATACTCATGATAGTGGTATAGATCAGTTTAATCTGTCCGTTGCTAGTTTCGAAATAGAGGTCGAGGATGGAGCCATCGTGTACTTTTTCGATAAAATCAGAACGGCGGGTTTCGAGGTGTAAGAGTTTACCGGTGGCACCATCCAGCTGGATTCCCCAGAATCCGTCGATAAATACAAATTTGACCATGCCTTTATCTTTCCGGATGTCGATTCGGTCTAAATCGAGTGAAAGTGTAGTGGAGATGGAATCACGAAAAATTTGACAAGCATTTTTATGGAGGCTATCAATGGGCAACCAGTCTTCCAAATTGGTGGACGTTCCCTGATAGGATTTGGCCAAGATAAGGTTGCCACTATGTTTCTTCCAGCCTAATAAAAAACCGGTAATGGAGACCAAGAAGAAAAACAAGAAGAGGAGGGCACCCGTTGTTCGGTGAATCTTTCTAAAAATTCGTAAGACTTTGGCTTGCTGTTGCCTGTTCGCTGCCATCCAATTTTCGGGTCTTATTCTACCGTTACTGATTTCGCCAAATTACGAGGCTGATCTACGTTACAACCACGCATTACCGCAATGTGATAAGACAATAATTGCAGGGGAATTGTTGCTAAAATTGGTAAAAATGCTTCATCGGCATCCGGGATTTCGATCACGTGATCGGCCATTTTCTTCACTTCGGTATCTCCCTCGGTTACAATGGCAATCACCACGCCTTTGCGGGCCTTTACTTCCTGAATATTGCTGATTACTTTTTCGTAGGAAGAGTTTTTGGTAGCAATGACCACCACCGGCATTGCTTCATCGATCAAGGCAATTGGACCATGTTTCATCTCTGCAGCCGGATAGCCTTCGGCATGGATGTACGAAATTTCTTTCAATTTCAAGGCACCCTCCAGGGCTACCGGGAATCCGCTACCGCGACCCAGGAACAGGAAGTTGCTGGCGTCTTTAAATTGAGCGGCAATCTGTTTAATGTATTCGTTGCTTTGAAGTGCTTTTTCTACTAAAGCTGGTATCTGATCTAATTCTGAGAGTAAACGTACGGATTGAGAGGTGGATAGTTTCCCACGCTGCTGGCCCATGTAAAATGCCATCAGCGTTAGTACGGTAACCTGCGCTGTAAATGCTTTGGTGGAGGCTACGCCGATTTCCGGACCGGCATGGGTATACACCCCGGCATGAGTTAAACGTGGAATGGAGGAGCCCACCACATTACAAATGCCGAACAAGGTTGCGCCTTTTTCTTTGGCTAATTCCAATGCCGCCATGGTATCGGCCGTTTCGCCCGATTGGGAAATGGCAATGACCACGTCTTTATCGGTAATGATCGGGTTGCGGTATCGGAATTCGGAAGCGTATTCGACTTCTACCGGGATACGGGCATATTCTTCAATTAAATATTCCCCTACCAAGCCGGCATGCCAGGAAGTTCCGCAGGCAACAATGATAATCCGGTCTACATTTTTAAGTTTTTCGGCATATTCCTTAATTCCTCCTAGCTGCACCAAGCCTTCGTCCGGGTGAATACGACCCCGCATACAATCTTTGATAGAACGCGGCTGCTCGTAGATCTCCTTGAGCATGAAATGCTCGTAACCGCTTTTCTCCAGCATTTCCAGTTTGATCTCCAGCTCTTGTACATACGGTGTTTTTACCACGTTGTCCAGACTCTTGATCAATAGTTCATCGCGTTTTAAATAAGCGATCTCGTTATCATTTAAATAAATAACGTTCTTGGTATATTCTACAATTGGAGAGGCATCAGAAGCAATGAAATATTCATCCTTACCTACTCCAATTACCATCGGACTACCTTTGCGGGCGGCAATTAACTGATCGGGCTCATCTTTACTCATCACCACGATGGCATAAGCGCCTACCACTTCATTCAGCGCTACCCTTACCGATTCGCGTAAATCTAAACCGGTCTTCTTTTGAATATGCTCAATTAAATGGATTAAGACTTCTGTGTCGGTATCGCTCCGAAATTCATGTCCTTCAGAAATCAGTTCTTCTTTCAGGGTTGCATAATTTTCGATAATTCCATTGTGGATGATGGCCAAACGTTCATCGCCCGAAGTGTGTGGATGAGAATTACGGTCGGATGGTGCACCATGAGTAGCCCAGCGGGTATGGCCCATGCCCATTTTTCCGCCCAGGTCTTCGTGGGTAGCAAAGTTTTCTAAATCGCTTACTTTTCCGGCTTTTTTATAAATACGCAGATCGCCATTTTGCAGGGCAACACCAGCAGAGTCGTAACCGCGGTACTCTAAACGATGTAATCCTTTAATTATAATGGGCCAAGCTTCGCGATGGCCAATATATCCAACAATTCCACACATAGGTTTTTTATCAGGTAAGATTAATAGTTAAAGATAGCTTTTGTAAGCAAAAGTTTAAACAGCTTAATTGTTGAGCTTGGTATAGAAAATTTTCAAGCGCATGGGGCGGCTTACATTTTTACCGCTGGCCAGAACGGCACGACCGGCAATGTTCGACATCGGGTTCACGGCCGTATAGATATCGTTCACATTTTGATCTACTACAGCCAAATAAGCAGGATATTGTTTTGACTTTCCGATCAGTAAATCCTGAATATAGGCGGTGAGTACAAAACTGTAGGTATTATTTTTACTGTTAAAACCGCCCCCAAAAAAGTTTAAGCCAACCGAGCGGGCATCATTCGGACTCATATCGGGCATAGGCATTCTCTGAGAGGCAATATCTGTTCGGTATAACATTATGCGAGGAGCCGGGTTAAAAGGCGCAGCCGCAGTTCCGTTATCAACCTTTACTTCCAAAATGGCTTTATTGATCACAATATTTCCCAGCTGATTTAGCTTATTTAGATCAGGAAACATGATTTTTGTACGCAGTCCGGCCATGGGTTGTACGAACGTTCTGGTGTACTCTTGAGCCGGATTGTTGAGTTGGGTTTCCACTTCAGTTCCGGCATAATTATGCGTAAAGTTGGCAAGTACCGGAGAAATATTATTGTTAATCGTGAAACCTACATATGTAGTATCAATCGTAGCATTCACATTTCTGTAATATAATTCAAGTTTACTTCCGCCCGAACTTAAGTCAAAAAATGGCACACCACCCACCGAAGCCCCTCCGGGAGGGTCCACTTTTATATATAACCCTTTGATATGTTCTGTAAATGTTTTTGAGGTGTAAAAGTTTGCCGCATCTGCACCAAGAAAATTAGTGTTCATGAAACTTGCACTGATCGGAATGCGGATTTGTGGCGGCTGTTTGGTCACCGTATCTTTTTTACCTTTAATGATTTGGGTAATCTTGATACTATCATTCAGTCTGATTTTATTCACTGTGAGGCTACCTACTTGTATACTATTGAACGGAATAGTAGCATCGTTGTAATGGGCCTTGGTACCGTCTAATTTTTCTGTGAGTTGATGTACCGTGAAATTATATGCAGTAGTTAATGAATCGCCATAAAAATTTCCGCTGTATTTGAGAACCAGCACTGCTGAATCCAGTACGGCGTTCGTACCAAATTTAAGTGTGTCGCTTGGCAGGTTGAGTGTTACGCCTATCGCTGCCTGGGTGGTTCCGAGGTATGGATCAAGAAAAAAACCTATTGGATGTTCTTTTATCAGCCTGGTATCGATCTTATCTTCCGTAACTGTAATGGCATGAACGGTGGCACTGCTATCCAATAAGGTGTTGATGCTGTTGGTGGGATCTACATCGAGGCCAATCTCATCCGGATTATTACATGCACCTAAAATAAAAAGACTTATCAACCAGGTTAATAAGTCTAATTTGTATCCCTTCATGTGTAAATGCCTTTATTTTATTAAGCCAGAGAAACCAGTTCGTCGTTTGCTATTTCCTGATAAAGGTTGTAATAATTTTCGAAATCGGAAGTAGAAAAGTGTTCTAAAAGCGGTTTATTCGATTTTTTAACAAACTTTAACACTTCCTCGCTGATGGACTCGCTGCCGAATACCACCGCATCGGCATAGCTGATCGCTCCCTGGTGCAGGGCGTTGTTATTTCCAGCCTCATATGGGGCAGTATGTGCAATATCCATACCATTCATAACGGCTTTTTTTGAAAAATCAGTATGCAACTGCTCGGTAAAACGATCTTCTTCATATACGGAATACACCACTTTCGAATGTTTGAAAGTAGGATCGTCCTTGTAAATAGTTTTTAAGTAAGCAGGAACCAGCGAAGTCATCCAGCCATGGCAGTGCACCACATCCGGCGACCAGCCTAATTTCTTCACGGTTTCCAATGCGCCCTTGCAGAAGAAAATGGTACGTTCGTCGTTATCCTCAAAAAATTTGTTGCTGTTATCTCTAAATACGTGTTTACGCTGAAAATAATCTTCATTATCCAGGAAATAAACCTGCATGCGGGCAGCTGGTATAGAGGCTACTTTAATGATCAGTGGGTTATCGTTATCATCAATAATGATATTCATACCCGATAAACGGATCACTTCGTGTAGGCGGTTACGGCGCTCATTAATGTTTCCAAAACGCGGCATCAGGATACGAATTTCATATCCTTTATCTTGCATGGCTTGTGGAAGTTTCCGGGTGATTTCAGCAATCTTAGTTAATTCCAGAAAAGGCGACATCTCATGGGTAATGTACAGAAG
>JBEDFI010000034.1:0-12523 GCA_041175245.1 Bacteroidota bacterium
GCAATGTACACCCCCTGTCTGCATGGAAGAGGCAACAAGCGAATGCCTTTGAGGCCTTCATCAAAATCGATTTGGATATCGGCCTCAATTGCTTGTTTGTTTTGTTCGGTAAAGGAATTAAAATCGACTCCCGGGAAATAGACCCTGCCTCTTTCCTCATAATCGGAACGAATATCTCTCAAAAAATTAATTTTCTGGAACGCGGCTCCAAGTTTACGGGCATAGCCCACTAAGGCTTGATAGCGTGCATCATCTCCCTCACAAAAAATTCTTAAACACATTAAGCCGATCACCTCTGCCGAGCCATAAATGTACTCTTCGTATGCTTGTTGATCATACGTTTGCTTGTCGAGGTCCATTTCCATGGATTTCAAAAAAGCCTCGATCAGCTGTTGATCGATCTGATATTGGTTTACTACCAGCTGAAAGGCATGTAAAACCGGATTGAGGCTTATTTTTTGAGCGATAGCGGTAGCGGTTTCTAATCGAAAATTGGCAATTAGTTGTGTCTTGTCATGCTCATGAAAGGTGTCCACAATTTCATCGGCATACCGCACAAAACCATAAATCGCATAGATCGGATAATGAAAGCGTTTGTCGAAGGCTCGGATACCCGTGCTGAATGAAGTACTGTACTTTTTTGTGATCAGTTTACTACATTCCAAACACGTTTCATCGTATAATTCAATCATGGAAGGTTAAGGTTTAGTCAAATCTACAAAAATTGTTTGCTAAGATTCTGCAATCCGCATATTCATCTTAACTTTACCCTCTATGAGCACACCAAAGATCGCCGTAATCGGTTCCGGATTTTCGGGATTATCGGCTGCCGCCTTACTGGCCCAACAGGGTTATGAGGTTTGTATTTACGAAAAAAATGATCAGCCTGGGGGCCGTGCTCGTGTGTGGGAGCAGGAAGGATTCCGTTTTGACATGGGGCCAAGCTGGTACTGGATGCCCGATGTGTTTGAAAAGTACTTCGCCTTGTTTGGCAAAAAAGTAAGTGACTTTTATGAATTGGTTCGTTTAGATCCGGGCTACCGCATTTATTTCAGCAAAGAAGAGATCATGGACATTCCGGCCAGTATGCAGGAACTGGAGGCGCTCTTTGAACAGGAAGAACCCGGCAGTGCGGCAAAACTGCGTGAATTTTTGGCACAGGCAGCCTATAAATATGAGGTAGGCATGGGCGACTATGTATTCCGTCCCTCCTTATCCATTACAGAGTTTATTGACTGGAGACTCATTCTTGAAAGTTTCAGAATACAGATGTTCAACAGCATGAGTAAGCATGTTCGCTCCTATTTCAAGAATCCGAAACTGATCAAATTATTAGAATTTCCGGTATTGTTTTTAGGAGCAACCCCGCAGGATACCCCCGCCATGTACAGCATGATGAATTATGCAGATCTGGCTCTCGGCACCTGGTACCCTAAACTGGGGATGAACGAAATTATTAAAGCCATGGTGAAGGTGGCTCAAGAGCAAGGCGCAGAGATTAAACTGAATACGGAAGTGACCCGCATTCGTACCGAAAACGGCCAGGCATTGGGTGTGGAAACCAATCAAGGATTTTTTGAAGCCGATGTGGTAGTGGCTGCTGCCGATTATGAACATGTAGACCAAGAATTAACAGATAAAAAACTTCGTAATTATTCCGAAAAATACTGGGATAGCCGGACCATGTCCCCCTCCAGCCTCTTATTTTATTTAGGACTTAACAAAAAAGTTTCGGGTATCCAGCATCATAATTTATTTTTTGATGAAGATTTTAGTTTGCATGCCGAAGAAATTTATAAAGACCCAAAATGGCCTAGCAAACCATTGTTTTATGTTTCTTGTGCCTCCAAAACCGATCCGACCGTGGCACCCAAAGGCATGGAGAACCTCTTTTTCCTCATGCCTATTGCCCCCGGGCTAAACGATTCTGAAGAACTGCGTGAGCAGTATTATCATCTGATGATGGACCGTTTCGAACAAATCACCGGCCAGTCGGTTAGGGCACAAGTGGTAGTAAAGCGCAGTTATGCGCTCACAGATTTTAAAGCGGATTACCATTCCTTTAAAGGAAATGCCTATGGGCTGGCCAATACCCTGCCCCAAACGGCTTTCTTTAAACCCCGTATGCGTTCCAAAAAAATTGCAAATCTCTTCTTTACCGGTCAGTTAACCGTTCCTGGGCCAGGCGTTCCTCCCTCTATCATATCCGGGCAGGTAGTAGCCAAAGAGATTAATAAGTATTTAAAATAATTTATTTTATTTTTAATTAATATTTGTAACTTCCATATAAACAAAGGAGTTATGAAAATTATTAGAGGCATATCGATCTTAATCCTCGTGTTGTTGGCAATATATTTTATGGGTGGAGTGTTCCTACCAAAATATCATCGCATCAGTAAGAGTATAGAGATTGCCTGTGCAGATAGTGTGGTGTATCAATACGTGCTGGATTATCAGCATTTCAAGCATTGGAGTCCCTGGTACCGCCTAGAACCACAGGCGCAGACCACCACCATGGGTGTTCCGGGGAAACCGGGCTATACCTATGCCTGGAGTGGTGAAAGAGTTGGGAAAGGAAAAATAGAGCTGATAAAAAGCTCGAAGAACCGTGCTATTTTACAGGAATTAACCTTTTACATGCCAAAGCCAAGTATTCATCAGAATAACCTCTATGTGGAAAGTACGGCACCCGGGCAGAGCCGGGTTAGCTGGATTATGGAAGGAGCGAATGAGGGATTTTTTGAAAGATGGATGTATTTCATATACCTGAACCAATCAATTGGAAAAGATTTTGAAAACGGGCTTCAGCACTTGAAAGAAGTACTCGAACAATGATAGTTCAGGACGAATTACTGCGGTAAATATTCATCCCAAGAACACTGATTAATCATCGTATACTACTCTCTTGTTTCCCGGAGTATCGTATGGTTTCAAACTTTTTTTCAAGAGTTTTCGTGCCACATGAATCCGTGTTTTTACTGTACCGATCGGGATACCCAGGTACTCGGCAATTTCATGGTATTTATGCCCTTCATAATATCTGGTA
Organism: Bacteroidota bacterium; assembly: GCA_041175245.1. GTDB lineage: Bacteria > Bacteroidota > Bacteroidia > Sphingobacteriales > Sphingobacteriaceae > JAIPAN01. The sequence goes on from JBEDFI010000034.1 coordinate 3,047, forward strand.
AAGGGAATGTAATACTCTTCCGGAAGTTTAGCGAGTGCATGCAAAATATCATCCATAACGAACTTAGATTCTCCCTGATTCTTCGCAGCACTATACAGTAAATTGGGAGAAGATATTTCATCCGATTTAGTGATAAAACTGCTGATTTTTACAAATCGACGGTAGTTATTGATGAAGGTATTCTTCATGATGGTGTATAACCAGCCCTTTAGGTTAGTGCCCTCTTTAAACTTGTTATAATAAGTAATGGCCTTAAGCAGGGTGTCTTGGACCAGATCGTCGGCATCTTCGGCATCGTGGGTGAAATGCAGGGCATACATTTTTAAGGAACCCGCCTGACGCATGACCAAGGTATTGAACTCAATCTTTGTCATTTTCTTGTTGTTAGGTAGATAATTTACGGTTCAACACAAGCCGATTAAATCAAGCTTTTTGAACTGTTTTTCTTAGCCGGTCTGACAAATGGCATGCCCTTAAAAGGTGTCGAAACACGATTTAAAGAATAAAAAAGAAGGAAGTTTGTGATTTTTAAATAACGTTTACCTCACGTTCAAGTCGGACCTGGAAACGGTTAAATACACTCCGGATGATTTCCTCCGAGAATGCAAAAACCTCTTTTCCAGTAGAATTTCCATGATTTACCAATACCAGGGCCTGATTTTTCCAAGTGCCGGTCTGGCCCTGTATTTTACCTTTCCAGCCACATTGTTCAATTAGCCAGCCTGCAGCTAATTTAATTTTTCCGGGGCCAGCCGGGTAGTGTACAATGTCTGGAAAAATAGACTGTAATTGTCTGAATTCATCGAAAGAGATGATCGGATTTTTAAAAAAACTGCCGGCATTGCCAATGGTGGCAGGATCTGGGAGTTTACTCACACGAATTGCAGAAACCACTTCAGAGATATCTTTGATAGTAGGGTGTGTAATATGCCTACGTTCGAGTTCCTCCCGAATAGCTCCATAACTGGTATTGAGCTCGGCGCTTTGCTGAAGTGAATAGGTAACCTCCGTAATGATGTATTGGCCCTTAAGTTCTTGTTTAAAAATACTTTCGCGGTATGAAAATCCACATTCCGCTTTAGTAAAGGTTCTGAAGGTGCCTGTTTTTAGGTCAAAAGCACGACAGGAATGAAAGATCGTTTCCAGCTCTACGCCATAAGCTCCAATATTTTGCACCGGCGAGGCACCCACGGTACCGGGAATTAAACTTAAATTCTCCATACCGGCAAAGCCATGAGAAACCGCATAGTTTACCAGATCGTTCCAAATTTCGCCGGCAGCTGCATGAATAAAAATCTCTTCGCCCCTTTGCTCATTCCTGATCCCTTTATTGTTCATCCAAATCACCAAACCATCAAAATCTTGGGTAAACAACATATTGCTGCCTCCGCCAAGAACTAGTAAAGGCAATTGATGAAACTTAGGCTCAGCGAACAATTGATGGAGATCCGCCTCCGATTTAATTTCTGCAAAGCAAGCGGCTTTTGCTTCCACACCGAAGGTGTTGAGCTTTTTTAATGAAACCTGTTCGCTGATCAGAGTCATGGAATTAAATCTACAGCTTTTTAAAATATTTTCGGGAGGTCCACAACAAACCAAATTCCTCAGAAGGATTTTTTTGCATCGACTTGTGATGAATTTTATGAGCCCTTCTGATGGCAAGTAAATAGCTGTTTTTTGTTTGAAATGCTTTAAAACGGTTATGAATAAACCAGTCGTGGAAGATAAAATAGATTATCCCATACAAGGAAATCCCTGCGCCTATCCAAAACCTGATACCCCAGGCTTCACGATCAGTATACATCAGGTAAACAGCGAGCGCAGCAAAAATTAAACTAAAAATATCGTTCCACTCAAAAAAGCCGTGTCTTTCCTGGTGATGCGATTTATGGATGAACCAAAGTGGGCCGTGGAATAAAAACTTGTGAATAAACCAGGAAAAGCATTCCATACCGATAAGAGTAAGAAGTAAAATGCCAAGCGCCTGGAGGATATGCATGGGTCTTAAATGTGGATGGCCCTGTTATCAGTTGCAGCCAAAGCAGCTTCTTTAAACGCTTCGGTAAATGTTGGATGCGCATGGCAAATCCGGGCAATGTCTTCTGCCGAAGCACGGAATTCCATGGCTACCACCGCCTCGGCAATCACATCTGCCACCCGGGGACCAATCATGTGCACACCCAAAAGTTCATCTGTCTCTGCATCGGCCAAAACTTTCACCAAACCATCGGTGTCCATACTGGCACGAGCACGGCCACTCGCCTTGAAAGGAAAAGATCCGCTTTTATATTTACGCCCCTGCTCTTTCAACTGCTCCTCGGTATACCCCACACTGGCTACTTCAGGCCAGGTATATACCACCCCCGGAATCAGGTTGTAATTGATGTGCGGTTTCTGACCCGCAATACGTTCGGCAACAAACACCCCTTCATCTTCGGCTTTATGAGCCAGCATTGCACCACGAACCACATCGCCAATCGCATAAATTCCGGGTATTTGAGTTTCGAGATGCTCATTTACCGTAATTTTTTTACCGCGTTCCTCCACACTTAAACCAATATTTTCTAAGCACAAACCATCGGTGTAGGCAGTACGTCCAACCGCCAACAAGCAATAATCACCTTCTAAACTGACAGTCTTACCACTTGAATCATCGGTACTCACCATTACTTTATTTCCTTTCACGGTAGCACCCGTTACTTTATGGTTAAGCAAAAACTCCATGCCCAATTTTTTAAGCGATTTGAGCAATTCGGCTCCCAGGGTTTTATCCATGGTACCGATGATGGAATCAGCAAATTCAACTACACTTACTTTGGCTCCCAAACGGGCATAAACAGACCCCAATTCCAGCCCAATTACCCCACCACCGATAAGAATGAGGTGTTTAGGGACTTCTTGCAAATTCAGCGCCTCGGTAGAAGTAATGATTCGTTTTTTATCAATTTTAATGAAAGGTAACTCGGTTGGCTTGGAGCCGGTGGCAATGATCACATTTTTTGCTGTAATCGTTTCTGTACTGCCGTCGGCTTTGCTCACCTTGATGGTATTTTTATCGACAAAAGAGCCGTGACCCTGGTAAGAAGTCACTTTATTTTTTTTGAATAAATACACTATCCCAGCCGTAGTTTGCTCCACCACTTCATTTTTCCGCTTGATCATTTGGGGCATATCCACTTTCAAATCTTTGAGCTGGATGCCATGTGTTTGGAAAGTATGAGAAGCATTGTGGTAATGCTCTGAAGAATCTAACAAGGCCTTTGACGGGATACATCCCACATTCAAGCAAGTTCCACCAAAGGTGGCATATTTCTCAACAATGGCGGTTTTTAAACCAAGCTGCGCACACCGAATAGCGGCAACATATCCGCCCGGACCACTCCCTATAACTACAACATCGTACTGCATGTGTTTGTATTTGTTTTCTGGCGCTAATTTAAGGATAAAGCAGGCTTTTGGGAAATTTATGGCAATTAATTGCCCCGAAATATTAACTTAGATGAATATGTTTGAATTATGAAATTAAAATTAGTTTTCGCAAGCCTCTTGATCTCCCTTTGTTTAACTGCCAAGGGTCAACTAAATCTCAATAAAACTAAATTCAGCAGAGCTGATTCCCTTCGCGGACAATTGACAAGCTTACGCTCTTGCTACGACATCAATTACTACCATCTGAAGGTCAAAATGGATATTGCCAATAAATCCATCTCTGGTTCAAATGAGTTTAGATTTACAGCCACGCAAGACTTTGATCGTCTTCAGTTTGATCTGTTTGAAAATCTAACCATCGAAAAAGTAATTTATCAGGGGAATGAATTACCGTTTGTACGGGAGTTCAATGCCGTTTTCGTTTCATTTCCTAAGCTGATAAAAAAGGGAGCAAAAGAGCATTTTACCGTAATTTATGGGGGTAAACCGACCATTGCCCGAAATGCACCCTGGGACGGCGGATTTGTTTATAAGAAGGATTCAGCGGGCAACCCTTGGTTAGGAGTAGCCTGCCAGGGATTTGGCGCCAGTTCTTGGTGGCCAAATAAAGATCACCAATCGGATGAAGTAGACAGTATGATGATCAGCATCAGTATACCAGATACTTTACAAAATATTTCGAACGGTCGACTGAGAAGCGAAATCAAGCAGCCAGATGGATACAAAGAATACAATTGGTTTGTGGCCAATCCGATTAATAATTACGACGTCACTTTTAACATTGGAAAGTATGCGCATTTTAGTGACACATTCGATGGTGAAAATGGTAAGCTCACACTCGATTTTTACGTCTTACCAGAAAATCTGGACAAAGCAAAAACTCATTTCGAGGCGGATGTAAAACCCATGTTGACTTGTTTTGAGCATTGGTTTGGGCCATATCCATTTTATAATGACGGTTTTAAATTAGTGGAATCGGGTTATTTAGGCATGGAACATCAAAGTGCAGTGGCATATGGGAATAAATATCGGAAGGGTTACTTAGGCCGCGATCTGTCAGGCACGGGCCTCGGCCTCAAATGGGACTATATCATCATCCACGAAAGTGGTCACGAATGGTTTGGGAACAATGTAACAAGCAAAGATATTGCCGACATGTGGATACAGGAAGGATTTACTTCTTACTCTGAAGGGCTATTTGTAGAATGTCAGGAGGGTAAAGCTGCGGGAGCCAGATACCTGCAGGGACTCAGAAGAAATATTAAAAATGATCGTCCAATAATCGGTCCGTATGATGTCAACCAGGAAGGCTCGGGCGATATGTATCCCAAAGGAGCAAACTTGTTGCATACCCTGCGTAGTATCATTCAGGATGATAAAAAATGGCGAGAGATTTTGAGAGGAATTAATGCGGAATTTGGTTTGAAAACGTGTACTTCTGCAGACATTGAGCAATACATCAGTCGACAGGCTAAGCTTGATTTAAGGCCCGTATTTGAACAATATTTACGCAGAACGAAGATTCCCGAATTTAATTACAGTATCAGCGGTAAAAAACTGACTTACCAGTGGAATGCGGAAGTGAAGAATTTTAACATGCCAGTTGATGTTCAAATAAATTCCAGTAAAACCCTCCGGCTGAGTCCGAACACCAAGAAGAAAACTATCCATTTAAAAGATTTAGAAGAGTCGTTTTTTAAAGTGGTTGACCGCAACATCTAAATAAAATAAAAAAAATAAATTACAATCAACTTTTTGCAAGGAATCTGCGGCTCGGACAGCATTCAAAACAGCGGTATTCCTGCTATTGTGATGCAAACATCGGGATCTGGAAGTATCACTAAAATCCAACTTCGACAAAAAAGGGCCAAATTGGCCCTTTTTACATGTTTAACAATTTAAGAGATTACACTCCCAGAAGTAATCTTGCCGGATCTTCTAATAATTGCTTTACCCGAACCAAGAAACCTACTGACTCACGTCCGTCAATGATGCGGTGGTCATAAGACAAGGCTAAATACATCATCGGACGAATAACTACCTGTCCGTTTAGTGCGACTGGTCGCTCTACAATGTTATGCATCCCCAAAATGGCCGACTGCGGTGCATTAATGATCGGAGTAGACATCATGGAACCGAACACCCCGCCATTGGTAATGGTGAAGGTGCCTCCGGTCATTTCATCAATCGCTAGTTTATTTTCGCGGGCTTTAGTAGCCAAATCAACCACTGCTTGTTCAATTTGAGACAAGCTGAGACCGTCGGCATTTCTGATAACAGGAACTACCAATCCTTTTGGGGCCGATACAGCGATGGATACATCTACAAAATCGTTGTACACAATTTCTTCGCCTTCAATCCGGGCATTCACTGCAGGAAACTCTCTCAATGCTTCGCAAACTGCCTTTGTAAAGAAGGACATAAAGCCTAATCCCACCCCAAATTTTTCTTTGAATTTATCTTTGTACTTAGCACGGATATCCATTATCGGCTGCATATCTACCTCATTGAAGGTGGTGAGCATGGCCGTTTCGTTTTTAACGGCTACCAAACGCTTCGCAACGGTTTTGCGCAATGAGGACATTTTTTCATGACGCTCAGCTCTTGAACCGGCCGCAGCAGGCACCGAGGCTTTAAGCGGGGCAGCAACTGCTGCTTTTGGAGCAGGGGCTTGGGCTTTTAAGGCATCTTCTTTGGTTACTCTCCCGCCCACACCTGTGCCCGGAAGGTTGTCAATTCCTTTTTCAGCCATAATTTTTGCGGCTGCAGGCGATGGTGTTCCCGCTGCATATTCGCTCACCTTGCTTTCTGCCACAACAGCTTTTTCTGGCGATGGACCGGCTGTGGCTTCGGGCGCCGCTTTGGGAGCAGCCGGAGCGGCAGCCCCCTCTTCGATGCTACAAACCGGAGCACCAATGGCAAGGGTATCGCCTTCTTTAGCAATGGTTTTGAGCACACCCCCCTTTTCAGCAGTTAACTCAAAAGTGGCTTTATCCGATTCCAGTTCGGCAATAATTTCATCCATCTCAACCACCTCGCCGTCTTGCTTAATCCAACGGGATAAAACTACTTCAGTAATGGACTCGCCAACTGGCGGAACGTTAATTGTTAAGCTCATTGTTATTTATTTTGAATAGTATTAATCTATATCTGCGATTTTTTTGGTCGATTTTTTGACTGCTTTTTCTACTTTTTCTCCCGCTTCACTCTCAAAAGCTTTGCTCACAATGTATAATTGCTGTGATATATGCTGCTTGGAAAAACCGGTGGCCGTGCTGCTGCTTTCGCGGCGGGAGATGACCTCCATTTCAAGGGCGGTTTTTCGGTATTTACGGCATAAATATGGCCAGGCACCCATGTTTTCAGGTTCTTCCTGCACCCAAATCAATTCGTTCGCATTTTTGTATTTTGATTTGATGGCGCTCAGTTGTGCATCCGGGCTTGGGTATAATTGCTCCAACCGCACAATCGCGACGTCTTTTCGCTGATCAGCCTGCTGTTTTTCCAGGAGATCAAAATATATTTTTCCGCTACAAAACAAGATCCGTTTTACATCGGCGGCGTTTACAAAGCTATCATCAATCACTTCTCTGAAAGCTCCATTGGTAAATTCGTCCAGCGGGCTTACGCAAAGCGGATGTCTTAACAAGCTTTTTGGTGTAAACACCACCAAGGGTTTACGGAAATCGCGTTTCAACTGGCGACGCAACAGGTGGAAGTAGTTAGCCGGGCTGGTACAATTAGCTATCTGAATATTATTGTCGGCACACAATTCCATGAACCGTTCAATACGGGCAGATGAATGCTCCGGGCCCTGGCCTTCATACCCGTGCGGCAATAACATCACTAAACCATTAGAACGTTGCCACTTTGTTTCGGCACTGGCAATAAACTGATCAATAATAATTTGTGCACCGTTAAAGAAATCGCCAAACTGTGCTTCCCAAATGGTTAGTGCAGTGGGGTTGGCCAAGGCATATCCGTACTCAAAACCTAACACACCATATTCTGAGAGGTGTGAATTATAAATCTCAAATTTTGACTGATTACCCTGATTTAAGTTTGCGAGTGGAATGTACTCCTCTTCTGAATCTTCCAATTTAACCACCGCATGACGGTGGGAAAACGTTCCCCGCTCCACATCCTGCCCGCTGATTCGAACACGGTGTCCTTCATTTAATAAAGTTCCATAGGCCATCAGTTCGGCCATGGCCCAATCAAATGTCTTTGTATCGACCATTTTGCGGCGATCTTCGAACAACTTTTCAATCTTACGGAAGAATTTCTTATCTGCAGGTAGAGCAGTGATACTTTGCGCTATTTTGATGAACGTTTTTTCATCTACAGCAGTAGCTGATGGAATCAACAAATCTTCGGGTTTTGCCAAGCGAAGGCCGGTCCAGGCACCCGCAAAAACTGGCGCAGAATGAGTAAAATGGATGTCTTCTTTTGATTCATTCAAGCGTTCCTGCAACAATGCCCGGAAGTTCTTTTCCATTTCTTTCGCCAGGTTTGCGTCTACATCGCCTTGAGCTAATAACTTTTGATTATAAATTTCTCTTGGATTAGGATGTTTTTCGATGGCCTTGTACAGGAGTGGCTGAGTAAATTTAGGTTCATCCGACTCGTTATGCCCGTAGCGGCGATAGCACAAAATATCAATGAATACATCGTTGTGATATTTCTGACGATATTCTACCGCGAGGTTGATGGCGTAAACCAAGGCCTCCACATCGTCTCCATTCACGTGAAAAACAGGCGAAAGGGTCACTTTTGCCAAATCGGTGCAATAAGTAGAAGAACGGGCATCTTTAAAATTGGTGGTAAAACCCACCTGATTATTGATTACTAAATGGATGGTTCCACCAGTTTTGTAGCCGTCTAATTTGGCCATTTGAAGCACCTCATACACAATTCCCTGGCCAGCCACCGAGGCATCACCGTGAATAAGAATCGGAGCTATCTTTTGATAATCGCCCAAGTATTTAAAATCCATTTTAGAGCGGGTAGCTCCTTCCACCACCGGATCGACCGCTTCCAGGTGCGACGGATTTGGACACAAACTCAAATGTACTTTCTTGCCAGAACCGGTTTCCACATCGGTTGAATAGCCCAAATGGTATTTTACGTCTCCCCCGAAAGGCGTATTTTCATCGTAGCCTTTGCCGTCGAATTCGGAGAAAATGTCTTTATAGGTTTTGCCCATGATGTTCGCCAGCACGTTCAAACGGCCACGGTGGGCCATACCGATCACAAATTCCTGAATCCCCAAATCGGCTCCTTTTTCAATAACAGAATCCAACGCAGGGATTAATGACTCGGCTCCCTCCAGGGAAAATCTTTTTTGTCCTAAAAATTTGGTGCCTAAAAAATTCTCGAATACAACGGCTTCATTAAGCTTATTAAGGATTCTTTTTTTAGTTTCTATGCTAAAGTTGGGGGTATTCCGCTCACGCTCCATCCGCTCCTCAAACCATTTTATTTTTTCGGGATTACGGATGTATTTATATTCTGCCCCGATGGACTCGCAGTAGGTCTGCTCCAGAAGCGCTACAATGTCGCGAAGTTTAGCTGGACCCAGGCCCACTTCTATACCGGCATTGAATACCGTCTCTAAATCTTCATCAGCCAGGCCAAAAGTCATCAGTTCTTTACCGGGAAAGTATTTTCTGCGTTCCCGAACAGGATTAGTTTTGGTAAACAGATGGCCGCGACTTCTGTAAGCATTAATGAGGTTCAGCACGTTGATCTCTTTGAGAAAATGTTGCGGAGTTTCATTGCTTACCGTACCTGCCTCTGAGCCACGCCCAAAATCGAAACCTTCGAAAAATTTCTGCCAGCCGTATTCAACCGATTCCGGATCGTCTTTGTACGATAGGTACATAGAGTCGATGTAATGAGCATTCGCAGGGTTGAGGTAAGAGAGTTTGTCCATTAGATGTACTGAAAAATCATACAAAAATAAAGCATTCTGACTAATAATTATCAGAAAATTAAGGCTTTCCCTCGTAAAAATGATTCTTTTGGAAAGAAATACCTAATATAAGG
>JBEDFI010000035.1:0-12189 GCA_041175245.1 Bacteroidota bacterium
AAAGGAAAACAGGAGAAGAGTCATCGGGGAATTCCTGATGCATTAGAATAACACCAATGCTCCGGAACTATCCAGCCAATGCCGTACGTAGGCCCCCTTCGGATCGTAGGTTTGTGCCTGTTTAGCGATGTTAAAATATCGATCTTCACGGGGGTCATTTCCAACACCCGCCACATAGGCCCAGTTACCCCAGTTGCTCGCCGGACAATAATCAATCAGCATTTCTTCAAAATAGGCTGCACCCCAGGTCCAGTTTACTTTAAGATCTTTCACTAAATAGCTGGCGACATTTTGCCGGCCACGATTACTCATGAAACCGGTGGCATTTAATTCCCGCATGTTGGCATCGATAAAGGGGATACCGGTTTGCCCGTTTTTCCAACGTTCAAACAATTCAGTTTGGTTCGCTGCCTCCGCGGGAGCTTGTCCCTTAAATCCACCCTTCTGAAAAAACTTATTTCCATGCTTTTTGAACATAAAACGGAAATAGTCGCGCCAAAGGAGTTCAAAAACCAACCAATAAGTTGAATCGTTTGCAATTCGTTCTTGCTCGTATTTTTTTACTTCCCAATATACTTCTCTGGGCGATAAACAACCCAGGGCAATCCATGGTGAGAACTTGGAGGAGTAATCGGCACCCAACAAGCCATTACGAGTTTCTTTGTAGGTTCGCAGTGCATCTGCATTCCAAAAATAATGCTGCATGCGTTTGAGCCCTTCTGTTTCGCCCCCTTTAAAATCCCATACTGCCCGTTCATCCCGTTCAGGCAGTTGATAACCAAGATCTAACAAGTTTGGAACGGGATCCGACTGAATAGCTGAAGGAACTCTGATGGATTTCACCCGGTCGAAACAAGGACGAACAAAACTTTCTCGCTCTACCTTTTTACGAAAGTTGGTAAACACATCCGGAATATCTTTAATGGGGAAGGGAAGATGTTCTTTGTGGTAAAGCGTATGACCGATAAAATGTTTAAGATTGATCTGTTGCTTCCACAAAGCTGCTTCAACACTATCCGAAACCTGCTTTTCTTCCCAGGCGACTTCCCGGTGATGATACACTTCCGAAACTTGATATTTGGCTGCTAATTTGGGGATTTCTTCTTCAGGCTTCCCGATCAATGTGATCAAATCACCCCCCAAGGACTGTAAGGATTGTTTTAAATCTTGTACACTTTCAATGATAAATTGAGCCCGAAAGGCTCCAGTTTTCTGTGCGGGATATTCACTCGGACCGTAATGACGGGGATCAAAGCAATATACTGGCAAAATTGCATCGCCCTTCAAAGTGGCTTCCAACAATACTTCATTGTCGTGTACCCTCAAATCTTTTCGAAACCAAACTAAAATCAACTTACTCATCCTAGGTATTAAATTTAGGCAATCTTTCGCTGCCTTCTACATCTTTCACTGCAATATTTAACCTCATGCCAGGTTTTCTCCCATTTCTTTCGCCAGGTAAATGGCTTCTGACAACACAAGCATTGCTTTACAGGCAGTTGATGAGGGTTTATAAATTTCACTTCACAAAGATTTAGTAATTACACGAAGACACGGTCTGTAGAGGATCATTTTTTATCATTCCTGTGTAAGTTTTTGACAGATAAGGATTTGATTTCTGAATTGAGATACCTTTGTAGCGATATCAGTAAAACATATGAACGGATTAGCAGGTAAAAACATTGTGATCATCGGCGCCAGCTCGGGCATTGGTCAAGAAGTAAGTACACGTTTGAGAGCTTCAGGTGCCAACACCCTAACGGCCTCACGACATCCCTCGGCAGATGTAGCTTGGGATGCTACAGATGCTGGTGCTGACCTGAGTACTGTTTTACCAGAGCAGTTGAACGGTTTAGTGTACTGCCCTGGCAGCATTAACTTGAAACCTTTCAGCCGCTTGAGCGATCAGGATTTCCTGCAAGACTTTGAGCTGAATGTGATGGGTGCCATTCGTGCCATCCGTCAAGCCATTCCGGCTTTGAAACGTTCCGGAAATGCCTGCGTAGTGTTGTATAGCACCGTTGCTGCCAAAGCTGGAATGAATTTTCACGCTTCGGTGGCCACCTCCAAAAGAGCATTAGAAGGCTTGGCTTTATCATTGGCTGCAGAATTTGCCGGAAGTAATATCCGCTTTAATGTAATTGCTCCCTCACTTACCGACACTCCATTGGCAGCAAACTTACTGTCGAGCCCGGAAAAGCTGGAAGCTTCCTCTAAAAGACACCCACTGGGCCGTATTGGTACTGCAGGGGATATGGCTGGTGCCACTTTATTTTTATTGAGTGATGAAAGTGCCTGGATGACCGGGCAAGTGTTGGCCGTTGATGGAGGCTTATCAAGTATAAAATCTCTATGAAAATTTTTACTTCAGCAGATATAGCGGGGCAAGATAAACGCTTCCGTACCACCTTTATCAACAGCCTTTCGGGTTTTAAAAGTGTTCAACTACTGGGCACAATCAGCCCCGAGGGTAAACCCAATCTTGCCATTTTCAATTCTATCTTTCATGTGGGGGCTCATCCGCCTTTGCTGGGTCATATTATAAGGCCCAAAGGACCCGAACACGATACGCTGGAAAACATTATCCAAACAGCTTATTATACCTTGAACAATGTTCAGGAAGCAACCTATAAGCAGGCGCACCAAACCAGCGCCCGTTACCTATCGGGAGAATCTGAATTTGAAGCTTGCGGACTGGAAGCGGAACAAATTGCCGGTTTTCCGGTCCCGTTTGTAAAGGCAGCAACTATTCAGATCGGGCTTCGTTTGAGAGAGGTGGTGCCTTTAACTGTGAACGAAACCAAAGTAATCATCGGAGAGATTGAATTGATTCGATTGGATGAAAAGCTGATCGGAAGCGACGGTTATGTAGATCTGGAAGCTGCCGGCAGCATCACTTGTGCGGGTTTAGACAGTTACCACCGCACTGAAAAGATCGGCCGTTTAGCCTACGCAAAACCTGGGGTCGAAACAAAAGAATTATAGGTCAAGAGGTATAGCTTGTAGGCAAATCAACAAGCAAGCACCTGTAACATACCACTATCTTTTAGCGTACTGCCCTTCGTAATAAGATTGGTAATGACCTGAAGTAACCTCATTCAGCCATTCTTCATTATTAAGATACCAGTCAACGGTCTTTTCCAAACCTTCTTCAAACTGTAAACTCGGCTCCCAGCCCAATTCGGTTTTCAGTTTGCTCGCATCAATGGCATAACGCAGATCGTGTCCGGCACGGTCCGTCACAAAGGTGATTAATTGCTCGGATTCCCCCGCTTCACGGCCTAACTTACGGTCCATGATCTGACATAAGAGACGAATCAGGTCAATATTTTTCCATTCATTATGGCCACCAATATTATAGGTTGAACCGGCTTTCGCCTGATGAAAAATCACGTCGATGGCACGGGCGTGGTCTTCTACCCACAGCCAATCACGAATATTTTCTCCCTTGCCATATACCGGAATCGATTTTTTGTTTTTGATATTATGGATAGCCAATGGAATCAGCTTCTCCGGAAAATGGTGTGAACCATAGTTATTCGAGCAATTGGAGATTACGGCATCCATTCCATAGGTATCGTGATACGCTCTCACAAAATGATCAGAACTGGCTTTAGAAGCTGAATAAGGACTGTGCGGATCGTAAGAAGTGTTTTCGGTGAACATACCTGAATCCATGTCTAATGCCCCATACACTTCATCGGTAGAAACATGATAAAAACGAGTTTGATCGTACCTTCCGGCCCAATGTTTCCGGGCGGCATTCAAGAGATTGACGGTACCCAATACGTTCGTCATCACAAACTCGGTAGGATTGCTAATGGAACGATCCACATGCGACTCGGCCGCCAGGTGGATTACCGCATCAGGCTTCTCCGCTTCAAATAACTGATCAATAAACGCAGCATCCACAATATCGCCTTTCACAAAGCGGTAATTAGGCTTATCTTCTACATCCTTCAAATTCATCAAGTTCCCGGCATAGGTCAGTTTATCCAGATTGATGATCCGATAATTGGGATAGGTATTTACAAAACGACGAACTACATGCGATCCGATGAATCCGGCGCCGCCCGTGAGGATGATTTTTTTCATATGATGGGATGTTCTTTTAGGTAATTTTCCCAGGCCCAGGCCGAACGCATCATTTCGTACAGATCCAGTTCGGCTTCCCAGCCCAATTCTTGTTTAATTTTACTCACATCGCCCCAAACTTTTTCTACATCTCCCGGACGACGTGGGCCAATTTCATAGTTTAAGGGCTGGGCACTCACTTTTTCAAAGGCCTGAATCGCTTGCAAAACAGTACTTCCTGCGCCGGTACCCACATTAAATACCTGGTAATTAGCTGCGTTTTTTTGCTCCAGTGCTTTCAGAGCTGCCACATGTGCTTTAGCCAGATCTACCACGTGAATATAATCACGAATACAAGTCCCATCCGGGGTATCGTAATCCTTACCAAAAACGGTCAACTTTTCGCGTTTGCCGATGGCTGTTTGCGTAATGAAAGGGACCAGGTTTTGAGGGATTCCGATGGGCAGCTCACCAATTAAGGCGGATGCATGTGCACCCACCGGGTTGAAATAACGAAGTACACTTACGTTTAACTGCTGATCAACCTGAGCGGCTGATCTGAGCAGGTCTTCACAAATCTGCTTGGTATGTCCATATGGTGAGGCTGCGGGCTTGATGGGCGCTTGTTCTGAAACCGGCAACACTTCTGGCTGACCATAGACCGTACAGCTGGAAGAGAATACCAGATTCAATGCCAGATTCTGGTAGCCTTCCAGTAAGTTGATTAACGAGTAAAGATTATTATGGTAGTATTTTAGTGGTTCGGCCACCGATTCGCCTACGGCCTTGAAAGCTGCAAAATGTATGATGTTTTGGATGTGATGCTCCTGAATAAAATCAAGTGTAGCTTTTTCGTCGCAGAGATCGAGCTTATAAAATACAGGCAGAACACCCGTAATTTTTTCAATCTGCTCCAAAATTTTTGCGGAAGAATTACCGAGATTATCAATGATTAGGGGCTCATACCCAGCCTGAATCAACTCCACAACGGTATGTGAACCAATATAACCGGTTCCGCCTGTCACCAATACCTTAATCTTTTTCATTATTTGTTGAAATAACTAAAATCCTTGTGCTGTATCTCCTGCTCAGGCAGCGATTTGAAATACTCATAGGTAATTTTTAAACCTTCAGCCCGGCCCACTTTCGGTGTCCAACCCAAAAGTTCTTTGGCTTTGGTGATATCCGGGCGACGCTGTTTCGGATCATCGGTAGGTAAAGGCTTGAGCACGAGTTTTTGTTTGGTACCAGTCAGTTTGATGATTTCCTCTCCAAATTCTTTGATCGTGATTTCGTCCGGGTTACCAATATTTACCGGAAGTGCATAATCGGAGAACAAAAGGCGATAAATACCCTCTACCAGATCATCCACAAAACAAAACGAGCGAGTTTGCGAACCATCGCCAAACACGGTCAGATCTTCGCCACGCAGTGCCTGACCAATGAAAGCGGGCAGCACCCTGCCATCATTTAGTCGCATCCGCGGACCATAGGTATTGAAAATGCGTACAATTCGGGTCTCTAAACCGTGAAAAGTATGGTAGGCCATGGTCATGGCTTCCTGGAAACGCTTGGCTTCATCATAAACCCCTCTCGGACCCACCGGATTTACATTACCCCAGTATTCTTCGGGCTGCGGATTTACGGTTGGATCTCCGTACACCTCGGAGGTGGAGGCAATCAGAATTCTGGCTTTTTTTACGCGTGCCAATCCCAATAAATTATGAATACCCAAGGAACCTACTTTGAGCGTTTGAATGGGGATTTTTAAATAATCAATCGGGCTGGCTGGAGAAGCGAAATGCAAAATATAATCGAGCTCTCCGGGGATGTGAACAAATTGGGACACATCGTGGTTATGAAATTCAAAATTTTCGAGCTGGAACAGGTGTTCGATGTTGCGTAAATCACCGGTAATGAGGTTGTCCATGGCTAGCACATGGAAATCTTCCTTGATGAAGCGGTCGCAAAGGTGTGAACCTAAGAAACCAGCTGCTCCGGTAATCAATACGCGTTTTCTGCTCATGATTGAATTAGTTTACGTCCAATACTGTTATAGAAATACCCTAAATCGATCATTTTTTGCAGGTCGTAGAGGTTTCGGCCATCAAAAATGACCTTGTTTTTAAGTTTTTGTCCCATCAAGTCAAAATCCGGGTTGCGGAATACTGACCATTCGGTTACGATCAACAAGGCATCTGCACCTTCTAAAGCAGCATAGGCATCGCTTGCATAGGTAATCTGTTCACCCATTATTTTCTTCACATTCGGCATGGCTTCGGGATCAAAGGCACAAATCTCCGCCCCTGCTTTTACCAATTCATCGATGATGTATAAGGCCGGTGCTTCGCGGATATCGTCTGTTTCAGGTTTGAAAGCCAAGCCCCAGAGCGCAAATTTTTTGCCTTTTAAATCGGCATTAAAGTATTTATTGACCTTATCAGACAATACTTTTTTCTGGATCTCATTCACTTCCATCACCGAGTTCAGGATCTTGAAATCATATGCATTTTCATCAGCTGATTTGGCTAAAGCCTGCACGTCTTTGGGAAAGCAGCTACCGCCGTAGCCCACACCAGGAAACAGAAAACGTTTCCCAATACGATCATCTGAACCAATACCTTTACGCACTGCGTCAACATCAGCGCCTACCAATTCGCATAGATTGGCGATCTCGTTCATGAAGGAGATCTTGGTGGCCAGAAAAGAGTTGGCCGCATATTTGGTTAGTTCTGAGGAACGCTCGTCCATGAAAATAATCGGGTTACCCTGGCGCACATAAGGACCGTACAATTCGGCCATCAGTTTTTGTGCACGTTCACTTTGGGTACCCACCACTACGCGGTCGGGCTTCATGAAATCTTCCACGGCTACGCCTTCTCTCAAGAATTCGGGGTTCGAAACTACGTCTACTTCCACCGATGTATATTGTGTAAAAACAGCTTTTACCTTATCGGCTGTTCCTACCGGAACGGTCGATTTGGTCACTACCACTTTATAGTCTGTAATTAGTTTGGCGATGTCTTTCGCCGCACCCAACACGTAACTCAAATCCGCGGCACCGTCTCCACCGGGAGGCGTGGGCAAAGCCAGGAAAATAATCTGCGCATCGGCAATGGCGTCGGCCAATTGGGTGGTAAATTTTAATCGTCCCTGCTCAATGTTGCGGTGAAAAAGCACATCCAGTCCCGGTTCGTAAATAGGAACTTTACCAGCTTTCATTAAAGCTACTTTTTCTTCATTGATGTCTACACAACTTACCGTATTGCCGGTTTCGGCCAGGCAGGTGCCTGTTACCAAACCCACGTATCCAGTGCCTACAACAGCTATTTTCATTCGGCGTGATTATTTTTTAGGTAATTTAACATTAACTTCGGCGAAGATAAGAATTTAGATGCTGTTTTTGTACCGTATAGGCATAGGCTTGTTCTCGCTACTCATGAGATTTGCAGCGCTTTGGCATCCCAAAGCCCGCTTATGGGTAAATGGACGAAAAGAGCTAATGAGCCACATTTCCCGAATGGTGAAGCCTTGCGGAAATTACGTCTGGTTTCATTTTGCCTCACTCGGTGAGTTTGAACAAGGCCGCCCGGTAATGGAGGCCCTCAAAAGAACCAAACCCGAAACTCGGCTAATTCTGACCTTCTTCTCTCCATCGGGATATGAAATCAGGAAAAATTACGCCCTGGCTGAACATGTTTTTTATCTGCCACTGGATACGCCCGCAAATGCTGCTGAGTTTATTCGTTTGATCCAGCCGAAAATGGCTGTTTTCACTAAATATGAATACTGGTATTTTTTCTTCCGGGAATTATCGCGGGAGCAAATTCCACTTTATATCATTTCGGGAATCTTTAGAAAAAATCACATTTTTTTTAAGTGGTACGGCGGTCTGCACCGTAAAATGCTGGGATTTGTGCGTCATTTTTTTGTACAAAACCAGGAAAGTGTGGAACTGCTAAAACAGCTTGACTTTGAAAATGTAAGCCTTGCCGGCGATACCCGCTTCGACCGAGTGAGCGAACTATCCTCCTCAGCCAAAGAGCTGAGCGAAGTAGAGGTTTTTTGCGGCAAACAAAAGGTTTTGGTGGCCGGAAGTACCTGGCCGAAAGATGAAGTATTGCTGGCCGAACTGCTACAACAACACAAGGACTGGAAATTGATTATTGCCCCTCATGAAATTGCAGAGACCGGTATGGAAGCTTTGATGAATCGTTTTCCACAAGGGATGGCCATTTACCACTCAAAACTGCACGCTTTAAACTCCAAATACCAAGGTTCATACTCTATACTGATTATTGACAGCATTGGACTTCTCTCTTCACTCTATCAATTTGCCGATATCGCCTATATTGGCGGAGGTTTTGGCAAAGGTATTCACAATACCTTGGAGGCTGCCGGCTATGGCGTGCCGGTCATTTTTGGCCCAAATTACCATAAATTTCAGGAGGCCAAAGACTTGATTAATTCTGGAGCAGGATTTTCCATTCAGAATCAGGAAGGATTAGAAAAAATCTTTCAGCAGTTTCAAGACGATGCGAGACGCAAAAATGCGGGAGAGAAAGCCAGCCATTACGTGACTAGCCGGGTTGGGGCAACAACAATCATTCTAAATCAAATAGCGGACCATAGAATAATTTAAAAAGTTTTCCAACCTTATCGCTCCAAAACTGTTTATACCACAAAATAAGGGCGTATTATGCAAGATGAAGATTTAACACTTTTAAATAAATCAGAACTTATAAGGGAGGTAATAAAACTAAGAAATGGCATCCGTGAGCACCGGGATTGTAGTGGGCATGACTTGTGTTGGTACCACCCAAAATTATGGGGCTTGCTCCCTGAAAAAACAGTCCATCAAATAAGTATCCCAGATTGGCCGGAATTTATGAACGGCTGTGTAAAATACCGGACCTCACTTGAAAAAAGGCAACTAAAAAAGTTACGCCAAGGTTAGGTTATCGGTGTTTTTACCAATCTTTCTAAGGTTTCAATCCACATCGGGTGATCATTTAAGCTTTCCACCAATTGAATTTTCTCGCCACCGGCTTCTTCAAATTCTTCCTGATATTCTTCAGCGATTTCAAAAATGGTTTCTAAGCAGTCTGCAACAAAGGCAGGGCAAAAAACCAATAGTTTTTTAGCACCTTTTTCGGCCAAATGCTCAATTACATCGCTGGTATAAGGTTTTGCCCAAGGATCGCGGCCTAAACGCGACTGAAAGGTAATGGTATAGTTTTCTTTTGGGATACCTAACTCTGCAGCAATTAGTTGAGCCGTGCGGTGACATTGCGCACTATAGCAAAACTTATTATTATCACAGATGTTTTCGCAGCACTTCTCCACTTTCAGGCAATGCGTCTTGCTGTCGTCGCCTTTACGCAACTGGCGCTGTGGCAATCCATGAAAACTAAATAATATATGATCGTAGGTCTGGGGCTTGTATTTTTTACCGTTTTCGGCGAAGTTTTTTATGATACCGGGGTCGTCGTAATATGAATTCAGGAACGAAATATCGGGGATGGCCTGCCATTTACCTACAATTTCCATCACCTTATCGTGTACCGATCCGGTGGTGGCCGAAGCGTATTGCGGAAACAAAGGAATTACCTTGATACTGTCCACTTTTGCAGCCTTTAATTTATCTAATGCCGATTGAATGGAAGGATTTTGATAGCGCATAGACAGTTCTACATGGTACTCCGAGCCTAAGCGCTCCGCAAGCAATTCAGCGGTACGCACACTGTAATACATCAATGGAGAACCATTTTCTGTCCAGATGGCCTGATAGGTTTTGGCCGATTTCGGGCCACGGAAGGGCACAATAATGCCTTTGACCAATAAAGCCCGAATCGGTGCAGGCACATCCACCACCCGGCCATCCATTAAAAATTCATCGAGATAGCGACGAACATCCGATACCTTGGGGCTGTCTGGAGTACCTAAATTGACTAACAGAATTCCTTTTTTCTTCATATTATAATTCAAAAATAATTCCAATACTTGGCAAAATAGTTCCTCCCGGATCTTTCACTAATTTGGTTTTGTAGCGATTCAGGTCCGTTGGGTCATTTTGCGGAAGCCCGCTCGAAGTACGATCTAAAACTAGTAAAGGTTCTTGCTGGTAACGGTTGTTGGTAATATTTTGTACGTCTAAAAATACATTCAGATTGAATTTCCGGAAAGGATACTTCTTATCGATACGAAAGTCCAACTGATAAAAAGTATCCAGGTAGATGGAGTTTAGCCGATCAAAATCTGGAACACCCCTCGGGAAAATATCGTAATTGGTTTTGAGAGAAGAAGTCACCAGATTGAGTGGAGTGTAGGGGCTTCCACCAGATAAGCGGAAACGAGCTCCCAGCTCCCAATTACGATTAAAAATACGCCCTCCGGTCATACTTACGATATAACGGCTGTTCCATGAAGACGCTACATAGTTTTTGTTTTTATCCTGGAACTCACTTCGAAAGTAGGTGAAAGAAGCAATTCCGTAAAACCCTTTTTTCAGGCGTTTTTGAGCTAAAAACTCGAGACCATAGCTACGCCCATCACTAAATCCGGTAACCTGACGGTTGCCCACCACACCAAAATCAGCCCCCAAGTTAGCGAGTGATATATCATCACCCAATACGCTGACCATCGGATAACGGTCGTAAAACTTATAAAAACTTTCAAGGGTAAATCGGGTGTTTTCCAAGGTATTATATTCCAAACCAAACACCAAATGTTTCGAACGGATATAATCTACGCCTTTATTACTTAAAGGAGCATTTGTTTGGGGCCTGTAGCCCAGTACCGTATATGCAGGTAACTGATAATAAATGCCGGCATTTGCATTTAAACTAAATTTCTCTGTCAGGTTATATGAGGCCGATAATCTTGGAGAAAGTGTTTTAGCTAAATCATTCATCCGGTCGGAAAAGGTATTGGCATCGGCACGGATACCAAAGGATACATTCATTCGGTCGGCAAAATAACCGCGACTCAATTGTGCAAAAAAACCATATTTAACCAAACTGATTGATGAATTATAGATTTCTGGATTAGGAGGAACTACCTGAACCGTTTCTGTAGAATAGCGAGCTGTTTCGATGCCTGCCCCGAAATTAATTTTGTAGGGACCCGCCAAGCTGTTGTTTTCAAAGCGAAGTTTATTCTCTTCCTCAATGGAAGCGTAATCAATTAACTGTTGTTTCGACTCGTCGTTATCTTGAAATTTATCAGCCCGCTTGTTGTAATAATTCCGGCTCAACACCAGTATTGAATTTCCCTTGTCACGATAGTTGCGGTAAACAGCACCAAGGGTATAGTTATCCTGACTATTTACCGGAACGTTTGCCAAAATATATTGGTTGCTCTCGGTGGGCTCGGCAGAAAAATTTAATGTAAAACGATCGATAGCACCTAAACCCAATAAGCTGAGTTCATGCTTTGCATTGATTTTATGCTTGACTTTAAACTGAAAATCTTGGTAGGCCGGCAAAAAGGGCAAACCCAAGACTTTGAACAATCCCTGGAGATAAGAATAACGGTAAGACGATAGAAAAGTGGTTTTAGGGCTAATTGGACCTTCGAGCGTGGCAGCAAAATCGCTGGAACCTACAGTCAGAGTAGAAGCGAATTTATCGTCACGGGCATCTCTTTGCCTGAATTCCAATACTGAACTCAAACTATTTCCACGGTTGGCTGGAAAAGCTCCTGAATAAAAATCAACCTCACGAATGTAATCCACATTGATTAAGCCTACCGGACCGCCCGAGGCACCCTGTGTAGCAAAGTGGTTGATGGTTGGGATTTCTACCCCATCGAGATAAAAGCGGTTTTCGCTTGGTGCACCGCCTCGAATAATGATATCGTTGCGGAAACTTACTTGTGTTGCTACCCCGGGTAAAGACTGAATGACCTTGGACAGATCTCGGTTGCCTCCGGGATTTCGCTTGATCTCAGTTGAACCGATGGTTCTGAGCGAAACCGGACTTTCTGCTGGTTTAATAAATAACGGAGCACTAATTTTTACTTCGCCTAAACTCGAGGCCTCAGCCTGCAGACTCACATCGAACAGGGTTGGTTTAGCATTACTAACCTGTATATCGTACTGAATAAGTTTTTTAT
>JBEDFI010000036.1:0-12187 GCA_041175245.1 Bacteroidota bacterium
GAGTACAATGTTCAGTTGATTAACTAAACGGATGTAAACACCCTAACTCTCTAATAGACAATGAAAAAGTCATTATTTCTTGTGGCTCGTGCTCTGAGGGCTTTTACAGCTTTGCTCAAGATGAAAAACTTGAACACCTCGTGAGTCAAAAGTGAGTCACTATATGAGTCAAATTATCATTAATTTAGCCCTTAATCAACCCAAGTGTTAACCAGACCGCTTGAGGTAAATATTCTTTAAAATCTGGAAACCCAATAGCTAAAATCAGCTCCAAAGGACTCAAAATCGCATAAAACAACAAAACCCCAACTTTCGTCGAGGTTTTAAATGTGGTGCGCCCACCTGGGCTCGAACCAGGGACCAAAAGATTATGAGTCTTCTACTCTAACCGACTGAGCTATAGGCGCAGCTAAAAACATGGTTTTTGCACTGCAATTTTACATATTTGCAGGCAGAAATTAAAATGAAAAACATGTCTGAGATCAAAAATATCATTTTCGATTACGGGAACGTCATCTTTCACATCGACTTTAAAAAAGCCCAGCAGGGCTTCAGGGAGATCGGCATTCATAATGTGGAAGAATTCTTTTCGCATAGCGGACATCACCCAATTTTCAACGAATTTGAGAAGGGAAAGATCTCTCCTGCCGAGTTCAGGGATGGGATTCGGAGTTTAGCCAAGCATCCCGATCTGAAGGATACTGAAATTGATAATGCCTGGAACAGCCTGCTGATTGGGGTTCCGGCCGGCAACCACGAAGTTTTACTTGCCGCCAAATCTCGTTACCGCACATTTTTACTGAGCAACAACAACGAGATCCACTACGAGTGGATCATGCAGTATTTAAAAGATACGCATGGCTTGTCTTCGAATGAGATCTTCTTTGAAAAAGATTACTATTCTCACCTGATGGGCATTCGAAAACCCGATGCCGAAATATTCGAATATGTCATCGAAAAACATGATTTAAACGTGAGTGAAACCTTATTCATCGACGATAGTCCGCAGCACCTGAAAACTGCTTCCAGTTTAGGTCTCCGCACACATTTACTGACTGCCGAAGAAAGCCTCCCTGAATTCCTCTATCAATCCGGAATTTTATAAGCCAATTTTTATAATTTAGACGTATGGAAGAAAAACGTTTTCAATCGCTCAAGGAGTTTTACCCTTTTTATCTGACTGAACACAGTAATTCAACAAGCAGAATCCTGCACTTTATCGGCACCGGGCTGGTACTTCTTTTAATCCCTGCATCCTTGTTATTTCATGATGCACGATTATTACTCTTAATACCTTTTGTTGGATACGGATTTGCCTGGGTGGGTCATTTTTTCTTTGAGAAAAACAAACCGGCCACCTTTAAACACCCGGTCTACAGCCTGGCCAGCGATTTTCTGTTATTTTTCGACATATTGAGCGGAAAACAGAAATTTAAGCCTTAGCATGAATGGAGCGATAAGCCCAAATACTGCTGAAAAACAATAAAATAGAGCCTGCCATAAAGGGGGCGCCCGGGAATTCTACCCAGGCCGATCCGCCGGTAAAATTGGCAAACAAATGTGTCATAAATACCGGACCAAAGATCGAGGTAAGGCTCATGATGCTGGTGAGCGCTCCCTGCAATTCGCCTTGCTCATTCGCCGGAACATGTGTGGAGATGATACCCTGCAAAGCTGGTCCGGCAATTCCTCCCAACGAATATGGGATCATGAAGGCAAACATCATCCAACTGTTCCCTGCAAAAGCAAAAAGTAGATATCCCAGACTGTACAAGGCCAGGCCCATGTACAAACTCTTTTCTTGTCCTAATTTTGGGATCACAATCCGGATCAGTCCGCCCTGAACGATGGCAATCAGTAGGCCGATAAAACCCAAAGAATAACCCACCAGCGCCTCGTTCCACCCGAATTTATACATATTGTAATAGGTCCATACGCTTTGTATGGCATGACTGGCGATGTACACCAGCACCAATGAACCCACCAGGCCCAATACTTGAGGATACCGCTTTAACCGGATTAAAGAATTGATTGCGTTGGCATTTTTCCAAACAAATTTGCGCCGATCACTCTTAGCTAAAGATTCGGGAAGAATAAAATATCCGTACAGAAAATTTAACAAGGCCAAAGCTGCCGCGGCCAAAAATGGGATTCTGGATCCGTACTGACCTAATAAACCGCCCAACACGGGGCCAATGATAAAACCCACTCCAAAGGCAGCCCCAACCATTCCAAAGTTCTGAGCTCTTTTTTCAGGACTTGATACATCGGCAATATAAGCAGTGGCAGTGGTCAGGCTGGCCCCAGCAATTCCCGCTACGAGGCGACCAATAAATAACCAAAACAAGCTGGGTGCAAAAGCCAGGAATAAGTAATCTATGCCCAAACCAAAAAGAGAGATCAAAAGAACGGGGCGCCGGCCATAGCGGTCGCTTAAATTTCCCAAAATGGGAGCACAAATAAATTGCATAATGGCATACGTAAAGGTCAGCCAGCCGCCATATTCTGAAGCGGCACTCAAGCCTTCCCCACTCAGCTCGGTAATCAACTTGGGTATAACCGGAATAATAATGCCTAGGCCGGTAATGTCAATCAGCAGTGTGATAAAAATGAAGGTAATCGCATTTTTTGATTGAACAGCCTGCATAAAATTAAATCCCTCGTCGTTGTTTTTCTTTCAGGATTAATCCCAATTCCCTACCCATTTGTCCGGCAATGGAGGTATTTTCCTGTGCCCTTCTGAACAAGTAAGGCAATACCGCTTTAACGGGACCATAAGGAACATATTTTGCCACGTTGTATCCGGCGTTCGATAAATTGAAGCTCAAATTATCACTCATGCCCAATAATTGGGAGAAAAATACGTGCGGATGCTGGTGATCGATGCCCTGCTCATCGAGGAGTTCTGCCAGGAGACGGCAGGACTGTTCGTTGTGCGTTCCGGCAACAAAAGCTACCCGGTCAATCGCTTGCATACACTCCCTGATCGCCAGATCATAATCGCGGTCGCTGCTCTGTTTATCCGGCTGTATGGGCGATGGATAAGCCATTTCTGCTGCCCGTTTGCGTTCTTTTTCCATGTAGGCACCGCGAACCAGCTTGGCACCCAACATAAATCCTTCTTTTTTAGCAGTTGCAATGTCGGCTTTCAAGTCGGCCAGCTTATCGTGACGGTATAACTGATAGGTATTGTATACGAGCACTTTTTTGCGATTGTACAAACGCATCATATCTAAAGCCAGTTCATCAATCGTTTCCTGAATCCAGCTCTCCTCCGCATCTATCATCACTGGTACATCCAATTCGGCAGCCCGACTGCAAATACGTTTTACACGGTCTTTTACCCGTTCAAATTCCTGCTTTTCGTCAAAATCCAGTGACTTTTTAGCATCCAGTTTCTCCAGCAAGGTAAACCGGGCAATACCGGTCAATTTAAACACCGTTAAAGGAATACGCAAATCGCCTTTGGCACGTTCAATGGTTCGAATCACCTCTGCACAAGTTTCCTCAAAAACCAATTCTTCTTCCTCTCCCTCCACAGAATAATCTAAAATGGTGCCCACCTTACCGGCAGCCAATTGCGAAATGGCTTTTTCTGAATCGGCAATGGTTTCACCACCACAAAAATGTTTAAAAATAGTAGCCTTGATCAAGCCGGTAATCGGCAAGCCAATTTTGATGGCAAAATTGGTCAAAGGCGGCCCAATTTTGGTAAGAATATTAATACTGATGATTTTAAAAAGCCAATAGGCTCTGCTGAGGTCTGCATTGCTTTTATTCCTGAATGCAATTTCAGTATTATCAAAAGAAAGAGCATCGCCTTTCGGCGGATAAGGTTCATAGTGACTGGCTTGCATGCGACAAAGTTAAAAATTAGGGACAAACCCAGGGCATGTTATAATTAATTCACGATTTTATACCTTTACGGCATGATCAAATTTAAGCTGGAAGGCGATTTTATTCCACTCATTCAATTATTAAAAGCGACTAAGCTGGTGGAAACCGGTGGAGAAGCACAAACAGTCGTGAGCCAGGGAGAAGTATTGTACAACGGCGTAGTGGATTATCGCAAAAGGCTCAAGCTAAAAAAAGGAGATCGAATTGAATTTAACGGGCAGGAGGTCGTAGTGGTATGATAGATCCCATGGAAAGTATTGATTACCCTATTTATTTTAAGAATTCCCTTATTAAGCTTGGAAAGTTTATCCAAGAATCTTCCTACTCCAGGATTTTCTTTTTGGTAGATAGGCATACTGCTGAATATTGCCTGCCCGTGGTAATGCAAGCCTTGCCCGAACTGAGCGAATATGATGTAATCGAAATTGAACCAGGAGAGGAAAATAAAAACATCGACTTCTGCATCGGTATTTGGAACATGTTGCTCGATTTCGGTGCCGACCGCAAGAGTCTGCTGATCAATGTAGGAGGAGGAGTGGTGGGAGATATGGGCAGCTTCGCGGCCTCCACTTTTAAACGTGGAATCGATTTCGTACAGGTACCCACTACCCTGCTATCACAGGTGGATGCTTCGGTTGGCGGGAAGACCGGTATCGATCTCAATCAGGTAAAAAATTGCATCGGTACCTTTAGTCAACCAAAAGCAGTATTTATCGAATCGATCTTTCTTAATACGCTGGATAATAGACAATTAAATTCAGGATTTGCAGAAATGCTAAAACATGGTTTAATTTCCGATAAATCTTATTTCACTGATTTGCAAAATCTTAATCTAAATGATTTAAATAATAAATTGATTTACAAATCTGTACTAATTAAAAATGAGATTGTTAAATCAGACCCAAAAGAACAAAGCATCCGCAAAATACTCAACTTCGGGCATACCATCGGTCATGCTGTAGAGAGTTATTTTCTAGGAGGCCCGTCTCCCCTACTCCACGGCGAAGCACTGGCCATCGGCATAATTTGTGAGGCTTTTATTTCGCACAAGCATAATGGATTAAGTGCCGATGAACTGAATCAGATAGTGGAGACCATCAAGCAGCATTTCCCTTTAGTAAACATCCCTCCAGAAAGCTACCCGCAAGTACTGGAATACATGCATAACGATAAGAAGAATGAAAAGGGAAAAATCGGCTTTGCCTTGTTGAATAAAATCGGACGCTGCGACTTTGATCGATTCGCCACTCGAGAGCAAATCACCGATAGCTTAAATTTTTATCAAAACTTACTTGCATAATAGCCGCAAGTATGTAGATTTGGAAAACAGAACAATGAATAAATTTTATACATATCAATTCAGCTACTTTTACTTCATCAGTAAGAGCCGGGACTGATATTTTTTCATGATACATGATGAATAATCTTAAAGTCCCGGTCTAAAACCGGGACTTTTTTTATGCATATGAGTAAACGAGTAGCCATTCAGGGAACCAGGGCTTCTTTCCATGAGGAAGCAGCCTTTAAATATTTTAGCGAGGAGATCGAAACGGTAGAATGCGTTTCATTCAAACAAACCTGCGAAGCCTTAAAAAATAATGAAGCCGATTATGCGGTGATGGCCATTGAAAATTCAATTGCCGGCAGCCTGTTGCCAAACTACGCCCTGCTCCGAGATTATCATTTTCCAATTGTAGGGGAAGTGTATCTGCCTATACAATTACATTTGTTGGCCCTTCCGGGCGTCAAATTCGAAGAAATCAAGTACGTTGAATCGCACCCCATTGCCATTCGCCAGTGCATTGATTTTTTCGATGAATTTCCGCATTTACAGATTATTGAAAGCAATGATACGGCAGCCTGTGCGAAAAAAATCCGGGAACAACAGCTTACCGATACGGTAGCCATCGCCAATCAGCTGGCAGCAAAACTGTATAATCTGGAGATCTTAGAACGACGCATCGAATCGAATAAAAAAAACTACACCCGATTCCTTATTTTGAGCAAGGAAAATCAGACGGGAGCCCAGCTCAACAAGGCATCCCTTAGTTTTCAGGTGGGAAATCAGGTGGGTTCGCTCGCGAGCGTATTACAGATCTTTGCCCATAAAAAGATTAACCTGACCAAAATTCAGTCAATGCCCGTGCTTGGTAAACGAAATGAGTATAATTTTTATGTAGATATCGAATGGGAGCACTATGAAAATTACGAGCTTGCCATTGGCCAAATCTTAAAACATACCCTTAACTTTACCCTGATGGGAGAATACCAGAAAAACGATCATGCTTAAGTAGCCCATGAAATTAAACCTCCAACTAAGTCCATTAAGCTCCTGGTTTCCGGGAAGCAGTCAGCCTCTGCTCATTTCGGGGCCTTGCAGTGCCGAAACTGAGGAACAACTCTTAAGTACAGCACAGCTGCTTGCTAAAACAGGCAGAGTGTCTATTCTAAGGGCCGGAATCTGGAAACCCAGAACTAGGCCGGGAGAGTTTGAAGGCGTAGGAAGTATCGGATTACGCTGGCTGAGCAAGGCGAAAGCTGCAACAGGTTTACCCACAGCCGTGGAAGTAGCGAATGCCAAACACGTGGAGGAGGCATTGGCAGCCGGTGTGGATGTACTATGGGTGGGCGCCCGATCAACGGTAAATCCATTCACCGTACAAGAAATTGCCGATGCCTTGCAAGGAGTAGACGTTCCGGTATTGGTAAAAAACCCGGTAAATCCCGATTTATCGCTATGGTGTGGTGCTTTAGAACGGATCAACAATGCGGGAATTACCAAATTGGCTGCCATTCATCGCGGATTTTCTTCATTTGAGAAAAGCCCCTTTCGGAATGATCCAATGTGGGAATTGGCTATCCAGCTGAAAACGCTGGCTCCAGAGCTGCCTATTTTCAACGACCCAAGCCATATTTGCGGAAACCGGGAATTAATTCCTTACATCGCCCAAAAAGCCCTGGATCTGGACATGCAGGGATTAATGATCGAATCACACATCGATCCATCGTCAGCCTGGACGGATGCCAAACAACAACTCGATCCGGCCGCATTGGATGAGTTGATTGGACGGCTGACCCTGCGGCAGGCTGAGTCTAAGGATAATCAGTTTGTTGACAAATTAGCCCAGTTGAGAGAGAAAATTGATAAGATTGATGATCAGATTATTCAAAAAATGGCTGAGCGGATGAAAATAGTTGAGAAGATTGGTGAATATAAACGAGATAGCGGGGTGACTATTTTACAAGTTAGCCGCTGGGACGAGATTATTCAAAAACGCAGTGATTTTGCGAAAGCTTTAAACCTGGAACTGGATTTTGTGGGTAAATTACTGGAGTTAATTCACCAAGAATCTATCCGTAAGCAAACAGAAATCATGAACGAAGTGAAGGCCTGATGAAATCAATCACCCTCTGTCATCCTACAAAAAAAATCAATACCCGGATCGAGCTTAGCGGCTCTAAAAGTGAAAGTAACCGGGCACTGATTTTACAGGCCTTGAGTGAGGGCAAAATTACGGTTGCCAACCTCTCTGAAGCAACTGATACGGTCACATTGCGACACATTCTAAATACACAGCTTCCCAACCAAGATTCAAATGTTCTCGACGTCGGACCGGCGGGAACGGCCATGCGTTTCTTAACAGCTTTTCTTTGCCTCCAAGCCGGTGAATTTACCTTAACCGGAAGTAAACGTATGCAAAAACGGCCCATCAAACTCCTGGTAGATGCACTGCGCACATTAGGGGCAGAAATAACTTATAGTGGCGAAGATGGATTTCCCCCACTCAGCATCCATGGACCACTTAGACAAGAAACTGATGCCGTTTGCATTTCAGGTGATGTCAGTAGTCAGTACCTCTCTGCATTGCTTCTTATTGCCCCTGCATTAGCAAAGGGCTTACGTTTGGAGATAGCGGGCGAGCTTACTTCCAAACCGTATGTAGCAATGACCCTGGCTATGCTGGCGGAGGCGGGCATCCGGCACGAGTGGAAAAATCAAGTCATCCAGATTGAAAAGCAAGAATTCAAACCCTGTTCAATCAGCATAGAACCTGATTGGACGGCCGCTTCCTATTGGTACGAAATGGCGGCCTTAGCCGGGGAAGCTTCGTTGTTTTTACCCAATTTGACCAAATATAGCCTCCAGGGAGATAGTAAAATCACGGAACTGATGGCCAATTTCGGCATCCACTCCCAGTTTCGAGATGGAGGTGTTTCCGTTCAAAAAGAAAAAAGAACTCCCGAACGCAAAATATTTGACCTTAAAGATTGTCCGGATCTGGCGCAGACACTCGTTGTATGTTGTGCTGCTTTGGGACACGAAGCTACATTTACCGGTTTAGAAACCTTAAAAATTAAAGAAACCGACCGCGTAAAGGCTTTACAAAACGAACTGAGCAAATTGGGAGTAAAACTCATCGAAAAGAATTTAGTCTATAAATTAGATTGCAGTGCACACCGTTTACCATCAAAACTTTGTGTAGAGACCTATGAAGATCACCGCATGGCCATGGCATTTGCTCCACTGGCCTTATTAATAGATGAGGTTGAAATTCAGGAACCAGATGTGGTCAATAAATCGTACCCTAATTTTTGGAAACACATGGAGCAGGCAGGTTTTGAAATTAAAGCTTAATTTTACCACATGGCAGGTAACTCCTTCGGAACACTTTTTAAAATTACCACCTTTGGCGAATCACATGGCGAAGCCATTGGCGTAGTCATCGATGGCTGTCCGGCCAATTTACAAGTCGATCGGGATTTTATTCAGTCAGAATTGGATAAACGCAGACCGGGCCAGTCGCACATCACCACCCAGCGCAAAGAAAGTGATACGGTGAAAATCCTTTCGGGAATTTTCGAAGGAAAAACCAGCGGAACACCGATCGCACTACTTATTCCGAACGAAGACCAACGCTCCACAGACTATACACACCTCCAGGAGGCTTTCCGGCCCTCACATGCCGATTTTACCTACCAGGAAAAATATGGTCACCGCGATTACCGTGGAGGTGGGCGATCTTCAGCAAGAGAAACAGCTGCCCGGGTTGCCGCCGGCGCCATTGCCAAATTAGTTTTAAAGCAAGTAGGAATAGATATTTTTGCTCATGTTTCATCGGTTGGGCCAATTGATTCTCCAAACCTGGACCACGATCAGTTGAATATCCTGATCGAACGTCGTGAAAGTAACGTAGTTCGTTGTGCTGATCCGGCATCCGCGAAAGAAATGATCGAACTGATTGAAAGGATCAGAAAAGATGGCGATACCCTTGGTGGTAAAATTACTGCGTTAATTCGGAATTGTCCGGTGGGTTTGGGGGAGCCTGTTTTCGATAAATTACATGCCGATTTGGGCAAAGCGATGTTGAGCATCAATGCCGTACATGGCTTCGAATATGGTTCTGGGTTTGCAGGTGCTGAGATGAGGGGCTCAGCACACAACGACTTATTCGTCCGCGAAGGCGGAAAAACCAAAACCTTAAGTAATTTTTCGGGCGGCATACAAGGGGGTATTTCCAATGGCATGGATATCAGCTTCCGGGTGGCCTTTAAACCCGTTGCTACCTTGATGAAATCACAGGAAAGTATTGATCTGCACGGAGAAAAAACAACAGTAGAGGGCAAAGGACGCCACGATCCTTGTGTAGTACCTCGAGCCGTAGCCATTGTGGAGGCCATGGCCGCCTTGGTCATTGCTGACCATTATCTTAGAAACAGAACCGCTAAACTTTAGAAAATCGCAGGAAACTTCGCGGGATTGCACTCATGCATCATGGCGTAAATAGTTTCCAGCACATCATCCACCGAAGGTTTGCTAAAATAATCGCCATCCGAACCATAAGGCGGACGGTGAGCTTTCGCTGACAGCGTTCTCGGCTGACTATCCAGGGCGTAGTACGCTTTTTGCGTTTCCAGGATTTGTTGCAGGATATATGCTGAGGCACCACCCGGAACATCTTCATCTACCACTAGCAATTTATTGGTCTTTTTAACCGATTTCGCACATACATGTTCCAAGTCAAAAGGCAATAAGGTTTGCGGATCCACTATTTCAACAGAGATTCCTAATTTTTCCAGTTCTTCGGCCGCTTCCTCCACAATTCGAAGCGTAGAGCCATAGGAAACCACCGTAATATCGGTCCCTTGTCGAATGACCTCGGCTTTGCCTAATGGCACGGTAAAATCGCCCACATTTTGTGGCAACTTTTCTTTCAGACGATACCCATTTAAACACTCGATGATTAAGGCAGGTTCATCCGCCCGCAAAAGCAAGTTGTACATGCCCGCTGCCTGAGTCATGTTTCTCGGAACGCAGACATGGACTCCTCGTAAGGAGTGTAAAATCATGCCCATTGGCGAGCCTGAATGCCAGATACCTTCCAACCGATGGCCACGAGTGCGGATAATCAAAGGGGCTTTTTGTCCGGCCTTGGTACGGTAGCTTACTGTTGCCAAATCATCACTCAAAATATTCAAGGCAAACAAAAGATAATCAAGATACTGTATCTCAGCAATCGGCTTTAAGCCACGCATGGCCAGACCGATTCCCTGACCCACAATGGTCATTTCCCGGATACCCGTATCGCTAATGCGGAGTTCGCCGAATTTTTCCTGCAAACCGGCAAAACCCTGATTCACATCTCCAATACGACCCACATCCTCTCCGAAAGCAAGCACTCGGGGATCACGAGAAAAGTGAGCATCAAAACAAGCATTCAGTACTTCACGCCCATCGAGCAGCGCTGCATCGGCCGCATAGGCAACCGGTACTTCTGGAATGGATTGGGGTGATTGATTGGATTCGGTGAATAACTTTGAGTTATATAAATCTTGGTTTTTTATGGATTGATCTTGATACCAATTGATTAATTCTGTCTTGGCTGCCGAAGACTGATTTCGCAACATACGAATGGCCTTACGAACCGTAGAGTACACATCCTTTCGGGAAGCATCTTTGATGGCTGACAAGGCTTGTACCAGATTTTGTACTTCGGGCGAATCAATTGCATTCAGCAGCTGAATGGCTACCTGCTTTTTTTGCTCTATGCCCCCAAGAAAATCGGCTAAGGCTTTCTTCTGACACTCTTTTACGTAGTTTTTAGCGGTTTCTTCGAGTACTGTCAACTCCTCTTCCGAAATCATCTGCGCATCGAGCATCCATTTGCGCATCTGTACAATGCAGTCATACTCTTGTTCCCAAGCCAGACGATCTGCTGTTTTATACCGTTCGTGTGAGCCGGAGGTTGAATGCCCTTGTGGCTGAGTGAGTTCGGTTACGTGGATGAAGACCGGCACATGTTGCTCACGGCAAGCCGAAATTGCTTGTTGATAGGTCTGACAAAGTCCTGGATAATCCCAGCCTTTCACTTTGAAGATCTCGAATCCTTCGCCATTGTCATCTCTCTGGAAGCCTTTTAAAATTTCAGATATATCTTGTTTGGTAGTCTGGAATTCTGCCGGAACCGATATTCCGTAGGCATCATCCCAAACAGAAACTGCCATGGGTATTTGTAAAACTCCGGCAGCGTTCATGGCTTCAAAAAATACTCCTTCAGAAGTGGAAGCATTACCTATGGTACCAAAAGCAACTTCGTTGCCTTGAACCGAAAAATGTTTTAAGTAGGCTAAGTCTTTATTCTGGCGGTATAATTTAGAAGCATATGCCAGCCCCACCAATCGGGCCATCTGTCCGCCGGTTGGGGAAATATCCGCCGATGAATTTTTCTGAGTCGTTAAATCTTTCCAAGATCCATCTTCATTGAGACTTCTGCTGGCAAAATGGCCATTCATTTGCCTTCCGGCGGAAGCTGGCTCTGCGAGCACATCCGGATTGGCATACAATTGAGCAAAAAACTCCGTGATGGTTGACATGCCCGTAGCAAACATAAATGTTTGATCGCGGTAGTAACCCGAGCGCCAATCGCCATTCTTAAAGGCTTTGGCCATGGCAATTTGTGCAAGTTCCTTCCCGTCTCCAAAAATACCGAACTTGGCCTTGCCGGTCAGTACTTCTTTGCGCCCCAGCAAACTAGCCTGTCGACTCTCGAAGGCTATTTTATAGTCGTGTATGACAATTTTTTTAAAATCATCGAAACTTAATTCGGAGGATTCAAAACCAATCGTTTCTTGTGGAGCTGTGGTGGTCATAACAGGAGTTAGTTAAGGGCAAAAATAAGAAAATATACGCTATCAAGCATTTATACGTTTGTATGTATAAAATCCAGATCATCCTCACTTGAAATGGATGTAAAAAAATGATATATTTGAACTTAATAACGCTATGATTATG
>JBEDFI010000037.1:0-11981 GCA_041175245.1 Bacteroidota bacterium
CTCTTATTCGGCGACGCTTTTGAAATCATTGAAAGTTTGGAGAAATGGATGCGCATCAGGACTTTGTATGATACTTATGAAGGATGGATAGATCCCAAGCAGGCTATTCACATTTCCGCTGAAGAATTTAAAAAATGGCCTGATCAAAAGTGGATCATTGGTTTAGATCGTTTGCCTAGAGCGATCAAAACTACCGGGGAAAGCATCTACCTGGTGCCGGGTTGTACCTTGCCGAATTTTGAACATGATCACTTTAGCTTTGCCGGAGAAAGGTATCAGTTTGAGGGGAAGGCAATTTTGCCCGATCCTACCAAATTCGCAGCTGAAGTTGCCGATGTGAGTCGTTTTTATTTGAATTCTCCCTATCTGTGGGGCGGCAAAACTCCTTGGGGTATCGATTGTTCCGGCTTAACTCAACTGGTTTATAAGCACTTTGGCATTGCGATTTTGCGTGATGCTGCCCAGCAGGCCACCCAGGGGGAGACGGTTGATTTTCTCAGTGCCGCCAAGCCCGGCGATCTGGCTTTTTTTGACAATGAAGAAGGAAGGGTAATACATGTCGGCATTTTGTTGAGCTCCGAACACATCATTCATGCTTCCGGGAGGGTCAAAATTGACTCCATCGATCATCAGGGCATTTACAGTGAAGAATTAGGCAAACACAGTCATCGCCTCCGCATCATTAAACGCTTAGTGTAATTTCCCAGGTAAAAATCATCCGATCATCGCCCACGGAGATGAGCTCTTCATTAAAGGGGCTCCAGGCTAATTTATTTACTGATAAACGATGGGCGGGATGCCCCTTTTCAATGCTAATAGTTTTGAGTAGGCGGAAGCTCTCTGCGTCCCAGATTTTAATAGATTTATCCCGACTGGCGGTAGCCAATACATGCCCTTTGGGGTGATATTGGATATCGTAAATTGCAAACAAATGTGCGGGTATGTTCTCTTTTAAAGTGAAATCAACCGTATCCCAGATTTTTAATTGTGCATCGCGGGAGCCGGACAAGAGGTATTGGCCATCGGGCGAAAACCGAAGCGCAGTGATGGGCAAGGTGTGCTCAGTCAAGGTGTTTATCAGGCTAAAATCAGCGGTACGGTACACATATATTTGATGATCCTTAGAGCCAATGGCCAAATACTGCTCATCGGGGCTGACTGCCATACAACGAATCATTTGACTGCTCACCTGCAAATCATACAGAAGTCGATGGTCCTCCAGACTCCAGACCGATAAACGACCGTCTTCAGAAGCCAGGAGCAGTTCATTTTTTTTGCCGATGGATTGGATATCAAAGATTGCTTGTTGGTGCAAATTTAACTCCGCTACCACTTTTTGTTCCCCAAAATGAAACAAACTGACCTTGCCGCTTCGTTCACCCACGGCCATAATCGGGGAGCTCCCGGGGCAATGCAGGGCATACACTGAGGTGCTTACCGGCATCATCACTTTTACAAAGTCATGCGTTTTAAGGCTCCATTCTACCACACCCTTGTCATTTCCGGCGGTAAAAAAAATATGTGCTTTTTGTGAATTAACAACCGTGTAAATGGACTGATGGTGCCCGATAATCTCGGCGCTACGCTTTATTGTAATCATGTCTTACAAAATTATTCTTTTTCAGCTGCCAGTAGTCAATGGTCTCAATAAAAATTAAGCAATGAAAATCAGGGCTTTTGCTTATTTTTTCTATTTTTGTTTTTTAATGAGATTCAACCAGCTACAGGTCTTTCCGCTGACTCCAACTGTACGCCATATACATCCATTTTCTTTTTTGAATCTTTTGACCGACTCATTTCTTTCGCGACATGATTCTAATAGGAAATTCATTTCCAAATTTTTTATACATACCAACAGGCAACACGCATGAAAAAGTTAGTTATTTCCTCCGCTACTATTCTTCACCCGGATTTCAAAGGCAAAAGCCCCGTCGATGTGTTGATCAGTGATGGAAAAATTATTGAAATAGCTGATAAATTGACTATAACAGATGCTGTGCAGGTAATCGATGCTTCGGGATGTTTCCTCTCCATTGGATTTTGCGACCTGAATGTGAATTTTGGGGAACCCGGTCTGGAAACAAAAGAAACGATGAACAGCGGAAGCCGGGCGGCTTTGGCAGGCGGGGTTACGGCCCTGGCGCTGATGCCGAACACTCAGCCGCCGCTGCATTCTAAATCGGAGGTGGCTTATGTGGTCAACCGTTCAGCTGCACAGGGTATCAACGTGTATCCACTCGGAACAATCAGCGAAGAGAGAAAAGGGGAGAACCTTGCCGAACTATATGATATGAGCACGGCAGGTGCCATTGCCTTCAGCGATGGAGATCGTCCGGTGAAGAATGCGGGTTTGATGAGTAAAGCACTACTTTATGCAAAAGGGATCGGAACACGCATATTTTCGTATGCCGAAGATCCGGGATTAGCCGGCTCGGCTACTGTGAACGAGGGTCCGATGAGTACCTTGCTTGGGTTGAAGGGGAATCCGACGCTGGCGGAGGAACTCATGATCAGTCGCGACATTGAACTGGCCGCCTATCACGATACCGGTATACACTTCAGTACCATTTCAAGCGCCAGATCGGTGCAACTCATCCGAGAAGCCAAAGCTAAAGGTTTAAAAATCACCTGCGATGTGGCAGTCCATCACCTGGTATTCACCGATGATGATTTGGCCGGTTTCGATAGCAATTTCAAAGTAAAACCTCCATTACGTTCAGAATCAGACCGTCAAGCTTTACTTGCCGGACTGAGAGACGGAACTATTGATGCCCTGGTTTCACAACACACTCCACAGGAAATTGAACACAAGAACGTAGAATTTGCACTGGCCGCTTATGGCATTACAGGTCTGCAAACCATCTTGCCCATGTGCCTCCGTGCCGGACTTAAACCGGCAGAGATAGTGGAGAAACTAGCCATTAATCCGAGAAAAATTCTTGGTTTGCCCGTGCCTAAACTTGCACCCGGTGAATCGGCTGAACTCGTCCTGTTCGATCCTAAGACGAGCTGGGTTTTCGATCGCACCAGCAACCTCTCTCTTGCGGGCAACCATCCGCTGATGGGAGAAAAATTGACCGGAAAAGTATTACTCACCTGTAATAAAGGGCAGGTTTTTTTGTCTAAATCTTAAATCTGAATATGAACACCCACATTCTCAATACACTTGAAGCAGCGCTACAAACTTTTGGACAGCATGCGAAAAAAGATCCTAAATCCTTGATCAAACACTTACTAAACGTGTTTTCATCGGAGAAAGCTTATCTCGAAAAGGTGGCTGATTTAGATACCTCGTTTGATGCCGAACCGGCCTTTGAGGCATTGAGAGAAGTTATTTTCGATCTTCTGCTTATTAATTTTTTTACCGAGGATGTCAAAAAATTAGAGGAAGATTACCTCGATTCACCTGAATGGGAAGCGATTGAAGAAGAAACACTCGATCGTGGAACAGAACTACTCAATGTGTTGTTATATCTGAAAGAATGCCAGGATGAAGAGATTGAGCCCGAATTGAGCGATTTTCTGAAAGAGTTTTTATTGGTAGACGAAGATGAGTTTCAGGATGAACACCGTATTTACGAAGAAGTAATCGCCAACCAGATTTTAATGGACAGTCCGGTGCATGAAATTAACAAGGCCGCCCAAAAAATAAAAGCCGATTCCGAAATAAAGGAGCTGTTTTATTCGGTGATGTGTTTTTTCCGCAACCCACAGCCATCGCCCAAAGAGCAAGAGGAAGTGGTGTCTAATGCCATTCAACCTGACTTTGATGGTTCAGTTTATCAATTACTTATTACTTTTAATCAATACTAATCATTACTCAAAATCATTAAAAATTAAAATATGGATTCAACTACTAAAAATTTAAATCAGTTGGCGGCTAATAATGGCCTAATCATTGGGGCATTGTCATTCATAATCGGTATCCTCATTTATTATGTTTCACCAGGATTAATGGGTTCAACCGCTTTCGGGATCGGTATGTTGCTGATCTCGTTGGGCTTCTACATTTATTTTACCCTGGATTTGAGGAAAAAAATCGGAGGTTTTTGGTCTTTTCGTGAAGCCATGAGGGGAATTTTTCTGATGGCATTTATCGCCGGTTTGGTGGGTGCTTTAGGAAACTTTGTCTTCTACAAATTCATTGAACCAGGAGCCTATGATAAAATTTCGGGAATTGTTTCAGAAAGCTTGTACAGCACCTACGAAAAGTTTGGAATGGACGAAGAAACCATTGAAAAAACAATTGAAAAGGTGATGGAAGGAATGAAGAGTCAGTTCAATCCGAGTTTCATGGACTTGCTCAAAACACTCGGAACCAGTGTGTTGGTCCAGTTTGTCATGTCTTTGATTTTTGCGGCCATCTTTAAGAAAGAGCAGCCTGTTTTTGCTCAAACGGAAGAATAAGCAATAAAAAAATCCTTTAAAACGTGCAGATTTTATCGTTTATTTGATAAAATTTGCACGTTTTTCATTCATCATCCATGAATATTTCAGTTCTCATCCCGCTATATAATGAAGCAGAATCACTGCCGGAGCTTTGTGCCTGGATCAAACGTGTGATGGATGAACATGCTTATTCCTATGAAATTATTTTAGTGGATGATGGAAGTGATGACGGATCATGGGCGGTAATCGAAACCTTGAAAAAAGAAAATGCAGCGATCTGCGGCATTCAGTTCAGACGAAATTACGGTAAATCTGCAGCACTGAACGTAGGCTTTGAAACTGCGCAGGGCGAAGTAGTAATCACCATGGATGCCGATTTACAGGATAGCCCCGATGAAATTCCGGTGCTTTATCAGCGCATAAAGGATGAACACCTCGATCTAATCTCCGGCTGGAAAAAAAAGCGCTACGATCCGCTTACCAAAACCATCCCTACCAAGCTTTTTAACGCCGCAACCCGCAAAATGTCGGGTATTCATAATCTACATGATTTTAACTGCGGTTTGAAGGCTTATCGCAAGGAAGTAGTGAAAAGCATCGAAGTATATGGCGAAATGCATCGTTATATTCCTGTACTAGCCAAATGGGCCGGTTTCAGAAAAATAGAAGAACAAGTGGTTGAACACCGTGCTCGAAAATACGGACAGACCAAATTTGGCTTCAGCCGGTTTATCAACGGTTTTCTGGATCTGCTTTCCATCTTTTTTGTGGGAAAATTCAGCAAGCGTCCCATGCATTTTTTCGGTACGCTGGGGGTATTGAGTTTCCTGGCGGGTTTTGCCCTCACTACCTGGCTAATTGCTGCTAAGTTAATTGCCATTGCCGAGGGGGTAGCCTATCGGAATGTAAGCGATCAGCCCTTGTTTTACATTGCGTTGGTGGCTATTATTGTAGGTTTTCAATTGTTCTTAACCGGTTTTATTGCCGAATTGGTTTCGCGTAATGCCCCGGAGCGCAACCACTATCAAATTGCCAATAGAATTTAAGTAAGCAAGCCTTTAGCATGTTTTTTTCCATCATCATCCCGCTTTACAATCGTCCGCAGGAAATTGATGAACTTCTGCATACACTCACCCAACAACGATACAAACAATTCGAGGTCCTGGTCATTGAAGATGGATCCACACTCGATGCAAAGGCGGTGGTGGAATCTTATCAGGATCAATTATCAATTCGCTACTTCTACAAGGAAAATGAAGGCCAGGGTTTTACTCGAAATTTTGCATTTAAGCATGCTAAAGGAGATTATTTTATCATTTTTGATTCCGACTGCTTGATTCCTGCCGATTATTTAGAAAAGGTGAAAACCTATTTGGAGGTACACCATTTAGACGCTTATGGCGGTCCGGATGCGGCACATAGTTCCTTCAGTCCGGTACAAAAAGCGATCAGTTATGCCATGACTTCGCAGTTTACCACCGGAGGTATCCGTGGCAACAAAAGGCATCTTGGCAAATTTCGTCCAAGAAGCTTTAATATGGGTATCTCCCGAGAAGTATGGGAAAAGACTGGCGGATTCAAACTCACCCGCCTGGGCGAAGACATTGAATTCAGTATCCGCATTCATGAAATGGGTTTTAAAATTGGACTCATCCCGGAGGCGGTGGTTTTTCATAAACGACGTACAAACTTCCGCCAATTTTTTAAACAGCTGCATTTTTTTGGCAGAGCCCGGATCAACATTTATAAACATTTTCCTAAAGAACTTAAATTAGTTCACTTCTTTCCGGCTTTGTTTACGTGGTTTCTCTTGGGCACACTGCTGTTTAATATCGTTAATCTGCAAATTGCCTCCACCGGTAATTTTTTATTGGCTGTTTATATTTTGTTGATATTTTTCCACTCTTGGGCTGTAAATAGCTCTCCAAAAGTTGCATTTTTGAGCATAATTGCTGTATTTGTACAACTAACTGCCTATGGACTCGGTTTTATGCAGGATTTTTGGAAACGTATTGTTTTAAACATTGAAAATTAAATGGATAAACCTTTTTCTGTAAATGAGACCATTGCTACGGCCTGGGAAGTAGCAAAAAAGAACATCTGGATTGTGATGGGTTTCACGGCAGTTCAGTTTGTAATCATGTTCATTTTCAGTTCTATACTTGCTGTTTTTTTTGGCGAGAGAAGCGCTGCCGGTACACTCCTTCAAAATATAATTATCCAGCTGGCCGATGCCTTTATTGCAGTGGCCATGTATCAGGTGTTTTTTAAACTGATTGATGATGAAGTGGACATTGAATTCCCCGATTTTGTGCCTAACGTGATGAGGGCACTCAACTTCTTATTGGTTAAACTTATCATGGGTGTCATTGCCGTGCTGATCATTTCGGCAATTGCTGCCGTTTATTTCTACAATACGCCAATCAGTAAGCCCTCAGAAACCTTCAGCTGGGAAATGTTGCCTATTTTGATTCTTATTGCGATACCTATTTTTTACATGTCTATCCGTTTATTCTTTGTGCTTTGTTTCATCGTTGATCAGGAATCAGGAGCAACAGAATCGATCAGCCAAAGCTGGACACTTACTTCCGGTCATTTTTGGTCGCTGGTTTGGTTGTTTTTATTGATTTTAGGAATCAATATTTTAGGAGCCCTTGCCTTCTTTGTAGGCTTGCTTTTTACCATTCCGTTTTCAAGCTTGATTTTGATGATTGCTTACCGACAAATGGTAAATCAATACACCGAGGAAGAAGAAATCTTGATCGAAAATCAAGATAAACACTAAATATGGGTATTAAATCGGCACTCAGTAAATCCTTTGCCGCATGGGTGGTCCGACAAACAGACCGCTGGAAATCAAATCCATTGGAGGCGCAGCAAAAAGTCTTCCAAAAATTGCTTTTAACAGCCAAAAACACGGTTTTCGGCCGTGATCATCAGTTTAGCCAAATCAAATCTTATGCAGATTTTAAGCGCCTGGTCCCCATCAGGGATTACGAGCAATTAAGGCCCTACATTGACCGTGTGGTACACGGAGAGCCCCATGTGTTATGGCCTGGTAAACCGGCTTATTTTGCCAAAACATCTGGTACCACCTCCGGTCTAAAGTATATTCCTATTTCAAAAGCCTCCATGCCGGAGCATGTAAAGGCTGCACGCAACGCACTTCTCAGCTACATCCACGAAACCGGTAAAGCAGATTTTGTAGATGGGAAAATGATTTTTTTACAAGGAAGTCCGGTACTTAAAAAGCACGCCGGCATCCCAACAGGCCGACTTTCGGGTATTGTGGCACATCACGTCCCGGCCTATCTGCAACAAAACAGAATGCCTTCTTATGCAGCCAATTGTATCGAAGACTGGGAAGAAAAAGTGGATGCAATCGTAGAGGAAACAAAGTTGGCCGACATGCGGCTGATTTCCGGTATTCCACCTTGGGTTCAGATGTATTTCGACCGGCTATCAGAAGTTTCGGGAGGGAAAAAGATCAAAGATATCTTTAAAAATTTCAGTTTATTCGTGTACGGGGGTGTCAACTTTGAGC
This sequence comes from Bacteroidota bacterium, assembly GCA_041175245.1. Taxonomy (GTDB): domain Bacteria; phylum Bacteroidota; class Bacteroidia; order Sphingobacteriales; family Sphingobacteriaceae; genus JAIPAN01. The sequence continues at coordinate 7,934 of JBEDFI010000037.1, forward strand.
CTTATCGTGCCCGATTGGAAGAGAGCATTGGCAAAAAGGTAGACAGCATTGAAACCTATCCCGCTTCAGAAGGCTTCATCGCTTACCAGGATTCGCAAACCGCGAAGGGCCTCTTGTTATTGCTTAATTCTGGTATTTTCTATGAGTTCGTCCCGGCAGTTGAATATTTTAACGAGCATCCCAGCCGCTTGTCATTAGAAGAGGTGGAACTCGATGTAAATTATGCGCTGATTTTAAACACCAATGCCGGACTTTGGGGCTATAGTATTGGCGATACAATCAAGTTTGTATCCAAAAATCCTTACCGAATCGTGGTCACTGGCCGTATCAAACATTTTATTTCGGCCTTCGGTGAACATGTAATTGCTGAGGAGGTAGAGGAGGCCCTGCTTTCAGTCTCCAAACAACTAAAAGTAGAAATTACTGAGTTTACGGTAGCCCCACAGGTAAATCCTCCCGAAGGGGGTTTGCCCTATCACGAGTGGTTCATCGAATTTACCAAAACGCCGGCAGATCTTGCCGATTTTGCCCTACAGGTCGATTTGGCCCTGCAGCAAAAGAATGTGTACTACCAAGATTTGATAGCCGGCAAAATTTTGCAAACTTTGGTCATTCGCAATTTGAAGCAAGGTAGTTTTATCAATTACATGAAGTCGGAAGGAAAATTAGGTGGCCAGAATAAGGTGCCGCGTTTATCAAACGACCGAAAAATTGCAGACTCATTGAAAGATTTTATAGCTTAATCCGTCGCCTCCGGCAAGTTGAAACGTAATTCATCGTCAACAAGTATAGGAAGGCAATAAAAAAATGAAAACCAGACACATTGCCATTATAGGTTCAACCGGAAGTATTGGAACACAGGCACTTGAAGTAATTCGTGACCACCCTGATCGCTTCCAGGTTTCGGTGCTTTCTGCGCTAAATAACGTAGACTTACTGGCACAACAGGCAAGAGTGTTTCAGCCGGCATGGGTAGTGATTGGAGATGAATCAAAATTGCCTACCCTTAAAGCCCTTCTGAAAGATACGTCCATTCAACTTGCCGCCGGTGCCCAGGCACTGAAAGAAGTAGTTTGTTTGCCTGAATTGGATATCGTGTTGACCGCTGTGGTTGGATTTGCCGGACTGGAGCCTACCCTAGCTGCGATTGAAGCCGGAAAAGATATTGCACTGGCAAACAAGGAAACCCTGGTGGTTGCCGGCGACCTGGTGACCCGATCTGCAAAAAAGTATCAGGTTCAGCTTTTACCGGTAGATTCAGAACATTCTGCAATTTTTCAATGTTTGGTTGGAGAAGCACAAAATCCTATTGAAAAGATTTATTTAACCGCTTCTGGCGGACCTTTTCGAGGAAAGACACGGGATTTTTTGGCCGGGGTTTCGAAAGATCAGGCCTTGAAGCATCCCAATTGGGTAATGGGAGCCAAGATCACCATCGATTCGGCCAGTTTGATGAACAAGGGGCTGGAAGTAATTGAAGCCAAATGGCTGTTCGATTTAGAGGCCGATCAAATAGAGGTAGTTGTTCATCCGCAATCGATTATTCATTCCCTGGTACAATTTCAGGATGGCTCTATGAAGGCTCAAATGGGACTTCCTGACATGAAGCTACCCATTCAATATGCCTTGGGATATCCTGAGCGTTTGGTTAATCAATTTCCCCGGTTTCAGTTCATGGACTACCCGCAACTGACATTTGAGCAGCCCGATCTTGGCACTTTCCGTAACCTGGCTTTGGCTTTTGAAGCCTTAAAACGGGGGGGCAATCTGCCATGTATTCTGAATGCTGCCAATGAAGTGGTTGTGGCAGAGTTTTTGAAAGACCGAATTGGATTTTTGCAGATGAGTGAGATCATTGAACAATGCATGCATCAAATTGATTTTGTAGAACAACCCGATCTGACTGCATACCTTAAAACCGATTTAGAGACCCGTACATTGGCCGAATCGCTCGTAACAAGTCTACATTATAAACATCTAACATAGAAAAAACACATGGACGGATTGATTATGGCAGCTCAGCTGCTACTTGGATTATCGATTTTGGTGATTTTACACGAATTGGGCCATTTCTGGGCTGCCCGGGCCTTCGGAATCAAGGTGGAAAAATTTTATTTATTTTTTGATGCCTGGGGATTCAAAATATTGCATTTCAACTATAAAGGATGTGAATATGGCATTGGCTGGCTTCCATTAGGAGGTTATGTGAAAATAGCCGGAATGATTGATGAATCGATGGATACCGAGCAGCTGGCGGGGCCTCCTCAACCATGGGAATTCAGATCAAAACCAGCTTGGCAACGCCTAATTGTGATGTTGGGCGGGGTAACAGTCAATATTATATTAGGCATTTTTATTTTTTGGATGCTCACTCTAAAATATGGTGAAACCTATATCCCAAATGATAAATTACCTTACGGAATTGCCCCGGGAACTGTGGGAAAAACCATCGGACTTGAACCAGGTGATCGTATTGTGGCGGTAAACGGCAAATCGATCGAGCGCTTTGAAGAGCTGAGTAGTTCAAAAGTATTGTTGGGTAATAGTCAACTGAGCGTGCTAAGAAATGGGGAAGAGAAAGAAGTTGCCGTACCCGGGAATATTCTCGATCAGGTTGCTGATGAGGGCATTGCACAATTCATTCAACCCCGGATCAAGCTGGATAAAATAGCTCAGCTCGATCCGGAAGGTCCGGCAAAAAAAGCCGGAATTCAGCCGGGCGATCGAATCGTCAGCGTGAATGGTGTTGAGGTAAATTATTTCGATGAATTTCAAGCTGAACTGCAGAAATATAAATCTAAGTCTGTCCGCTTAAGCCTGGTTCGAGGTGCAGATACCCTGGGGCTGAAGGCCATTGTTAATCCAGATGCTACCTTGGGGATTGTAATCCCAATTAGCGGCATCCCAACAGAAACCAAATCATACAATCTTGTTCAATCCCTACCCATTGGTGCGGCAAAGGCCTGGGGTTCGTTCACCGATAATGCAAAAGGCATCGCAAAGGTAATCACCGGCCAAGTAAAGGCTAACAAAGCATTTACCGGCCCGATTGGGATAGCCGCCATGTTTGGCAACACGGTCAATTGGGTCAAATTCTGGAGTTTGGTTGGTTTACTGTCGATGGCCCTTGCGCTCATGAACTTATTGCCCATTCCTGCGCTAGACGGAGGACATGCCGTTTTTCTGCTGATTGAGATGGTAAAGGGAAAGCCTTTGAGCGACCGTTTCATGGAAAAAGCACAAATGGTTGGATTTTTCATTCTCATGGCATTGATGGTCTTTGTTTTTGGAAACGATATCTTCAAGTATTTCATCAAGTAATTCAGGATGAATTATTTCGAATTCTATGATCTGCCACTTTCATTTCGTGTGGATGAAGCTGCACTCAAACGTAAATTTTACGAATTGAGCAAACGCTTTCATCCAGATTTTTACATCAACGAACCTTCAGAAAAGCAGGAAGAAATCCTTGAAAAGGCTACTCTAAACAACAAGGCTTATCAGGTGCTCTCTGATCCTTCCAGACGTATTCCATATGTTTTGGAGCTGAAAGGTTTGTTAGCCGAAGGCGAAGCCTACCAATTACCTCAGGATTTTTTGTTAGAGATGATGGAGGTGAACGAGGCCTTGATGGAATTGGAGTTTGAGCAGAATGCCAACAGTTTGGAAGAAATTACTCAGCTGGTTACAGAGAAGGAACTGGCCCTGTTTGAAGAACTTTGTGGCTATACCGATGCGTATTCTGAGAAGGATGAAATAGCGCAGCAGGAACTCCTGCTTAAAATTAAGGATATTTGGTATCGACAAAAATATTTGTTGCGAATTCGCGAGAGTTTAAATAGATTTGCGTCCCGCTAAGGAAATGCCCAGGTGGCGGAATTGGTAGACGCGTCGGTCTCAAACACCGATGGGAAACCGTGCCGGTTCGACTCCGGCCCTGGGTACAACCGTAAAAAGCCATCTCAACATGAGATGGCTTTTTCTGTTTTTATTCCCACTTAAATCTTATTTTTTTTGGTACAAACTTTTAAAAAATTAGGAATAAGGA
>JBEDFI010000038.1:0-11781 GCA_041175245.1 Bacteroidota bacterium
GGTCGTATTGCCGTCTTGTAAATCGAAAAAAGTGATTGTTCAGCCGCCGGCTCCTGCTCCTGCCCCGGCTCCTGTTGAACCACCAAAACCACCCGTTGAGGTTGATACCGATAAAGACGGTATCTCGGATTCAAAAGATAAATGTCCGGAAGTTGCCGGTATTGCGGCCAATAACGGATGCCCTGAAGTAAAAGCTCCGGAACCAAGTTTTACTTATGGCAATATTCAGTTTGAGTTTAATTCCTCGGTTTTAAAAACCAACAACTATGAAATTCTTGATCAAATTGCCAGGGAGCTGAAGGCGTATCCGGGAGTAAGCATCCTTATCAACGGACATGCTTCGGAAGAAGGTAGCACCGAACGTAACATGACGCTCTCGCTGGATCGGGCAAATGCCGTAAAAACTTATTTGGTAAATGCCGGAGTAAAAGCCGAAAATTTAATGACCAAAGGTTTCGGTGAGTCTGCACCTGTCGCTTCAAACGATACCGAAGCAGGTAGAGAACTAAACAGAAGGGTTGAGTTTAAGAAAAACTAAGCCGCATTCTTTTATATAAAAAAAGCCTCTGAAAAATCAGAGGCTTTTTTTATGCTAGATCTATTAAAACTTCAATCCGGCCGAAAAGTAAAAAACGCGTCCGTCTGCAGGCATAATTCCAGGACCCGGATACCCTCCGGCCCGACGGGTAAAATAGCGCTCATCGCTTAGATTGTTGATACCCGCCTTCAGGTTATACTGTTTTAAAAATTTAATACTTGCAGAAAGATCTTGTACATGATACCCTGGGATTAAGCCGGTAGTGGCTGCGGCATTGGGAGTTAGGGTATTGGAAGCATCGGCAAATGCATCTCCAATACGGCTCATTTGCCAGGTAATGGAGAAAGTATTTAAGCTATACGTAGCACCAAAGCGGTTAATACGTCTGGGCGCATTTTCCACTCTATTTCCGGCTAAATTACCCTGTACCAGCTGACCATTTTTCAGAGTGGCAGTTTCAAAGTCGGTATAGGTAGCATCAATATGTGCCAAGGAGGCAAAAAGACTCAAATAACCCAGTCTGGAACTTTTAAAAATTGCCGCAATGGGGTCAAACTCGATATAGGCTTCAAAACCCTTGCTCACTGATTGGCCTAAATTGGTCCGGTACTGATACGATTGCGCATTGGCATTGAGTTGAGTAATAGTTCCAATCCGGTTGTCGTAATTTAAATGGAAATAATCCACATCAAAATTCAGGAAATTACCCAGCTTACCACGGTATCCGAAATCAATGTTATAGCCCCTGGCATCTTGCAGGTCCTGATCAATCACATCGGTGGTTGCCGGAGGGGTTAAATCAGAAATTAATACCGGACGATAGGCTTGAGAAATATTGGCGTAAAATTCAGAGTTGGTATTTATATGGTATTCTGCACCCGCTCCAAACAGCAAGAATGAACGCTTACGGGTAATCGGACTCAAATTATTTGGCTGACCATTTACCACACTAAACCGGCCTTCCATGGTAGAGCTGACGTTTTCTAAGCGGATACCTGCTGTAAGCAAAAACTTGTCGTTAAGGCGGAAAATATGTTCCACAAAGGCGGCCTTATTAATGTTTGAGAAATCAAGATCTCGTGGGTAAATACCTGCCGACAAATCAAAATTCATTTCTGTGCCGGCATCTCCCAGCCCTTGTTGCTTGCGGTCAATATGTCCATTAAAATATCGTAAACCAGCTGCAAGTGTGTTTTTCAAACCAAATAATTGATAATCGCTGAGTAAGCGAAGCTCCGAACCATAGGTGGTATAAAAATCACGGTCAACCTGACGGTTTCCAAATGAATCGTTCTCGGTAATTGCTTTCACAAAACCTACACTATTCCGTTCTGCAATGGTACCGAAGGCTTTCCAGCTGAGTTTTGATTTTTCATTAAATACATATTCTGCATTGAAAGAAGGAACCAGCCATGGCGTGCTGAACCAGTTTCGACTACGCTTGCTTTGACGGGCATCCTGATTAAATTGAGCATCGGTTAAACCTCCGGGCTGCTGACTTTCGGTAGTCATGTAGGTAATTTCGGTGCCGATCTTAAATTTTTTAGAAAGTGCATAGCTGAGCTCGAGGTGAGCATGGTCAGTGTTGAAAAGGCCATGATCTCTCCAACCCTCGCCCTGGCGTTTCTGATAATAAGCTGTGTAACTGAAGCGACCTTCAGTACCCCCAACATAATTGAAAGTACTGAACAGGCCATTACTGCCTACCGTATTTTGTGATTCGAAGGTTAATCGGGTGGAAATATCAGGTTTACGCAATACGAAATTCATCAAACCGCCAAACTGAGGGCCGTATTGCAGGGACGAAGCCCCTCGTACAATTTCAATCCGGTCTACCACTTCCATCGGAGGGGTGAAGTAAGCTTCCGGATACCCCATCGGGTCTGGGGTGATGTCATAGCCATTCATTCTAACATTAAATTCCCAGGAACGGTTCGGGCTTAATCCACGGGAAGCTACGCCAAGTTGAATTCCCGAACCATCGTTCTCCCAAATAGAAATCCCCGGGGTACGGCCAAAAATCTGGCGGCTATTGTTCATTGCCAGGTTTGCGTTGATGTTATCGAGTTTTATTAGTTCATTTTTTTTTCCGGCATTGATGCTGAAATCGCCTACTTCTGGCAAGTGCTCATTCCCCTTAATTCCCTTACTCGAGATAAAGGAAACCTCGTTAAGCCAAATACCCTCTTCATCCAGTTTAAGATCGACGTTCAATATCTGCTTATCGGAAAGCTCTATTTCAAGACTCTTGATTTTAAAGCCTACAAAACTGGTTTGTACCAAATATTTTCCTTTTTCCAGGCCTTTAATCACAAATTCTCCCTTGCTATTTGTTTGTACTGCCCTAACTGTGCCTTTAAGCACTACGTTTGCCCCAACCACTGCATTTTCATTACGGTCAAGAACCCTCCCACTCAGTACAGCCTTTTGCGCAAATAATTGGCCGGTAAACAAATTAAACGCCAGCAGGATCAGGATATAGTTTCTCATCTCTATTTTTATTTAGAATAATTACAAATAGTGAGGCAAACTTACTTCTTGTTTAGAATAAATCCAAATAAGAGTGTCAGAAAAAACTCATTTATGGTAGGATACTTGAATTGAAAGAATCCTTAGAATAGTTGATCCATACTGGTAAAATTTCGAAAATTACTCAGGTAAGGTGAAAATTTAATTAAAGGGTTTCCGGGAAAAAATCAACAATCGTTAATCAGCCTACTGAAAATCAAAATCTTACAGTTGAATAAGGTTAAGAGAGATGGAATACACAGGTTTGGTTCATTCATGTTCAATAACTGAATAGAGTGGAAACAGAATAGACATTGATTACTTAAATTTCCTGCTAAGCCAGCGTACTTACTTTTTTTCCACCTTAATTTTGTAGTTAAATTCTTCCACTCCTAAAAATATCTTGGGGGTAGATACGGTCACGAAATATACGGTTGCACCGGCTGGGATAGTTAAATCCTTTGTTCCCGAAGCATTCGTCAAGTCAATGTTTGAATAAGTATACTTACCGCCTTGATCAATTATATAACCTAAATAAAAGCTTGAAGCGGTACCGTTACTGCCAAATTGATCCCCGACAAATTCAATCTTGTAGTTTTGAAGAGCTGTATTTTCCAACTTTGTAACTGAGTATGACCAAGCCTGAGGTTTTTCGGCTGGAGATACAAACCCATTGGTCCCTTGATCCTTAAGTTTGAATGCATATCTATTATCGTCACTTTCGCCGTTGGCATTGGCATTGCCCCATGCTTTATAGTTTGCTGACCAAGCTTCTTCTCTCTTCACAATTGCGGCGGCATCTAAACTTGGTATTTTGTCTTTAACCACAATGTTCAAGGCAAACTGACGGAATACATTTTCAAAATTAGGGATGTTTTTATACAGATATTCTTGAGGGGACATGGTCGTTTTAGAATAAAACGATTTGGCATAAAAATCTTCTGATACAAGATTATTCCAGGTAAGATAAAGTAAAAATATTTGAGCACCATACCCATGTACTGCCCTGCTCCAGGTAGCTGCACCATTAGTTTGGTATCCGAAACTCCATAAAGCAAGTTGGGGTTGGAACAAATAAGAGGGTACACTATCATAAGTACCTGTTTGGTTAGTGCTGGTATTGATTTTTGCTGAAATCGCTTCAAACCAATTGGCACTGGCCTCAATGTACCACCTGAAGTCTAATTCGGAATAATTAAATGTTCGGTAGGTGTTTGATCCTTTATATTGCATTAAATGGAAACACTCATGTAAAACATTTCCAACGGTACAGAAATCAGGATAGATCGGAATTCGATTAATCGAAACAGGTGCAGTATAATAGGGCAGTCCAAAACGATCTGTACCTACTCCCTGTCCCCAATCATCATTGAACACATCCGTACCAGCACCTTGAGTTCCTTTCAGATGAAGGTACATGTTTAAAAAATAGTTGTCTGAACCAACAGGAGTTTCCATTCCCCAAGCAAGAGCCTTCTGCCGGGTAAACTCGGCCCACTTCAATACATCCTTAGCTTTATGATTTTGATCATAGCGTTTGTCCCACCAAACAATAAAATGATCCCCAGTCCGGTAATCAAGCATTGTTTCATCCGAAAATTGATTGCGAATGAGTTTTTTACCTGAATTCATTTTCACAAAGAATACACTTAAATCTGAGTTTTGATTGATAGTAAATGTCTGACTTTCGATCAAGTTGGCTCTTTCGTTTATTACCCCACTCCAACCATCGAACAAATACCCGGACGTAGATTTCGCAGTAAAGGTTAATTTATCTCCATATTCATACTCAACTGACTGGCTCACATCAAGGAGTTTCGTCTGATTAGATTTCTCAGATTTTATCTCCAGTGTGCCTCCTTCCGACAGCACCACTTGTAATTTAACATATACCTTCTCAAATACTGCCTTCAAATTAACTCCTTTTTCTATTTTCAAGTCAAGCGGGTTTGCCGAACCATTCACATCGCCAATCCATCCTTTAAATGACCAGCCAGAAACCGGGTTGGCAAGAAGTCTTACCGTGGTACCTGAGGGATAATTGGTAATTCTGGCATCGGGGGCCACTATTAAAATAGATTCATCAACAGTACCCTGACCTTCAATTTCTAAACTTAATGGATACGATCTCTTTTGGAATACCCCTGTTATTGATTTATCTGCATCCATCATAAATTCTGATGGATTAATGTCTCCTCTTAGATCTCCTTGCCATTCTTTAAACAAGTATTCGGGAGCTGGCTTGGCAAGAAGTTGAACCCGATCACCATTTTTAAAACTACCCGAGGCAGGTGTTAGTGTTCCCCCCACAATCGGAAGTGTATTAGTTGTTAAAATACGGTTAGGTATGGCCACATCTTTTGAACAAGCCAAGAGAAATAATCCGGAGAATATAAACAGCGGGAATTTTTTCATTACAGGATATTGGTATCTAACAAATCTAAAACTGAGGAAGACCGCTAAATAAATTATTTTAGTGAATTAGGTGATTCACATAGTTAGACCGATCGCAAGCGATGTTTAAACGATCGGTTTTAAGTATTGTGCAATTTCCGGATCAAGTGAATATAAACTTTGTCTTTTGTCGAGGGCCGAAGGCCTACGGATTACAGCAAATTCTACACGATATTTCAAAAACAGTTTATGATTAATATTCGAAATAATATTGAGCCGTAATCGCCGCTGGTTATCTAACGTCTTGTTCGAAAGGCCCAACAAATCATTTACCTCAACTGTACTTAGCCCTGTTGAATCGGCAGATAAAAGCGCTTTCAACAATGACAATTCTTGCGCATCCAGGTCTATATAATTTTTCCTGCGACTCTTTTTAAAGAAATTGAATACAATCATTAAAAGAATCAAGGCGACACCCCCTCCAATGTAATAGATCAAATTAGAACTTGGCGAGTAAAAATTGCCAATAAGCTGTGAGTGTTTCATTAATTCTGAAACAGAAAAAGTAATCCGCTTACCGCCTTCCTGGTCCCAATATAAATAAACCAGTCCATCGTGAGCGTACATTAGTGGGGCGGGCTGATAGCGCTGAGTGACACTTTGGTACCGGGAAACCTGATTGTTAACTGGATCTATGATGTAAATGATATCTCCTGAAAATTGTATAAAGTACTTGCCGGTCCAAAGAATTTCTCTCGCTTCTGCTTGGAGTAATTCTGGCAGAATATCCCCCAATAACGTCCAGGTATGGGTCTTAAAATTAAACGCATAGCATTGTTTATCTCGCTTAGTCGGCTCATCTTTTAGAAAAAATTGAAATTCAGAACCCCCAGAAAAAAACAAATCAGATTGTTTGTCATATCCATGAAAACCGTTAAAGGTAGCTTGAGGACCAAGATTTTGAGCTTTAATATTTTCCCATTCTCCTGCAGATTCATCGAAATACGTCAACGCCTTACTGAAATTCCAAAAACCTGTACCCCCAAAACTGTATAGAGTATCCTGACGGAGAAAAACGGCAGCTCCAAAATTATATCCCGCATAAAAGGTTCGGTCTATCCTGCTTAAAATTCCATTGGTCTCATCAAAATCATACACCAGGCCGGTTCCGGCCACTGCCACTCGGAGTTTACCGTTATTCAGATTGAAAAAATGCGTACTAATTCTTGGCGGAAGGTGGGAGACAGAGATACTGTCTATTTGTACAGTCTTGATGTTTTGCCATTGTCCAGGTAAATACTCCGCCTGTAATTTCCCGCCTCCCAGATCTATCCGTTTTCTCGTCTTGGTGGTGATATCAAACCAGTTCAGATACTTTCCCTCTGCTAAAACAGCGGTGTTAAAAAATATAAGTACAACTAAAAAAGGAAATAATCTCTTCATTTGGCTATCCAACGATCATCAAACTTAATGATGCTTAATTATTTATCGATACTAAATTATGTGAATTACTATTTCACATATCATCAAATTTAATAGACATGAATTATTTAAGCCCGCTTGTAAGTCATCTTTAGATATCAGCCCAGGTAGCGCTGAAGTCTCAAAAAAAGAGGATGGGGGTGTTCTGTTATTAGAAATCAGGGACAAAGATGACATAGCAACTCGTCGTCTACCCAAAATGATAAACCCATAGAATTACCCTTGTATCAATTTCCCCAAGTACCCGATTTTGCATTTCGCTTGGCTCGCCACGATCGGTTTGAAGGCTTTTTTGATGTCCGGTTTTGTGCTGGCTGAGCATGTTGATGCTTGGGGGGCCGGGGATTTGCCGCTGGTTTAACGGGATGGTGGTCGGTTAAAGGATAGGCATGGGCCTCCACCACCTGAATTTTCTTGGCAATGAGCTTTTCAATATCTGCTAAGTATGGCTTCTCGCTTGCATCGCAAAAAGAATAGGCGGTACCTTCGGCGCCGGCACGGCCCGTACGGCCAATGCGATGCACATAGGTTTCGGCAACATTTGGCAGTTCATAATTGATTACGTATTCCAGCTCGTCTACATCAATCCCCCTGGCTGCAATGTCGGTGGCTACCAATACCCGGGTTACCTGCGACTTAAAATTGTTTAAGGCACGTTGACGGGCATTTTGTGCTTTATTACCATGAATGGCCTCTGCAGTGATTCGATGTTTTAACAATACTTTTACCACCTTATCAGCGCCATGCTTGGTTCTGGTAAATACCAAAGCCGTTTTAATGTCTTGATTGGCTAAAATATCGACCAAAAGTGCATTCTTATTGCCCTTATCTACAAAATATACTTGCTGTTGAATAATTTCTACGGTAGAAGAAACCGGCGTAACGGTTACCTTGGAAGGATTTTTTAGGATAGTCTCGGCAAGCTTGATAATTTCGGGAGCCATGGTAGCCGAAAAGAACAGTGACTGCCTGTGAGAAGGCAAAATGGCCAATAACTTTTTCACATCGTGAATAAAACCCATATCGAGCATCCGGTCTGCCTCATCCAGTACAAAGATCTCAATCTCTTTTAAGTTGATGTAGCCCTGGTTGATTAGATCTAATAACCTGCCGGGAGTAGCAACAAGCACATCGGTGCCCTTCTGTATGGCTGCCACCTGTGCACCCTGACTCACCCCGCCAAAAATGACCGTGCTGGTCAAGTGCAGGTGTCGGCCATAGGCCTTGAAACTTTCACCGATCTGGATAGCCAACTCCCGGGTGGGCGTCAGTATCAAACTACGGATCTTCTTTTTATCGGCAGATCTGTTGGCGCTTAATAGCTGTAAAATAGGAATACTGAAAGCGGCTGTTTTACCGGTACCGGTTTGTGCACAGGCCAATAAGTCTTTGCCTGCTAATACTTGTGGAATTGCTTGCGCCTGAACAGGTGTGGGCGTATGGTATCCTTCTTCATTAAGCGCCTTTAAAATGGGCTCAATCAGGTTTAAATTTTGAAATTGCATGTAAAAAAATATGTTGTCAAATACAGGGCTAGAGAACCATTGCCCTCAGATTGCTGCAAGATACGGCTTTTATTTGAGCAAACAGGTAATGTGGATTTCATTGAGTGCTGGCTGTAAAAAACAGACTCGGGTCTCCAGGTGTGGTCGGGGGATCATATACTCAGAGGTATTCTTTATCAGCCCACCCTCAAAATATCCCCCCAATCCGTGGTATAATTCGGACTCACATTCTCCCGTTTCATTGCCCAGCGTTTTCGGAACCCTTCCGAAGCCAGCCGTAAGGTGCCGCTGCCGTAATAGGTATTGATCCGGTCCATCAGCTCACTCAACTGATTATGCTTTGGTCCGTTCCATTCGGTGAACAGGTTTAACTGAACTTCCTGCTCCGGAATCAGACCGGTCACCATCACTGCCACCTTGCTGTACTGAAAGTGGGGATCGTAAATCGACTTCAATCCCCTCACCGAGGCTTTCACCAGGTCGGGGGTATTGTTGACCGGGTGGTGGAGGGCCAAACTGATGGTGGGATGATACTGAGGCAAGTCTTTTCTAAAGCGGTTGGTCAGAAGTTGAACAGTAAGTACCGTAGCACAACTGCTGTCTGCTCTCAGTTTCTCTGCCAGCCGGCTGGCATAGGCGGTGGTCGCTTCAATCAATTCCTCCAGCTTATTGCTCAGTTTACCGAATGACCGGCTGGTGCAGATGGCCTGTTTGCGTTCCAGTACTTCTTTTAGAGGGATACAGCTTCTGCCCCAGAGCTCGTGCCACATCCGCAGCCCCTGGATGGTCAGTTTTTGTTTCACCCACAACTCCGTTTGACTGCGTAATTGAGCAGCCGTATAAATATTTTCCAGTTCCAGTTTCAGCTGGTAAGCCCTCCCGATTCCCCATAGATCGGATACCGGGAAACGATGCGTAGCCCGGTCAATCGCTTCCTCCGTATCCAGTATACAAACCCCGCTTTCAGATTTCTTCGCGATCTTATTCGCCAGCTTGGCCAGGGTTTTGGTAGGTGCCAAACCTACACTCACCGGAATGCCCGTATTCCGGATAACTGCTTCCCTAAGATCATGCGCATACGCGTGAAGGTCGTACATCCCTGTAAACTGCAAAAAACACTCATCAATGCTGTACACCTCCACATCCGGCGTAAAGCGGGCCAGGTTATTCATCAAACGTGCACTAATGTCGGCGTACAAGGTATAGTTACTGCTGAATACCGCTACCCTTTCCTTTTCGATTAACTCCTTGACCTTGAAATAGGGTACCCCCATTTTGATACCGAGCGCCTTGGCCTCATTACTGCGGGAAATAATACAGCCATCATTATTGGATAAAACCACCACCGGTTTCCCATTCAGTTCGGGCCGGAACAGCCGTTCGCAAGACACATAGAAATTATTACCATCAACAAGAGCGAACATAACATGTAGGTTTAGATCCATGCGGACGGCAGCTCCAGGTAATCACTCCGCGTATCAGCAGTTCATCCGGCTGTACCCCTTCAGGTTCCTCATCCGCTTTACCCGTACCCAAAAACACCTGCTTCCCCAAAAGATAAAGCTGCCTTACCTTCCACTCGCCACGGTACCATACCAGTACTAAAGAATTGTGTTTAGGTTTGATGGAAGTATCGTACACAAACAAGGTTCCTTTAGAAATTCCCAGAGCGATCAGTTCATCGGTCGTCGCTTCCGCATAATACGTATTCACCGGATCCTTCACCAATCGCTCCAAAATATTCAACCGACCCGCCATATAATCTTCGGCAGGAGAAACAAAACCTGATGCCTTACCAGGATTGCTCAGAGGCTCCAGTTCCTCATTTTGAGTATGAATACGATGTTTTAACACGAAAAAGATTGGGGAACCAATTTACTAATATTTTTAGTAAATAAGCAAGAGAATTATGGAGAAGTATGTAAAAAAGTAAGCAAATACACCTTTGCTCCCATTTGCATACCAAACAAAAAACCCTCTCAGGAAATCCTGAGAGGGTTTTGTTCGTTCTTTGCGGACCGGACGGGACTCGAACCCGCGACCTCCGCCGTGACAGGGCGGCATTCTAACCAGCTGAACTACCGGTCCGTAAGAGTGATCCCGCTGGGACTCGAACCCAGGACCCCAACATTAAAAGTGTTATGCTCTACCAGCTGAGCTACGAGATCATCTTTTATTAGAACGAAATTTCTGATTTTTTTCAGAAAAGTGAGGCAAATATAGCGTTATAAACTAAAGGCTGCAAATAATAATCAAAAAATTAGGCCACCGTGCCCTCTTTCATTTTTTCTGCATTTTCGGCCAATTGCAAGGCATCAATCACCTCCTGAATATTGCCATTCATCACATCCGGCAAATTATAGATCGTTAACCCGATACGGTGCTCCGTTACCCGCCCTTGCGGATAATTGTAGGTACGAATCTTTGCCGAACGATCGCCCGAACTCACCATCGTTTTACGCTTGCTTGCCGTCTCCGCATTCCGTTTAGCCAGCTCCAGCTCATAAATACGGCTCCGTAAAACCGATAAAGCCTTATCAAAATTCTTCAACTGCGATTTCTCATCCTGACACTGTGCCACAATTCCGGTAGGAATGTGCGTTAAACGAACAGCAGAATACGTCGTATTCACCGACTGTCCACCCGGACCCGAAGAACAAAACAAATCCTTACGAATATCATTCATATTGATCTCCACGTCAAATTCATCCGCCTCTGGCAATACCACCACACTGGCCGCCGAGGTATGCACCCTGCCCTGCGTTTCCGTATCCGGTACCCGCTGCACCCGGTGAACCCCCGATTCATATTTCAGCTGCCCGTAGGCCTCTTCCCCCTGCACCTCAAACACCACCTCCTTGTACCCGCCCGAAGTGCCCTCCGTCACATCCATTACCTCAATCCGCCAGCCCTTACGCTCGCAAAATCGGCTATACATCCTAAACAAGTCGCCTGCAAACAAGGCTGCCTCATCACCACCCGTACCCCCGCGGATCTCCACAATCGCATTCTTCGCATCCTCCGGGTCCTGCGGAATCAACATCACCCTGATCTCCTCCTCCTTCAACTCCCGCTTTTCCAGCAATTCATCCAAATCCAGCTTCGCCATCTCCCGCAGCTCCTCATCCTTCTCCGTAGCCAAAATCTGTTTGTTCGCCTCAATATTACTCACCATGTTGCGGTACACCTTGTACTCCTCCACAATCCGCGTCAACTCCTTATACTCCCGGTTCAACTGCGCAAAACGCTTCATATCACTCATCACCGTCGGCGAGCTCAGCTCACGCTCCACCTCTTCCCAGCGTACCTTAATGGCTTCCAGTTTATCTAACATATCTTTATATAGAAAATCAA
>JBEDFI010000039.1:0-11647 GCA_041175245.1 Bacteroidota bacterium
GCCCATGGACGAAGTAATTATAGATGAAACGGCGCATGTGTATCGGTATGAAGGGGGTGGGATCGCGTTTAATTCGGCCTCTTCGGTGCGTTTGTTGTATGGTGATCGCGGGCGCTTGACCGTTCAAGATATCGAAGCTCATATCAATCCGAATAATATTCATTATCCACGAACAAGCTTAGTCGTATTGGAAAATACCGTAAACCGTGGTGGCGGAAGTTTTTATACGATCTCGCAAATTGAACCCATTGCTCAGTTGTGCAAGCAAAAGGGCTTGAAATTACATCTGGACGGTGCTCGTCTGTTCAATGCGTTGGTGGCAAGCGGCGATCAGCCAAAAGATTACGGGCGCTTATTTGACGGTATCTCCATTTGTTTATCAAAAGGCCTGGGTGCTCCGGTCGGATCGGTGTTGCTGGGCAGTAAGGAAACCATCCAACAGGCTCGCCGGGTTCGGAAAGTATTTGGAGGCGGTATGCGACAGGCAGGGTATATGGCCGCTGCCGGAATCTATGCTTTAGATCATCAGGTGGAACGAATAACTATTGATCATCAACATGCCCGACAGCTGGGTGATGCACTGGCTCAACAATCCTATGTAAAATCGCTGATGCCGGTGGATACCAATATTGTGATTTTTGAGTTAGATGACCGTGTTTCAGCTGCTGATTTTGTACAAAAAATGGCTGATAAGGGTGTAAAATGTAGTACTTTTGGTCGCCAGCTGGTTCGTTTTGTGACACATTTGGATGTATCTCCAGATATGATCACATATACGATTCAAACGCTCCAGAAAATCAGTTAAACGATTAACTTTGTGCTAATGAAAAAAATCCTGGTTGCCAATCGCGGTGAAATTGCCTTGCGCATTATGCGTTCTGCTCGTGAAATGGGCATCCAAACCGTGGCGGTATATTCGGAAGCTGATCGTAATGCGTTGCACGTTCGTTATGCAGATGAAGCGATCTGTATCGGTCCGGCGCCTTCCAATCAATCCTATTTAGTTTTTGAAAAGATTTTGGAGGCTTGTAAACAAACCGGTGCTGAAGCTATTCACCCCGGGTACGGATTTTTATCAGAAAATGCGGCCTTTGCCCGTGAGGTAAAAAAAGCCGGACTTATCCTGATCGGTCCCTCCCCGGAGGCGATGGAAATCATGGGAAATAAATTATCTGCCAAAGCAGCGGCCCTTGCTTATAACATACCCATGGTTCCTGGAACGGAGGAAGCGATTACCGATGTCCAGGAGGCAAAGAACAGGGCCCGGGAAGTTGGTTTTCCGATTCTGATCAAAGCAGCTGCCGGTGGTGGTGGTAAAGGGATGCGCATAGTAGATCGGGTAGAAGATTTTGAGGAACAGATGAAACTAGCCGTTTCTGAGGCTACTTCGGCTTTTGGCGATGGTTCTGTATTTATTGAACGCTATGTTTCTTCGCCCCGGCATATCGAAATTCAGGTATTGGGAGATACCCACGGCAATATTGTACATCTTTTTGAACGCGAATGTTCGGTGCAGCGCCGCCATCAGAAGGTGGTAGAGGAAGCGCCATCTGCCGTATTAACTCCCGAAATTCGGGAACAGATGGGTAAATGTGCGGTGGATGTGGCTCGTTCATGTAATTATATTGGCGCAGGAACTGTTGAATTCATTTTGGATGAAAACCTAAATTTCTATTTCCTCGAGATGAATACTCGCTTGCAGGTAGAACATCCGGTTACGGAAATGATCACCGGGCTAGATTTGGTAAAAGAACAGATCAAAATTGCCCGTGGCGAAGAATTGACTTTCAGGCAGGAAGATTTAGCCATTAATGGACATGCGGTTGAATTGCGGGTGTACGCCGAAGATCCATGTAATAATTTTCTTCCGGATATCGGGACCTTGCAAACCTATCGCTTGCCACAAGGGCCGGGCGTTCGGGTAGATGATGGTTTTGAAGAGGGGATGGAGATCCCGATTTATTATGATCCAATGATTGCCAAGCTGATTACCTATGGAAAAAATAGGGAAGAAGCCATTGAACGAATGATCAGAGCGATTGAGGAATACCAGATTACGGGGATTGAAACCACCTTGCCCTTCGGTAAATTTGTGATGAAACATCAAGCCTTTACTTCGGGCAACTTCGATACCCACTTTGTTAAAAAATACTTCCAGCCCGAGAATCTGGTGCAGGAAAATGAAGCAGAAGCCTTGGTTGCTGCCTTGGTTGCCGGACAGCTCATGCAGCAAAAGCCCCAACAATCAATTGAAGCTTCGCTAACCAAAACAGCAGCTTCCTGGAAAAAAAATAGAACCCAACGCTAATGTTCACCGGAATTATAGAAACCCTCGGCCGGGTAGAAAGGCTGCAAAGCGAAGCCGGCAATTTGCACTTAAGCATACGTTCGGAAATTTCTGATGAATTGAAAATTGATCAGAGTATAGCCCATAATGGTGTTTGCCTTACCGTGGTGGATCTTAAACCTGGTGTGCACACCGTAACGGCCATTGCTGAAACGCTTGCTAAAACCAATCTGAGTCAACTAAAAGAAGGTGACCTGGTCAATTTGGAACGCTGCATGCCCATGAATGGCCGACTGGATGGACATATTGTACAGGGTCATGTGGATCAAACAGCTACTTGTCTTTCGGTTATTGAACAAGATGGCAGCTGGATTTATACCTTTCAATATGATGCAACTACCGGAAATTTGACGGTTGAAAAAGGGTCCATTTGTGTAAATGGCATCAGTTTAACGGTACTCGGTTCTAAAGATAACGCCTTTTCAGTAGCGATCATTCCCTATACGTACGAACATACCAATCTGAAACAGGTGGAAGCCGGCAGTACAGTAAACCTTGAGTTTGACATCATTGGGAAATACGTGGCCAAATTAATCAATCGTTAAGGCTTCAAATTCCCTTATTCAACTTCTTCGTGCACTATTTTGGGCTTTTAGCCGAATGATCTTTCTCGTACAGATTGTAGATCGATAAAATCAGTACGCCAAATACTACCGAAGATAAAATCAGCAGGGTATTAAGTAAGCCTTCCACCCCAAAAGACAGGCGGATGAGGATGGTTGAGATGATGAATCCTGAGTTTCTGAAAACTTTTTGAAACTGATCTGTATGCCTCAGGGAGAAAAGTAAAAGCAAGACATCTACCAGGATAAGAATGGTAAAGAAGGTGTCGAAAAATATGTTGTTGATGTCGGTTAAAGAAGCGCCGGGAGCGTGTACGGTAAAAAAGTTCTCAGTAGTCCAGTTAACGAAACTGTAGCCTCCAACCAGGAGCAGCAGCGGTACCAAACAGAGCGCAACCAGTTTTTTGAAATGAACGAAGCGACTCACTTCAGGCAAAATTTGTTCATCTAGGTTGTTTTGGTGATTTTTTCTGCTCAGGCGGAAGAAAATGAAAATCAGCAAGAAAAGTACAACAGAAGCAACGATGTCAAAGGTGAATTGTAAATCGTCTTTAATACTGAACCAGTTTGAGCTGAGTTCCAGATTAGACAAATCTTTAAACACCCTTCGGATAATAATCAGTGTCATGATTTCATACTGCTTCCCGATATAGGTGGTAATGGAGCGAGGCAGATTATAGATTAGCAGATAGACTTCGTAAATCAGGATAAAGGAAAAGGGGGTGTAAATGGCACCGATCGGATTTCCGAGTAGTGAGGAATAATTTTGCAAATCGAATATCCCCATCCTGACGCAGAAAATAACGAGCAGATGCAGGATAAAGCTACCAATGGCAATCAGGGTGATCACATTTTCACTTTTCGCTTTCGTTTCATCTGATAGAAACAAACGATATAATTTATTAAAGAACGGGGTCTGAGCTTGTTGCATGATCTTAATCTATAAGGAAGCTTATATAGACCAGCTTCGGTTTGCAGTGTTAATTAAAGTTACCATTTATTGTTTAATAATGTTGCAACTTATTTTTTTAACTGCCTACCTGTCAATTTATTATGCAAAGTGGACTTGGTTAAGCGTAAAGAACAGAAAATGCCGGATGTGAGGGATTAGGTCTCCAGAGCTTCGCCATAAATTACTCATCATAAAATGCGATCGGCTGCTCCGCAATCAGTCTATTCGATCTGCTTCCCCTTCATGGCTTGGCCAATCGCCATATCCATTACCCGTTCAGCAAAAGGACGGGTATATTCGTTCAGTGCATCAATTTTGGCGTGAATCAGGTCTTTTTCGCCGGCACTCAAACTAGCTTTGAGGGCTTCGATGTGGTTTTTGGTTTGAATGATTTCGTTTTCCTGCAGGTAAGCCGAATTTTTCTCCACAAAACGTTCAGCAGTATACAGCATTTGTTCACCTTCGGTTCTTGCTTCAATCAGCATGCGTTGCCGTACATCTTCTTGCGCATGCTGAATGCTGTCGAGTAGCATTTGTTCTACTTCCTCATCGCTGAGGCCGTAGCTCGGTTTTACTTCCACTTCCTGTTTAATGCCCGAGCGGAGTTCAACTGCCTGTACAGTCAAGATACCATCGGCATTTAAGAGAAAGTTGATGTCAACTTTGGGTAAACCTGCCGGCATGGCCGGGATACCTTTCAGTTCAAATTCGGCCAGTTTGCGGTTTTCGCTCACCAAATCGCGTTCCCCTTGAAAAACCGAGATCTTCATGTTCACCTGTCCGTCTACAGAAGTAGTATACTGGCGTCCGGCTTTGGTGGGTACCTTCGAGTTTCGGGGAATGATTACGTCCATCAAACCGCCCATGGTTTCAATGCCCAAAGAAAGCGGAGTTACATCCAGTAATAAAATATCACTTCGGTTTCCGGCTAAAATATCCGATTGAATAGCAGCGCCCAAGGCCACCACCTCATCCGGATTGATTTGATCGTGTACCGCTTTCCCAAAGAACTCGGCTACGCTTTGCTTCACCAACGGAGTACGGGTGGAGCCCCCCACCATGATTACTTCATTAATTTCTGCAGGTTTTAAGCCGGCATCAGCAAGGGCTTTTCGACAGCAAATGAGAGTCTCCTGTACCTTTTGGGTGATGAGTTCTTCAAATTTGCTTTTGCTGATGGTCAGCGGAATACCATGATACGAGTCGTTGTACAAATTTTGTGAACTGAGTGCTTTTTTGGCTTCCTCAGCTTTAAGACGTAAGCCTTGGTTGAGTGCCTGATTTTTTGCGAGAGCTTCGGGGTCTAATTTATTTTCGGCAATCCAGTAATTGAGAATGGCCCGGTCGAAATCGTCGCCGCCCAGGAACGTATCGCCATTGGTTGATAATACTTCAAAAATGCCATTTTGTATTTTCAGGATGGAAACATCGAAGGTGCCGCCGCCCAAATCGTATACCGCAATAGTTTTTTCTTCTTCCGGATTCAAGCCAATGCCGTAGGCCAGCGAAGCAGCAGTAGGTTCGTTTACGATTCTTAACACATCTAACCCGGCTAATTTCCCGGCATCGCGGGTGGCCTGACGCTGGCTATCGTTAAAATAGGCCGGAACAGTAATTACCGCACGGCTTACCGGGGTTTTGAGCGCATGCTCGGCCCGTTCCTTAAGTTCTTTTAAAATCAAGCCCGAAAGTTCTATCGGGGTATAGAATTTATCCCCCACTTTAATCTTCACTAAACTTTCGCTATTGTCATCAATCACTTTGTAAGAAAAGAAATCGCGGTAGCGGGCAATGTCCTGATAAGAGCGGCCTAGTAATCTTTTTACGGAGAAAATGGTGTTCTCGGGATCAGTAGTCAAAAATTCTTTGGCATCAGTTCCTACCAAAATACTTCCATCCGGATTGAAATGCACAATGGAAGGCACCAAAAGCCCCTTGCCGGTATCATTGATCACCTGCGGATTTCCATCGGGATTGATAAAAGCTACCAAACTATTGGTCGTGCCTAAATCGATGCCTACAATGAGATCTTCTTTTTGTAATGAACCGGTTGCTAAATTGATGGAAACTTTTGCCATTGATATGGATGAAATGGAGAGCAAAGTTAATTATTTAGATTGAGTCTAAGTAGTAGGATCGTTTGCAGCTTGTCAGTATGGGGTAAAGAATGAAATGCTCCGTTGAGTATCTTAAGACAAATGGATTGCTGCTTAAAAGACTATCTTTGCGCCTATGGCCAAAAGTTTTGAAGACTTTAAACTGAATCGACAAATTCTGAATGCAGTAGCGGAGGCGGGTTATTCTGTGCCTACACCCATCCAGGAGAAGGCCATTGCGCCCATTTTGTCGGGTCAAGATATCATGGGAATTGCTCAAACAGGGACCGGTAAAACGGCTGCTTATGTGTTGCCCATGCTTATGAAGCTGAAATATGCGCAAGGGATGGATGCCCGGGCATTGATTTTGGCACCAACCCGTGAGCTGGCCATGCAAATTGAAGAGCATATCCGTCTGTTTGCCAAATACACCGATCTGCGTACGGTTGTTTTGTATGGTGGCTTAGGGCCTAAAACCCAAATTGCCGAACTGGAGAAAGGGGTAGATGTAATAGTAGCCAGTCCGGGTCGTTTTCTAGATTTGTACTTGGCAGGACATATCGTGACCAAGTACTTGCAGTTTTTGGTGATGGACGAAGCAGATAAAATGATGGACATGGGCTTTATTGGCTCTATCCACCGGATTTTAGAGGTGGTACCCAGAAAGCGCCAAAACCTGTTGTTTTCTGCCACCATGAGTGCTTTAGTCGAAAAAATTTCGGGCGATTTCTTGAAATTTCCTTTGCGGATTGAGGCAGCTCCTCAAGCTACCCCAGCACATACCGTTCAACAGGCACTCTATTTCGTGCCAAACCTTAAAACGAAACTCAATCTTTTACAGCATTTACTGAAGGATGACGAGGCATTCCAGCGACTCATTATTTTCTGTAAAACCAAAACAGTAGCGGATAATATTTTTCATTACCTGGAACGTAAATATGGTACGGAGCAGGTTCGGGTGATTCATGCTAATAAAGGTCAAAATACACGGATCAACTCTATTCAGGCCTTCAAGGAAGGTGCGGTACGTATTTTAGTAGCCACCGATGTGGCTGCCCGTGGCCTGGATGTAGCCGATGTGAGCCATGTGATCAACTTCGATGTGCCAATTGTGATCGAAGATTATGTACACCGTATTGGCCGCACTGGCCGAGCATACAAGAGCGGAGAAGCCATTACCTTTTGCACCGAAGCAGAGAAGTACTACGTTAAAAAAATTGAAAAACTCATCCGACAGTCTATCTCTGCAGTCGAAATTCCTGAGGAAGTGTTTATAGAAGAAACACCTTATGCAGAACGCCAGGAGATGGCCCGGGAAATTGACCTGCAGAAACGCAAAGAAAATCCTGATTTTAAGGGCGCTTTCCACGAGAAAAAACTCAAAAATACCAAAGGAGATCGACCTAAACCCAAATCCACTCTGAAAGGCAAAACCGCCAAGGCCAAAAATAAACGTTTCGGTAGCTAGCCATCGCGGTTTAATTCGGTATGTACATGCTAAAACAATAAAATTCCATTTTCGTCGTATTTACTTTATAGTTAATTACGATTATGAAAAGGAAATTGCTTTCATTGTTTTTTATTTTCTCACTTGGCATTTTCATGCAGAACTGTCGCAAAGACCTGTCCAAATTCTATCTCAAAAAAGGCAGCCTGGATCATTTGCCTATTGCCATGGACGAATTTATATCCCTTACACCTTTGGGCTCAGTTGGTCCCCCGGGACATGTTTTTCCCAATGACCACATGGGATTTTATTATGTAAAGGATATAAAACCAGTCACCATTTTTTCACCGGGAAATCTGCACTTGTCTGAGATTCGCTCCAGTGTGTATAATCCCGGAGAGGCAAACGAAACGGCAGATTATTCGCTCACTTTTGGTATAAATGGAGAAAGTACGCTAATTTTTGGCCATATATCGAGCTTAACACCAAAGTTGATGCAGGCATTCGGCAATAATGCAACTTGTGAGCAATACTCAGCAGGTACCGTGATGGTTAAATCCTGCATCAAAAAAGTTTCCATGGAGATTCAAAGCGGAGAGCTGATCGGGTACAGCAATACAGTTCCTGGTCAGCAGGCCTTGGATATGGGGGTATATCTGAATAATCAAGGCGTATCTCCCTTAGACTATTTTGAACAATCGGTTCGTAGCCAGCTGGAGACACGCCTCATGGGCCCTCCAAATTCTCAATATGATGGGGTATTGAGAACCGAACTTCCTTTGGCAGGCGAGATTAATCAGGACCTTATTGGCGCCCTTCAGGGTAGATGGTATAAAAAAGGGGCACCTAAATTTCCGGAAAGCCCACATATTTCTTTTGTGAAAGATTACATTAAACCTTCTGAGTTGCACATCTCTTCAGGAACTTCGGTTCCGGTATTTGGTCCGGGTGTTTGGAAATTTAACCAGAACAATACGGGCGAAATCAACCGTGCATTTAAAGATGTGAAAGTGGATGGCAAAATCTATTGCTTTGATCCGCTCTACTTATCTTACGACCCAGCTTATCCAGCTCAGGGTACCTTCCCGAACAATTCATTAATTGTGAAATTGGAAGATCAAAAAACACTTTTCCTCGAAACCAGAGATTGCAATTGCGCTGAACAAATACCTTATCAGTTTACGGCAGCAAAGTTGACTTTTGTTCGCTACTAAGTGTTAAATTGCGCCATGCAGCGCATCCGGCTTACTCCGCTTAATCTACTAGCCGCTCTGTTAATCACAGGGCTGGCTTATTTATGGATATTTGCCGATAAAGAGGGCTGGCGGCTATTGGGGAGCATCCCACTGATGATCTTGCTGATTTTATGTCTGCTTTCTGACATTTTCTTCCGATTCTACCTGAAAGACCTAAAACGGATTTGGATTGTTGAAGGGCTATTCATCATCTTTGTGCTACTGATGATCTATCTCATCCAAAAATTTTAACATGAAAAAAGCCGAAATCAAATTAACCATCGAACTGGATGATCAAAACGTTCCAGAATCTATTTTATGGGAATCAACCGATTCAAGCAACAAGGAAGCGCTTCCGGTAAAATCGATGATGTTGGCACTTTGGGATGCACAATACAAAAACTCTCTTCGTATTGATTTGTGGACCAAAGAAATGCCGGTTGATGAAATGAAACGCTTTTTTTATGAAACCCTCCAAACCATGGGCGATAGTTTTTTGAGAGCCACCGGTGAGGAAGCCATTGTGGAAGATCTCCGTGATTATTGCGCTCATTTTGCGGAGAAAATGGAACTGAAACAAGGACAATAATTTCCTTGTTATAACGTCTTTTTTGTATCTTCATTTTCCATGGAGACACTCAGCCTATCAACAGATCGTTCCCGAAACTGGAAATATTTCCTGAATCTGATCCCTGCGGGGCTTGCCTTTGCAGGAAATTTAACGGGTTCATGGTATAGCTTAAGTAATTTCGTATTTGTATTTGTGATTTTGGCCTTCGCCGAAATTTGGCTTCCCGAGGATAAGAACAATGAGCAAGGTGCGGATGATGTGCTCCCTGATTTTCTGATGCTGCTGGTTGTCATGGCTCAGTTTGGGGCCATCTCAAGTCTGGCTTATGGAGTATATCAGGGGTATTTGACGGGTGTTTGGATCATCACTGCCGCAATTTCTACGGGAGCCGCATCTGGTAGCCTGGGAATCGTTATTGCGCATGAGTTGATTCATAAAAAACAAGCATTTTGGAATTTTTTGGGTCGATTGCTTCTTTTTTCTGTTTTCAATCCCTATTTCTACGTACATCATTTACGCATTCACCATAAATGGGTGGGCACCAGCCACGATCCGGTTACTGCTCGTAAAGGGGAAAGTTTTTATGCCTTCTTTTTGCGCACAGTCAGTGGGCAGTTTTCCCAATCGTTCAAATTAGAACAAGAACGCTTACAAAGACAAGGACGACTGAGTTGGGGTTTACAAAACCACCTTGTTTCCGTTATCGCAGGAGCAATATTAGTGACGCTTCTCCTCGCTTATTTTTTCGGAATACAGGTAGCTTTGGTTGTTTTACTGCAGGCTTTACTGGCGAATGTGCTCTTAGAATACACCAATTATATTGAACATTATGGTTTGAGCCGGGATGATAAGGAGCGGGTAAATGAAATGCATTCCTGGCAGAGTGATAAGGTGGTCAGTCGGTATTTCTTGATCGATTTGAGCCGCCATGCCGATCATCATTTCCATGCTGCTAAGCCCTTTAATAAATTGGTTTCGTACGAAAAAAGTCCGGTCTTGCCGGGAGGCTATACCAGTATGTTCTTGCCAGCCTTAATTCCGCCACTTTGGTTTTGGTTGGTAGATCGTCGTATCCCAGCTTAAAAAAGGTCCCCCTGACTCATTCCTGTCATGCTGGAGCAAAACATGATTTCAAGGCACAAAATTTATTGAGAATTGCAGCCTGCCCGAAATGACTTATCTTTGCGGAAATGAGTTTAGTGAAACAGCTTACAGCTTTATTGCAGAAAGAAATTGTGTTGGAATGGCGTTCACGCTATGCGCTTAACGGCATCTTATTGTATGTAGTTTCCACCATTTTTGTCTGCTACCTTTCTTTCAGAGTGATTGCACCCCTCACCTGGAATGCTTTGTTCTGGATCATCATGCTGTTCGCTTCGGTAAATGCAGTCGCCAAAAGTTTTATACAGGAAAGCCGTGGCCGTCAGTTGTATTTATACACCATTGCATCGCCCCAAGCTATCATTTTGGCTAAAATAGTGTATAACATCTTGTTAATGATGTTTTTGTCGGTTTTAGCTATTTTTTTCTACAGTTTGATTTTTAAAAATCCCTTGGGCGACCCCCTCCTTTATTTTTTAGCCGTTTTGCTGGGGAGTGTCAGTTTTGCGGTGGTTTTCACGCTAATTTCCGGCATTGCCGCAAAGGCCAATAACAGTGGTACGCTCATGGCTATTCTCAGTTTTCCGGTGATTATTCCTCTGTTAATGCTCCTGATTAAACTTTCCAAGAATGCCATGGATGGACTGGACCGTTCGGTGAGTATGGATGAAATTGGCGTACTGGCCCTGATTAATGTGATGGTGATTGCCGTTTCTTTACTCTTATTTCCTTACCTTTGGCGTGACTAATTGCTCGAGCTATGCGTAAAAACTGGTGGAAAATTTTGGCCTCCCTGCTCTTAATTTATTCCATACTTGCCGGCTTACTCTTGGAGGTGCCCCGCCTTCCGATCTTACATGAGACTATTCGTAATTTATATTTTCATGTGCCTATGTGGTTCACCATGATCATCTTGTATTTCGTCTCCGTAATTTATAGCATCAAGTATTTGGCTTCAGGCGATCAAAAGCACGATCTGATGGCGGTTGAGATGGTCAATGCTGGAATTGTATTCGGCTTTTTAGGCTTGGCTACCGGCATGATATGGGCTAATTTTACCTGGGGAGCACCCTGGCCTAACGATCCCAAACTGAACAGTGCAGCGATCTCTACACTCATGTATTTGGCTTATATCGTGTTAAGAGGGTCACTGGATGAAGAACAAAAAAGAGCTCGAATTTCTGCAGTTTATAATATTTTCTCCTTCCCAGTGATGATCGTATTGTTGTTCATCTTGCCCAGAATGACCGATTCCCTTCATCCGGGAAATGGTGGCAATCCGGGCTTTAATTCCTATGATCTGGACAGCCGAATGCGCTTGGTGTTTTATCCGGC
>JBEDFI010000040.1:0-11647 GCA_041175245.1 Bacteroidota bacterium
GGGAATTTACGGTTATCCTGGTCGTGGCCGGGTAGCTGGCATTGGATTTTCATTAGACAATACCATCGAAGCTAAGCTAAAATCGAAAGCTGATTCTTCCGGCAAGCCAGAAAAAATCCCCATTCTTCAAGGACTTAGCTTTTCAGGAAATTACAATTTCGCACTCGATTCTTTTAAACTATCTCCGATCAATTTTTCGGGGCGTACTGCTTTGTTTAAACAAAAAATGGGAATCAATTTCTTTGGTACCTTCGATCCTTATCAGTTAAATGAGCAAGGAAAAAAAATTGATAAATACACGTTCAGCACCGGGAAATTTCTCCGGGTGACCAATTTTGGATTCTCTCTTGACTTTAGTTTGAATTCGAAATCGAATAGTAAACAAAAAACCACAAATCAAAAAGCCGATGCCCTTGGTTTATTACCAGGTCAGGCCAATCAATTAGATTTATTGAACCGGGGGCAAAACGCATTCGTTGATTTTAATATTCCATGGAATTTCAGAGCTTCTTATAGTTTTAATTATTCGAAATTCGGTCTGGTTGCCAATACCACCAATTCGCTCAATTTTAATGGCGATTTTAGTGTAACTCCTAAATGGAAAGTGGTGTACAACTCGGGTTGGGATTTTCAGCAGAAAAAGATCAGTTTAACACAAGTATCCATTTACCGTGATTTACATTGCTGGGATTTATCTTTTGGTTGGATTCCTTTTGGTACATACCGAAGCTATACCGTTGACCTAAGGGTACGGGCTTCCATATTACAAGATTTAAAATTGAGTAAACGAAGAGACTTTTTTAGTAATTTTTAAGATGCAGGCAGAAATTATAACCATTGGGGATGAGATTTTAATTGGTCAGGTAATTGATACGAACTCCGCCTGGATTGGAAATAAACTGAATGAGATTGGAGTTTCCGTAAAGCAAATCAGTTCTATTTCAGATCAAAAACAAGGCATTCTTTCGACCTTATCAGCAGCCACTAAACGTGCAGATCTTATAATTTTAACCGGTGGATTGGGTCCTACGAAGGATGATATCACCAAAAAAACTCTGGCTGAATATTTCGAAGTGGGATTTAAGCAAGACGAAGGAACACTCGAACAGGTTAAAATACTTTTTGATCGTTTTAAAGCTCCGCTTTTGCCTATCAACATTGCACAGGCCGATGTTCCTGAAAATTGCACAGTCCTTCTCAATAGAAATGGAACTGCCCCGGGCATGTGGTTCGAGCAAGAAGGTAAAATTATCATTTCATTGCCTGGGGTACCCTTCGAAATGAAATATTTGATGGAAGAGGAAGTGATTCCGAGAATCAAGCAACAATTCAACTTGCCACACATAGTGCATCATACCATGCTCACTGCAGGAATCGGGGAGTCGTTTTTGTCTGAAAAGATCAGCTCAATTGAAGATGTTTTACCCCCTCACATTAAGTTAGCCTATCTCCCAAAATTGGGTCAGGTTCGTTTGAGGTTAAGTGCTTACGGTACCGACCGGGCTGTTTTACTAAACGAAGTGCAATTGATTGCTGCGGAGATCAAAAAACTGGCTGCGCCCTATGTAATCAGCGATACGGATATTCCCATAGAAAAGGTGATCCTGGATTTCATGGAGCAGCGAAATTTGAAACTGGCAATTGCAGAAAGTTGTACTGGAGGCTATTTGGCTCATCAGATTACTCAGCATCCCGGCTGTAGCACCGTGTTTTCCGGAAGTGCAGTGGCCTATTCTTACGACATGAAAGAAAGCATGTTGGGGGTAAAGCATGAAACACTCACTGCACATGGTGCCGTAAGTGCCGAGGTGGTAGAGGAAATGGCCAAAGGGGTTATTCATCGATACCAAGCCGACTATTCCGTTTCCATCAGTGGAATTGCCGGCCCCGATGGCGGTATGCCCGAAAAACCGGTGGGCACTGTCTGGATCGCGGTAGCCAATAATTCTCAAACCATCAGCAGAAAATTTCAGTTCGGTACCAAGCGAAAAGAAAATATTGAGCGATCTGCGATCAGCGCACTCATCATGCTCTATAAATTACTTAGAGAAGACTTCGCCTAAGTAAAAAATTCGCTTATTTTTGTGGAACTAACCAACACCTATGGCTGAATATCAATTAACTCTTCCAAAAATGGGCGAAAGTGTTGCTGAGGCAACCATCATTAAATGGATTAAACAGCCTGGTGATACCATTAAACTGGACGAAACTATTCTGGAGATCGCTACCGACAAAGTGGATTCAGAGGTGCCCTCGCCGGTAGCCGGTAAATTGGTTAAACAGCTTTTTGTTGAAAACGACGTGGCTCAGGTGGGGCAGGTAATCGCAATTATCGAAACCGATCTGAACGCTTCAGTTGATACAACGATTTCTACTCCGCCGGTTCAGGAAAACAAGCCGGCTTCAGAAGCTCCAATTTCTGCTGAAATTCCTGGGATTGAACAATTACCTGAGCAAGCGGAGCCAGCTGAGGCTTCTGCTCCTGATGTTAGCTCCTCAGATCGATTTTATTCTCCATTGGTAAAGAGTATTGCTGCGGAAGAAGGAATCTCCCTGAGCGATTTAGATTCAATTAAGGGAAGTGGGGCAGAAGGCCGCGTAACCAAACAAGATCTGATGGATTACTTGTCTGCCAGATCGGGGGCTACTACCAAGCCTGTAAATGCGGAGCCTGTAAAGGAAACAACTGCAAAACCTAGTTCAGCGCCAGTTTCTGCCGCATCCGTATCAGGAGGAGATGAAATTATTGAAATGGATCGTATGCGTAAACTGATTGCCGATCACATGGTGATGAGTAAACAGACATCTCCGCACGTCACTTCTTTCGTGGAAGCCGATGTTACCAATGTGGTGCAATGGAGAGAGCGCATCAAGAAAAGTTTTGAAAAACGCGAAAACGAAAAAATAACGTTTACGCCGATTTTTATTGAAGCCCTTGCCAAAGCAATACGAGATTTTCCGATGGTTAATGTGTCTGTAAATGGGAATCAAATCATCAAAAAGAAAGACATCAATATTGGTATGGCCACTGCATTGCCATCAGGCAATCTTATTGTGCCGGTTATTAAAAATGCAGATCAGTTGAACCTGGTGGGGATTACCAAAGCGGTGAACGATTTGGCTAATCGAGCCCGTCAGAATAAATTACAACCTGATGAAGTACAAAATGGCACCTTTACCTTAACCAACGTGGGTTCGTTTGGTAATGTCATGGGAACGCCGATCATTAATCAACCCCAGGTAGCTATTTTAGCGGTGGGGGCTATCAAAAAGAAACCGGCTGTTATTGAAACCGAACACGGCGATGTTATTGCGATTCGCCACATGATGTTCTTATCTTTATCTTACGACCACCGGGTAGTGGATGGAGCTTTGGGCGGATCATTTGTTCGCAGGGTGGCCGATTACCTCGAAGCCTGGGACTCCAACCGGGAAGCTTAAGACAAGGCTTGTTCCAGATCGGCGATCAAATCGTCTATATTTTCCAATCCAACCGAGACCCGAATAAGGTTTTTTGGAGTGAGTGTTTCCGTACCTTCTACAGATGCCCGGTGCTCCAGTAAGCTTTCTACTCCCCCTAAACTTGTAGCCTGAGTAAAGATTTTCACCTTATTGCAAACTGCCTGAGCAGCTTTTTCTCCATCTTTCACTAAAAAGGACAGCATACCACCAGGTCCACACAATTGTTTCTTTATCACATCATGTTGTGGATGACTGGCTAATCCCGGATAAAATACTTTCTCGACCTTTGGATGAGTCTCTAAATAGTTCGCCAAGGCTTTGGCATTTTCCATGTGACCTTTCATACGATAAGGCAAGGTTTTAATGCCGCGAACCGTCATATAACAATCAAAGGGTGCCGGAACCGCACCCGCCAGGTGCTGAATGGTTCGGATTTTTTGCCAAAAGGCATTATTCTCTTTACAAATCAATGCGCCACCGAGTACATCGCTGTGTCCGCCCAGATATTTTGTGGTGGAATGCATTACAATGTCCGCACCGTAAAAAATAGGAGCTTGTATAACCGGGGTAGCAAAGGTATTATCCACTGCAACTAAAATATTTTTAGCTTTTGCGATTACTGAAATCTGTTTAATATCACTTACTTTCAGCAAAGGATTTGACGGCGTTTCCAGCCAAATGAGTTTAGTATTGGATTTAATGGAAGATTGAATCAGTTCGTGATTCGTCATATCAATAAAATCAACTTCTAATACACCCTTGAACAGCTGAATAAGGGAATTTCGTAAGCCATGATACATGTCATCGGGTGCCAAAACATGGCTTCCTGGTTCTAAGGCCTGGAAAACGGTATTTCCCGCAGCATTTCCGGAAGAAAACGCACAGGCATCAGCACCACCCTCTAGTTTTGTCAATACCTGTTCCAAAGACCTGCGATTGGGGTTATCCAAACGAGTATACATATATCCTTCGGGATAGGAACCATCAGCAGCCCGTTCAAATGTACTCGAAAGTGTAATCGGTTGAATGACCGCCTGGGTATGTTCATCCACCTGGTTTCCAGCATGTATCGCAATAGTTTCGAGTTTCATGATCTGATGTATAATCTTTAAGTAAACTTACATGATTCCGCTCTATTCAACAATAATTAGACTGAATATTGCAGGTTGAATACTTATTTTTGCATTTCTATGTCATTTAGCTCAGACAAACTTCAGTATCTGATCCAGGATTCAAATCTAGATTCCGATCTCAGAACTATCGCTCAAAAAGTTTTTCGTCGCGAACGGATTTCGTTCGATGAAGGAGTACGGTTGTATGAAAAAGGAGAATTGTCTTATTTGGGTATTTTGGCAAACTATCTTCGTGAGCAGCGCCATGGAAATATCACCTATTTCAATCGTAATTTTCACATCGAGCCCACCAACCTATGTGTGTACGACTGTAAATTTTGTTCGTACTCCAGATTATTAAAGCAAAAAGAAGAGGGTTGGGCTTATACGATGGAGGAGATGTTGGACATCGTGAAAAAATACGATGATCAACCGGTGAGTGAGGTTCATATTGTGGGAGGGGTTTTGCCGCAATATGATTTGGATTTTTATGCGAATTTATTTGCCAATATCAAGAAACATCGCCCTGAGCTGCATGTAAAGGCCTTAACTCCGGTTGAATACCACTACATTTTCAAGAAAGCAAAAGTGGATTATCCTGCCGGGATGAAGCTGATGAAAGATTCTGGTCTGGATTCTATACCAGGCGGTGGCGCCGAGATTTTCCATCCGGAAATCAGGGAACAAATCGCTAAAGACAAATGTACCGGAGCACAGTGGCTGGCTATCCACGAAGAATGGCACAAATTGGGGATGCGCTCCAATGCAACCATGTTGTATGGACATATGGAATCATTTTGGCATCGGGTAGACCATATGGAGCAGTTGCGTCAGCTGCAGGACCGTACTGGCGGCTTTCAGACCTTTATCCCCTTGAAATTTAGAAATCAGGACAATCAAATGTCACACATTCCGGAAGTGAGTGTGATTGAAGATCTTCGGAATTATGCTATCTCTCGCATTTATTTGGACAATTTTGATCACATTAAATCATATTGGGCGATGATTGGCCGTAATACTGCTCAATTATCTTTGGCATTTGGCGTTGATGATATTGATGGAACCCTGGATGATACCACCAAGATCTATTCTATGGCAGGTGCAGAAGAGCAAAATCCGGCCATGAGCACGAAAGAACTGGTGGATTTGATCAAACAGGTTGGACGACATCCAATTGAACGGGATACCTTGTACAAGGTTATTCAGGACTACCAACATTACGAATTCCCGGAAGAAATCAAACCCAAATATTACCCGCTGCCGGTTATCAATTCATGAAGAAAACGCTCTACATCATCCGGCACGGAGAAACTGATTTAAATAAGCAGGGAATTATTCAAGGCCGGGGCATGAATACCGACCTAAACGATGTTGGAATTAAACAAGCAACTGCATTTTTTGAACAATATCATCATATTCCATTCGACCTGATTTACACTTCTACCTTGAAACGCACCCATCAAACGGTTGCACCTTTTATTCAAATGAATATTCCCTGGAAGCAGCATGAGGGTTTAGATGAATTAGCTTGGGGTGTTTTTGAAGGGAAACCCTCTGAGATTACCAAGCCTCATTTCGAAACACTGACTGCCGCATGGTCAAACGGTGAATTAGATCGCAAGTTTGAGCTGGGAGAGAGTCCCTTGGAAGTTCAGGCCAGACAGGCTGCATTTTTAGAGGAGGTGAAACAATTGAAAGATGCAGAACAGGTATTGGTTTGTATGCATGGCAGAGCTTTGCGTTTATTACTTTGTACCATCAGCGGAATTTCATTAACAGAAATGGATCAGTTTCCGCATTCAAACGTCAGTTTATACAAGATATTTTTTACTGGTACTGACTTTGAGATCATTGATTTTAATAACCGGGATCACCTTTCTCACTTATATTAAAAGATATCTTGAAGAAAATGAGAATTTCAGCTGTTTCCTATACCAATACCAAGCCTTTTGTTTATGGTTTAACACATAGTGCTCTTGCAAACAACATAGAATTAAGCTTAGATATTCCTTCAGATTGTGCAGATAAACTGCTTAATAATCAAGTAGATATCGGTTTAATTCCGGTGGCTACTTTGTTAAGCCTACCCAATTACCATATTTTGTCTGATTACTGTATTGGAGCTACTGGAGCGGTTCATTCGGTATATATTTTTAGCACCAAACCCATTTCAGACGTTCGAAGCATTCGGGCAGATCCACAATCCAGAACCTCCAACTTATTGGCCAAGGTTTTATGCAAATATCTTTGGAATATTGATCCAGAATGGGTTCAAACAGGTGATGCAGATGCATTTGTACTCATTGGGGATCGTACCTTCGGGATTGCAGATCAACATGCTTTCGCCTATGATTTATCGGCCGCTTGGTACGAAATGACGAATTTGTCGTTTGTTTTTGCTGCTTGGGTGAGCAATCAACCGATTGCTGAAGAATTTATTTCGGAGTTTAATAAAGCCTTGAAATCAGGCCTGGAACAACGTCCAAACATAATCAAGGAATTGAATCAGTATCTCAATTTTGATATGGCTAAATACCTGTATGAATACATAGATTACGATCTAAACCAATCAAAAAGAGAGGCATTAGCTCATTTTCTTGACTTAGCAAAAAACGTCTAAATACGTTCAAGTACTGTTTTTATCGTCTGATCAACAATTTTCTGTGGATTTTTGCTGAATTCCAGCTTAATCCTACTGGCTAACACCGCATTTACAGATAGCGCTTGATGTCCTAACAACGTGGAAAGAGCGTAAATGCCTGCAGTTTCCATTTCCAGATTTGTAATTTTTCCTTGCTCAGCACGAAATTGACCGAGTTTTCCAATCAAACCATTTATTCGAGAAGTATATCTCATTGTTCGCCCTTGGGGGGCATAAAATCCGGGGGCAGTTAGTGTAATTCCACGCTGTAAACCATGGCCAATTCGTTCTAACAGCAGCGCCCCGGCTGTGGCAAAATAAGGATTTAGCTCTCTTATAGCTGGTATTTGCTCCCTGAGTACTGAGAGCAATTGCTGTTCAGTTTGTGTAGCTTTAAATTCGTAAAAAGACATTAAAGCATCTAAGCCTAGCGCATATTCAGATACTAAAATGCTATCAACCGGGATATCTGGCTGAATAGCACCAGAGGTGCCGATACGAATTATATCCAGACTTTTTAATTGCTCTTTAACCTTACGGCTGGCTAAATCTATATTCACTAAAGCGTCTAGTTCATTCAATACAATGTCGATGTTATCCGTACCAATACCTGTAGAAATCACGCTTATTCGTTTATTTCCAAGATATCCGGTATGCGTAATGAACTCCCGCTTTCCTTTACGCAGTTCAATCCTATCAAAATGCTTACTTACTTCGCCAACCCGATCAGGGTCTCCGACCGTGATGACAGTACCCGCTACATCTTCCGGAAGGAGATTTAAATGGTACACGCTGCCATCGGCATTTAAAATCAAGTCGGTTTCAGCAATTGCTTTCATAGTTGCTCAAGGTAATGCTAAAATAGCGCAAGAATGAAAATAGATAATAAAGCCAGCCCAATGCCTGCAAAGTTTAATTTCGTTAGTTTCTCTTTAAAAATCAAGAGGCCCACGAACGAACCTAAAACAATCACGCCAATATTCATGGTGGTAAACACCACAGAGGGTTGCGTATTAAGTGCCTGATGGGCCTTGAGATAGAAATAAATATTGCCGAAATTAAAGAAACCTAAGATCAAACCGCATCCTATATTTTTAAGAGTCAAGCTCATTTTTTTAAGCAAGATCAGGTAGCTTAATCCCATGGCAGAAATTCCCAATGCCAATAAGAATATGATCAACAGGGAAGAAGTAAAGGGAATGCTTGTAATACTGGCTAGTTGTTTGAATAATACATCGATTAGTCCAAATCCAAAAAAGACAAATAATGGAAATAACCACGATTTGGAAGATTGCCCCTGGTTTACATCCCATGGAATGGCACAAATCACCGCAATTAAACCTAGCAGGATGGCTGCGGTTTTAATCCCTGAATAAGCTTCGCCAAAAATCAGATAAGCAGCTAAAAGTGGAATGAGCAGCGATAATCGTTGAGCTATATCTGTACGTACAATTCCTGTGTATTTTACTGATTTGGCTAAAACCACAAAAATACTAGGCAATAAAAATCCTAAACTGATATAGATGGAGTACGGAAGTTCTTGTGTAAAGGCTGGAATTTCCGGTTTAAAAAAATAAAAGCACAACAAGGCTGCCATCAGGTAATTAAAACCGATGGCCTGTATCACATTCACTTCATAGCGCCGGGCTAGTTTAAGCAAAATGGAAACGAGTACACTACAGCAAACACTTAAAAGAACATAGATCATGAGTGATGGTAATAGATTTTCAGTAAATCGGTATCTAAATTAAGCTCCTCGGTAGCCTCTTCACTCAGCTGAGGAGCGGAAATGCCATCTCCCCAGATTTTTGGTGAAATAAACACTCGTGCTTCATCCCATAAACCAGCGTTGATGAACAGATTAAGTGTTTTAACTCCTCCTTCGATTATGATCGACTGTACATCAAGCAAGTAGAGCTGGTAGGCGATGGATTGTGGCAATAAGGTATCAAAGTTTTCTAGTTCCAGGTATTTTATGGTTCCTACCTGTTCGGTTTTGATCGCGTTGAACACGAAGGTCTCCTGACTTTGATCGAATACATTTAAGGTTAGAGGAAGGTCCAGATTTCGGTCAATGACAATCCGGATAGGATTTGTACCTGGCCATTCCCTCACATTGAGTTTCGGATTATCTACCAAAGCGGTACGAAAGCCAACTAAAACGGCATCCTCTTCTGCTCTCCAGCGGTGATTGAGTTGTTTTGCCGATAAGCCGCTGATCCATTCCTGACGGTTTTTTTGGGGTGCGAAATAGCCATCGGAGGTTTGGGCCCATTTCAAAATTATATAAGGTCTTTGTTTGCCGATGCGGGTAAAAAAACGCTTGTTCATTGCCAAACATTCCTGCTCCAGCACCCCTTCAATCACTTCAATACCAGAATCTCTTAATCTTTTAATCCCTTTTCCATTTACTTCAGCAAAGGCATCGCGACAGCCAATTACCACTTTTGGAATTTGGTATTTGACGATTAAATCGGAGCAGGGAGGGGTTTTTCCAACATGTGAACAGGGTTCTAAGCTGACATAAATGGTCGACTTTTTTAATAATTCAGCTGCAGCTGGATATTTGGCAAAAACCTGATTAATGGCATTTACTTCTGCATGTGCTTCGCCGTAAACCTGATGATATCCTTCGCCAATAATTTGCCCATCCACAACGATGAGGGCACCCACCATGGGGTTAGGACTCACCCGCCCGGCTCCCAAAGCAGCCAGTTCTAAACAGCGTTGCATATACAGCTTATCCGAAGACATCCTGCAAATTAATGCATTTTAGCTGGTTTTTCGGCTATATAATTACGTACTTTGTGCGCATGAACTGGTTGCAGCTAGAAAAAGAATGGATCAGTGCTCTAGTTTCTCTTTATCCGGAAGTAGAAGCACGAAGTTTATTCTTTTTGATGCTTAAATTCCGCTTTGGTCTGGACAAAACCTATTATTTGTTACATCAGAAAGAGGAAGTTTCAGGAGAGCAAGCGATAGCTGCTCAAGATCTTTTAACTGAATTAAAGACCGGAAAACCCATTCATTATTGCCTGGGAGAGACTGAATTTTGCGGATTAAGGGTTCAGGTTAATGCCTCCGTGTTGATTCCAAGACCAGAAACCGAAGAATTGGTTCAATGGGTTTCAGACGAATTAGCAAACCGACAGACTTACAGTCCAATTATTTTGGACATCGGCACCGGAAGTGGCTGCATCCCCATTGCTTTAAAATATCGGTTACCAGATGCCGTGCTTCATGCCGTTGATATTTCTGAAGAGGCATTGGCTACCGCGAAACAAAATGCCGCTCTAAACGGTGTTGATGTAAATTTTATATTGCTGGATATTGTAGAATCCTGTCAGGAGCCCTTTCAGGAACCTTTGGATGTGATTATCAGTAATCCGCCCTATGTTACTTTTAAAGAGCGGAAGTTGATGCACCAAAATGTCCTTAATTTCGAACCCCATATTGCTTTATTTGTGCCTGACCAGGATCCATTAGTTTTTTATGATCGCATTGCAGATTTTGCAATTAAAAATTTAAAACCAGATGGTATTCTCTTTTTTGAAATCAACGAGCAATTCGGGCCAAAAACCATCGATTTATTAAAAGATAAAGGTTTTCATTCTCTTGAATTAAGACAAGATCTATTCGGAAGGGATCGAATGATCAAAGGAATGATTTAAAAATCCCATCAACTTCTGGGGTGATACTGCAAAATCGTGCTTCGTAAATAATCACGGTCTAAATGAGTATAGATCTCTGTCGTGGTAATACTTTCATGGCCTAGCATTTCTTGTACAGCTCGTAGATCGGCTCCTCCTTCAATCAGATGGGTCGCAAATGAATGTCGGAAGCTATGCGGACTAATGCTTTTCTTCAATCCAATTTTCGCGGCCAAATCTTTAATAATCATGAACACCATGACCCGGGAGATGGGACTACCTCGTTTGTTTAGAAAAACGAAATCTTCCTTTCCAGCCTTAATATCAAGCTGAAGGCGTACTTCCTGGAGCCATATTCTTAAAAATTTAATGGCTTCTCCGCCAATTGGAACCAGCCGTTCCTTATTTCCTTTTCCAACAATTTTGATCAGTTCAATGTCTAAATAAAGATTCGAAATTTTGAGACCCACTAATTCAGATACTCGTAAGCCGCAACCATACAACATTTCAAGCATCGCTTTATTCCGCATGCCTCCTGGTTTAGATAAGTCAATGGCATCAATTAGCTGGTTAATTTCAGGCAGACTAAGGGTATCTGGAAGTTTACGACTCAGTTTTGGACTTTGCAGCAGGGCAGAAGGGTCCATACTGATGAGGTCCTCCAACACTAAATAATTAAAAAATGATTTAATACCCGAAAGGGTTCTGGCTTGGGTATGTGGACTCATTCCTTGTAGGTTGATCCATTTTAAAAATGATTTTAGATCATCAATATGTATATC
>JBEDFI010000041.1:0-11625 GCA_041175245.1 Bacteroidota bacterium
CGCAAAAGCAGTTAAAAAAAATGTTGCTAGAAATAACTTTTTCATAATGTTGTTTTTTGGTTAATAATTGGTTTTGATTAACAACATAAAGTTATTATTAAGCATTTTTAATAACTGTTAATTATATTTTCTGCTTTTCCACATGTGTTAGTAAAATGTATTTTAAACTAAAAGACCTCCATTGAGTGGAGGGCTTTTAGCGAAGTTACTGCCAGTTTATTTTCCTAAATGCCATTTGACACCTAGTCTTAGCGCTCCGTTTGAAAAACTTTGTTCATCATCACTCAATAAATTCATCCCAAATTGATTATTGGTTTCGTTACCTTGTTTTTGTGAATTAAAATAAAGGCTCCCCCAACTTAATTCTACCGCAATTTTGTTACTTGGGAAAAAAGCAAAGGCAGGAATTGCCTGAACACCAAAAGAAGTAAACTTAATATCTACATCATTACCCCCAATAATTGTAAACTTTCTTGATCCGACAGGAACCTGTAGTTTACCTAGAAACTGAAATTTAGGAGAGATGGGAAGATAGTAACGGAAAGTTGGGGCCAGGTAAAGAAGAGAGCTCTTATCCATTGCTGTTCCATCTACCCGGGTTTGGTCTGATCCAAAAGAAAAACTCAGGCCCAGAGACATATTGTCCATCAAAAAATAACCAATCTCAGGCTCTAATCTGAAACTACTAACTTTTACTTTAGAATTTCCATCATCCTCAGTATCCGAACTGAAACCCAGGGATGGACCAACGAGCCATTTGCCTTTCGCTGTTGGAGCGCTCATGGACATATCCATGGTTTGTTTAACCGTTGTTTGAGAAGCTGAAGGAGATTTTTTTGCTTGTGCCAGCGTAAACAAAGGCAAAAGCGCGATCAATAGTGCAAAGAGTACAAACTTTTTCATAATCATGTTTTTGAAATGAGTTAATTGTTTAGTCAATTTTTCATCAAAAACGGAATCTTCAAAAAAATATTGCACGCTTGAAGAAGAAAGATGAAAAAGCCCCAATGTCTGATTGGGGCTTCAACGCTAAATTAGCTATTTACAATTAACGGGGCCTGCCTGGAAGATAGATTTGAAAACCAAAGGCAAGTCCTAGTCCAGAATCACCGCTTGAAGAGGCAATATCGGCCTTGGTAAAGGTGTACCCTAAGGTTCCTTCAATGGCTACATTCCGAGCCACGAAATGCGCATAACCTCCTCTAATGCCCAGTAAAAGAGAAACCGGAAGATCTTCCTGACTGTCTTTTTTATGACTGCCATTGATCCCAGCAGCTGCTTCACCGAACCAGCGTCCGGTAGGTCGGGCAGTTTCACGGAAATAATACCTGATGAAAGGAGCCACACCATAACTGATAGTCGAACCGCCTTCATATAGACTCAGTCCAATGGTACCCTGTCCGCCTAAAACGATGTTATTCCGGATAAAATATCCCACTTTGGGATCCACATTCAGCTGGAAGGTTTCAGTAGCAAAATTAAAACTGGTGGAACCTATACTGCCTCCAACCATCCAATTTCCGGCCCGAATAGGTGCATCACCCACATTGGCGGAGATTTGGGGCTTAGTGGTAATCTGGGCATTGGCAGCAATTGAAATCACTAGAGTAAAAAGTATTAAACAACTATTTTTCATACGTGTGTTATTAAGTGAACAATTGGATTGATTGATACAGAATCGCAATTATTTAACACCCCGAACAAAGAAATGTTTATACTAATAAATGACTAATTACACGTGAGTTGGGTAAAAACTTCAGCCAGTGTTTTACCAGGATGAGTAGTTAACAGTGAGTTTTTCGACTGATTAGCCACCAATTTACCTTGTGAAATGACCAATACCTGCTCACAAATCGCTTCCACTTCCTGAAGCTGATGTGTGGAAAAAAGAACGGTTTTTGAAGCTGCAAGGGACTTAATGAGCTCACGCAGCTCAAGTGACTGATTGGGATCTAAGCCTGAACTGGGTTCATCTAAAATGAGCACCTGCGGATCATGAATAATAGCCTGAGCCAATCCCACACGCTGGCGAAACCCTTTGGAAAGCATCCCGATTTTCTTGTACTGCTCCGGACCAAGACCGGTTTGTTCAATCACCTGGGCGATGCGGTTCTTCTTGTGTTCGATCTGATGTATGTCTGCCATGAACTCCAGTGCTTCCTTCACATACAAATCCAAATAAAGCGGATTGTTCTCCGGCAGATACCCCAAGAGGCGTTTGGCTTCCATCGAATTGGTGGCCATGTTGATCCCGCAGATCTCCACCTTACCCTGATCAGGTTTTAAAAATCCGCTGATGAGTTTCATGGTAGTAGATTTCCCGGCACCATTGGGCCCTAAAAAGCCGCTCACCTGCCCAGGCAGGGCAGAAAATGTAATACCATCGAGGGCTTGTTGGGCTCCGTAAGACTTTGAAAGGTGTTCAACTACAATCACAATACAAAGGTAGGTCTTAAATTATTTATTTCGGGTCGGGAATTATAAACAAACACGCAATAATCAAGCCGCAATAAGTAATAATTCACAAATCAGTTTATCTTTGCAAGACCATGAGCAAGAGTAACGACGAACTTTTTAAACAAGTGATTTCCCATGCCAAAGAGTATGGTTTTGTATTTCCTTCGAGCGAGATTTATGATGGATTGAGTGCCGTGTATGATTATGGGCAGCTGGGAGCTGAATTAAAAAATAATCTCAAAACGTATTGGTGGAAGAGCATGGTGCAAATGCACGAAAATATTGTAGGCATCGACTCGGCCATCTTTATGCACCCTAAGGTTTGGAAAGCGTCTGGTCACGTGGATGGATTTAACGATCCGATGATCGATAATAAAGATTCGAAAAAACGCTACCGTGCCGACCAGCTGATTGAAGATAAAATTGCCCGTTACCAGAAAGACGGAAAAACAGAAAAGGCAGAAGCCCTGCAAAATGAGATGGATGCCGCCCTGGAGGCTGATAATCTTAGGGCATTAAAAGAGATAATTGAAAAGCATGAGATTGTATGCCCGGTTTCGGGCACCCGCAACTGGACCGACGTGCGTCAGTTCAACCTCATGTTTGCCACTCGTATGGGCGCCATGGCCGAAGGGTCTGACGAGGTTTACCTTCGTCCGGAGACTGCTCAGGGCATTTTTGTAAACTTTCTGAATGTACAGAAAAGCGGAAGGATGAAAATTCCTTTCGGGATTGCACAAATCGGAAAAGCCTTCCGTAATGAAGTGATCGCCCGTCAGTTCATCATGCGGATGCGTGAGTTTGAACAGATGGAGATGCAATTCTTTGTAAAACCGGGTACCGAGATGGAATGGTATGGCTACTGGAAAGAGGCCCGCTTAAAATGGCACAAAGCCATGGGCATTCCGGCAGAAAAATACCGCTATCATGACCACGCCAAACTGGCGCATTATGCCAATGCAGCGGTTGATATCGAATTTGAGTTCCCGTTTGGATTTAAAGAAGTAGAAGGTATCCACAGCCGAACCGATTTTGATTTGAGCCAGCATCAGGAATTTTCTGGCAAAAAATTGCAGTATTTCGATACCGAGCTCAACCAAAATTATGTGCCTTATGTGATTGAAACTTCCATTGGCTTGGATCGCTTGTTTCTGCTGACGCTTTGCACCGCCTTTGAAGAGCAGGACTTGAGTACAGCGGAGCGTGCAGACAGCCGCACTGTTTTACACATACACCCTTGCCTGGCACCGGTGAAAGCAGCTATTTTACCGCTGACCAAGAAAGATGGTCTGCCGGAGAAAGCCCGGGAAATCATCGATCGATTGAAACTCGATTTTTACTTGCACTACGACGAAAAGGACTCCATTGGTAAACGTTACCGCCGCCAAGATGCCATCGGGACGCCATTTTGTATCACCATTGATCATCAAACTTTGGAAGATCAAACCGTTACCATTCGTCATCGCGACAGCATGGAACAGGAACGAGTGGCCATTGCCGAATTAGACAAAATGATCAGCGATTTGGTCAGCTGGAGAAACCTGCTTTCCTAAATTAATGTAAATGCAGGCTGCCCTGTTTTTTTTATTCGCCTTGGTTTGTGAGATCCTGGGAACACTGGCCGGTTTTGGCTCATCGGTGATGTTTGTGCCCCTTGCCAACTTTTTCTACAGCGCAAGCCTGGTCTTATCCCTTACCTCTATTCTACATGTGTTCAGCAACACCTCCAAAATCTGGCTCTTTTGGAAATACATCGACTGGAAATTATGCTGGATGTATGGTATTCCAAGCCTGCTCCTAACTATTCTGGGAGCACAGTTAAC
Source organism: Bacteroidota bacterium (assembly GCA_041175245.1). Classification (GTDB taxonomy): domain Bacteria; phylum Bacteroidota; class Bacteroidia; order Sphingobacteriales; family Sphingobacteriaceae; genus JAIPAN01. The sequence continues at coordinate 4,281 of JBEDFI010000041.1, forward strand.
CAAACAACATCCCTCCACACACATAGAATGGGCTCTGGCCATTTTTCTAATATTTTTTAGTACTCTACTTCTTATTTTCCCTCATTTGAAACTGAAGGCAGCACCCTCTACTGCCATTCTTAGTGGGGCCATGGCTGGTTTTCTAGCCGGATTCATGGGAACGGGCGGAGCCATCAGGGGGATGAGTTTGGTGGCCTTTAATTTGGGTAAAAATGCCTTTGTGGGCACCTCTGCAGCAATTGATTTTGGCGTAGATCTGAGTCGGATGATCATTTATTTTCGACATGGTTTTTTCGATTTAAACTACCTGAGCTATGTTCCACTGCTCCTTCTGGCTTCCTTTTTAGGCTCTTATCTCGGGAAAAAATTATTGAACCGGATTTCACAAGAATACTTCAGAAAGATTGTACTCGTACTCATCTTGTGTATCGGTATCGCCATGATTTTTAAATTAAATTATACCTGATAGATAGATTTAAGCCTGTTTTAAAGTATCTTTGTAGACTTTTTCTCAAGGATGTTTCTTAAAAAATCCATTCACACAAGCATTCATATTGCCTTGGTCGTCAGATTTATTTTTCTGATGCTGCTCTACTCTTTATGCCGGATCGGGTTTTATCTCTTTAACCAGGATCTTTTTGGAGATATCAGCCTGTCGAGGTTTTTGGTCATGATGCAAGGCGGGCTTCAGTTTGATGTAGCTGCCTTAATTTACCTTAACATCATCTTCTTGCTTCTACAGATCGTCCCCATTCCCTTCCGATTCCGGGATGGGTATCAACAGATTTGTAAATACCTGTTTATCTTCACCAATAGCATCGGCCTGATGGCCAATTTTATCGATTTCGCTTATTATAAATTCACCTTAAAAAGAACAACTGCTACGGTTTTTAAGCAATTCGGTAATGAACAAAACAAATTGAAACTAGGTATCGATTTTTTGATGGATTATTGGTACCTGTTGTTTTTATTGATCCTGCTGACTTGGCTTTTAATCAAAATCTACGATTTCATCCAGATCAAAAAACAGGAATTCAGATGGACCTATTTGCTTAAAGACAGCGTGTTCATGATCATATTCATGGGCTTGGCGGTTATTGGCCTCCGTGGGGGCTGGCGACACAGCACCCGCCCAATTACTTTGAGCAATGCCGGAGAATATGTGGAGGATCCGGCAGAAACCAGCATTGTGCTCAACACGCCTTTCGCAATCATCCGAACACTGGGTGTAAATGAGTTGAAGGAAGTTAATTATTTCAGCGAAGATGAGCTCGCCAAGATTTATACACCTGTCCAACAAGCCAAACAAAAAGGAGCTTTCAAAAAGCTAAACGTAGTCATTCTGATCATCGAAAGCTTGGGGAAAGAACATATTGGCAGCCTGAACCGCGATCTATCCGGTGGCAGCTACAAAGGGTACACCCCGTTTATTGATTCTCTGGTTGACCAAAGCTTAACGTTTAGCACCACGCTGGCTAATGGAAGAAAATCAATCGACGGCCTGCCTTCGATTTTATCGAGCATCCCTTCCATCACCGAACCCTTCGTACTGAGTACCTATTCGAGCAATAAAACGGCCAGTTTACCTCTATTATTGAAAGAAAAAGGCTATCAAACTTCTTTTTTCCATGGAGCACCCAACGGATCGATGGGCTTTTCTGCTTATACCAAGCTGGCAGGCATTGACCGGTATTATGGTATGACACAATACAATAATAACGCCGACTTTGATGGGATGTGGGGCATTTGGGATGAGCCTTTTTTGCAATACATGGCTAATACCATGAACGGTTTCAGAGAGCCCTTTTTTAGTGCGTTCTTTTCCACTTCATCGCACCACCCTTTTAAAGTGCCTGAAAAATATCAGGGTAAATTCCCTAAAGGCCCGCTCCCAATACAGGAGTGCCTGGGCTATACCGACCAGGCTCTCAGAAAGTTTTTCGATAGCGCCAGAGCCATGCCCTGGTTCAAAAATACCTTATTTGTGCTGACTGCCGATCATGCCACTGTTTCGTTTTTCCCCGAATATCAAAATGTAGTAGGCTACTATTCGGTTCCGATCCTGTTTTATTATCCCGGTGGAAACCTGAAAGGAAAGCTCGATAAAACTGTTCAGCAAATTGATATTATGCCTACGGTTTTAAATTTCCTGAACTACGATAATCCTTATTTTGCATTTGGTTTCGATGCACTTGCGTCTGATCAGGAGAATTTTGTCGTCAATAATAATGACGGCACGTTCCGGTTTTACTGGAAAGAGTACCTGTTGCTGAACGACGGAAAGAAAACTACAGCAATCTATGCCTACAAAAAAGACCGTTTGCTAAAAGTGAATTTATTAGGGAAGACTCCTTTACAAAACGAAATGGAAACTCGCTTGAAAGCATTCATACAGCAATTTAATAACCGTATGATTCGTAATCAACTAACCATTAACCCATAATCATGCGGAACTTTCTGTTAAGCTTCATTGATTTTTTTCATCTGCCTTTTTCCAGATTCGTGCCGAAAGCCACGTTCAGGTACTTGTTCACAGGTGGGAGTACGGCCTTAACCGGCGTAATCGTGTACTTTATTGCCTACAATTTCATTCTAAGGAAAGAAGGATGGCATACCCCATTCATTTACATCAGCGGACCAATTGCCGCCTTGATGCTGGAATTGTGCATCACCTTTCCACTTGGGTTTTTACTTAATAAATACCTGGTCTTTACGCAATCTAACCTACGTGGTCGCATCCAGTTAGTCAGGTATGGAAGCATTGTGATGATCAACATTTTTCTGAATTACATCCTCATCAAATCGATGGTAGAGCTGTTCCACTTCTACCCCACCATTGCTAAATTCTCCACAACCGTACTGGTCACCATTTTCAGTTATTTCTCTCAAAAGAATTTCAGTTTTGGTATAAAATCAGCAAAATAATTGTCCAAAAGAGGAGAATTAAATTAGCACAATGGCTTGCTTAAATTCGCTGCTTAGTGTAATTTAGTATCGATTTAACACGCAGCCGCAATGAGCGATTTTAACGACTTTAACAATCCGCAAGTTGCCCGTCTACCTAAGCATCTCAAACAGTTTATCGTAGCGCAACATTACGAGCATTACACTCCGGTAGACCATGCCGTTTGGCGCTATGTAATGCGTCAGAATTACAGCTACCTGAAAGATGCGGCCTATTATCCTTACATTCCGGGTTTAGAAAAAGCAGGTCTAAGTATCGAGAAAATTCCCTCTTTACAGGAAATGAACGATGCCCTGGGTAAGATTGGTTGGGGAGCGGTTACGGTGGATGGATTCATTCCTCCGGTAGCCTTCATGGAATACCAGGCTTATCGGGTCTTGGTCATTGCTGCAGATATCCGCCAGTTGAATCATATTGAGTACACCCCGGCCCCCGACATCATACATGAATCGGCCGGACACGCTCCGATTATCGGAGATACCGACTACAACCAATACCTCAGTTATTTCGGCTCCATTGGAGCCAAAGCAATTTTCTCCTACCGGGATTTTGAATTATATGAAGCCATCCGTCAGCTCTCCATCTTAAAGGAGATGCCCGATGCCGATCCGGCAGAACTAAAAAAAGCTGAAAAAAAAGTCGCCTTTTGTCAGGAAAACCTCGGTGAACCTTCTGAAATGGCCCTCTTGAGCAGACTGCACTGGTGGACGGTGGAATACGGTTTGATCGGTAGCCTGGAAGATCCTAAGATTTACGGAGCAGGTTTGCTATCGTCTATCGGAGAAAGTTCCTCCTGCATGAAACCGGAAGTAAAGAAATTACCGTATACCATTGATGCTGTCAATTACTCCTACGATATCACCAAACCTCAACCTCAATTATTTGTTACGCCAACCTTCCAAAACCTGATCGATGTATTGGAACAATTTGCCGATACCATGTCATTCAGAAAAGGAGGTACTGAGAGCTTATTAAAAGCAATTGAATGTAAAAATCCATGTACGGCAGTATACAGTTCCGGTTTGCAGGTAAGTGGTGTGTTTAGCGATGTAGGCTTCGATGCACAATATCAAACCACGTTTATCAAAACCAACGGACCCAGCGCTTTGTCGTATAATCATCAGCAACTGACTGGGCATGGAAAAGTGTATCATCAACATGGATTTTCATCTCCGATAGGGAAATTAAAAGACCAGGCAAAAGCACTGGAAGATTTCAGCGATGCAGATCTGCAAGCTGCCGGAATTGAAAAAGATCAGCTGATCAGCCTTCATTTTGAAAGCGGGATCAGTGTAAGAGGCAAAATAACCGACTGGCTTCGTAGAGAAGATAAACTCCTCTTGATCACTTTTAATGAGTGCACGGTAAGCGATGAGAAAGGCCGAATTTATTTTGAACCAAGCTGGGGCACCTACGATATGGCAGTCGGGGAGCAAATCATTTCGGTGTTTAACGGGGCGGCAGATAAAGATGCGTTTGAAGAAGTTGCCTTGGTTTCTACTACCAATACCTATCATCCTGGGTACGACGCAAAAACCAAGGCTTATCAACACTTATTTAAACTGGTGAGAGATTGCCGCGAAAAAAATACAGATCTGGCTGTTTTGCAGGATGTTTGGACGAGCCTCCGGGCGAACCATCGCGAAGACTGGTTATGTTCGCTCGAAATCCTCGAGCAATTGGAGATGAAAAATGTACTGCCTGAATTGGCGAAAGAAATTAGAATTTACTTGGAAATGAAGGCGGCAGCCGAGCCTGAGTTCAGCAAATTGATCAAGGACGGTTTTTACCTCATCAAATATCCGGTTGGACAAGCATAAAAACATGAATATTATCATTACCGGAGCCAGCAGCGGCGTGGGCTTTGAGGCCGTACTTGAGCTAATCTTAAAAACCGAAAACAAAGTTTTAGCATTAGCCCGTTCAGCCGATAAATTAAAGCGATTACTTGAAATAGCGAAAGGTCTCAATCCGGATTGCCAGCTTTTTCCGGTTCAATTTGATTTAGTTAACGATGATATGCAACAAAGTCTGGTTCCGTTTATTCAGCAAAATTTCGGGAAGATCGACGTGCTGGTGAACAATGCAGGTGCTTTAGAAGTGAAAGCCTTTGAGCAAACCACCGAACTCGATTTTGTGGAGATGCTGCAAAGCAATTTTCTGTCGCATGTTCGACTGATCCAAGGATTACTTCCTTTAATGAATCAACCTGCCCACATTGTAAACATTGGTAGCATGGGTGGTTTTCAGGGAAGTGTGAAATTTCAGGGGCTCTCCGCCTACTCGGCCAGTAAAGCTGCCTTGCATACGCTTACAGAGTGTTTGGCCTTGGAGTTAGCCGATCGAAAAATTAAAGTGAATTGCATTGCTCTGGGTTCTGCCCAAACGGAAATGCTGGAAAAAGCCTTTCCGGGCTATGAATCGCCGGTGATGGCGTTCGAAATGGGTAAATACATCGCCGATTTTGCCCTAACAGGGCATCAGTTTTTCAACGGTAAAGTATTACCGGTTGCCCTTAGCACTCCTTAAATCAGGAGTATCTTCCAGGCCACAGACACTTCTCCCCTGTCTAAATAGCCTTTGGCTAAGATTTGTAATTGAATGTTGCGGGTATTGGAATCCCCAATAGTGGCATCTAAAACCTCCTTTACATCCGCTTGAGATTCAATTGCTTCTACCGCCTCTGCCGATGGCATCTTTTCTTCATTAGCTAACGCAGCTAAATTATTAGCTGTTAAAATAGTTGAGCTTTTGATAGCCGATGGTAGAGCATCCATCCCCATACCCAGTTGAGCGATGGGCTTAGCCACGCTAAACAAATTATCGGTACCAACCCGGCAATACCAATCGCCTCCCAAGCGGGCAACCAGATCAATTTTAGCTTGATCGATTTTGCCCTGTGCGTCTAATATTTCTTCGCGGATATGAATCAGTTTGATTTCAGCCAATACTAAATTTCCAGCTCCAGGACCATCTCCCAATGGAATTACCTGATTCACTGCACATTCCAATTGAACCGGCGCTTCTGCAACCCTGGGCGGACGAACCAATTCAGACTTGAGTTCCGTAAACCCTGCCTTCACAAATTCATTCACTCCTTTTGGATATTCGGTACTTGCCAGTGAAGTTTGCTGCACCATATCGTAATTCACGATGTTGATAACGCATTCAGGTACTTCCAGAATATTTTCGAGGGTGTGCTTGGTGGTATTATCCCGAACCCTCCGGGCCGGAGAAAACACACAAATTGGCGGATTGGAACTAAATAAATTGAAAAAACTATAGGGACTCAAATTAACCTTACCGGCTTTATCTACGGTAGAAGCAAAGCAGATTGGACGAGGTGCAATGGCATATTGCAAGTAATTCTGCAATTCAGCAGGTGTCAAGTCGGAGGTTTTTAGGCTAAGCATACACTTTTATGATCTGCCATCCTGAACGTATTGAAGGATCTTAAGATGCTTCGCTTTGCTCAGAATGACAAAGGTTTACTTCTTTTTCAATTTCAGGATAGACCAGTCTGTATCTTCTTTTTTGATTATATTACTCAAACGACCCAATCCGGTGATTTCCATTTCCACTACATCGCCCGGTTGCAGCCACTGTACTTTGTAAGCTGAATCATTCAACAAACCGGTGCCATTCAACTCCAGGAAACATCCCGTTCCTACGGTACCCGAGCCAATCACATCGCCCGGTAAAATATCCACGCCGTAGGCACAACGCTCAATAATTTCTGCAAAGGTCCAGTCCATATCGCCCATGGAACCGGCAGAAACCTCTACGCCGTTTACCCAGCATTTCATCTTCAAATCATAATTATTTCCGATATGGCCTGGTTTAGCTGGGATTTTGTAGGCTTCCAATTCATCCGGGGTAACCAACCAGGGGCCAATTACCGTCGAAAAATCTTTTCCTTTGGCAGGACCAAGGTTCAGCAGCATCTCTTCCATTTGCAGGGTCCGGGCGCTCATATCGTTCATGATCATGTAACCGGCAATGTATTCGTCTGCTTCAGCTGCCCTAATGTTTCTTCCCTTCTTACCGATCACTACGGCGGCCTCCAATTCAAAATCAAGTTTTTCGAAATGATCAGGCATACAAACAATTTCACCTGGGCCTTGAATTGCATTATGATTTGTGAAATAGAAGATCGGGTATTGGTCAAACTCAGGAATCATATCTACCTTCCGGTTTCTCCGGGCGGCAGCTACATGCTGACGGAAAGCATAGCCATCCCTGCAAGAGCTTGGATGTGGGACAGGCGCCAGTAATTCATAGAAAATTTCTTCTTTGGCTTCTCTTTTACCTGATTGTAATTCTTCATTAATTTTTTTGGCACGATCCATCAGTTCATCACCACCCCTGAGAAACTCATTC
>JBEDFI010000042.1:0-11493 GCA_041175245.1 Bacteroidota bacterium
CACCAAATTTCATCAAAATACCCCCCGGATGCCAGGTGGCATGAGCCAATGGCGCATAAATAAAGAGAAAGAACAAACAAATAAATAAAGTGTACGATATAAAGCGAATGCGCTCTGCAAATGCACCGGTAATGAGCGCCGGGGTAATGATGGCAAACTTTAACTGATACATGGCAAATAGTAAAAGCGGAATGCCCGGGGCCAGTTTCCAGGGCTGCCCCTGAACCACCCCATCCATCATAAAATAAGTAGCCGGATTGCCAATAATTCCGCCCAAACTGTCGCCAAAGGCCAAACTAAAACCAAAAACCACCCAAATCACGGTGATCATTACCATGCAGATAAAACTTTGGAGCATGGTCGAAATCACATTTTTCTTGTTTACCATCCCCCCGTAAAAGAAAGCCAGGCCCGGAGTCATAATCAGTACCAATGCAGTGGCCGTTAACATCCAGGCGGTGTCGGTAGAATTCACAGACGATTGATCTGCAGGTGCAAACGGTACCGATGGGAATAGAAAACATAAAATTCCGATGAAAACCAGAATAATAAAAGGAAACTTGGATATATTTTTAGCCATTTTATCAGATTTTGTAAAAATACATGGATAATATGCCTAAATATCGACCATTTTTCGGAAAAAATTTAAAATATTACCAACAAAAGGCTAATATTTCAACAAAAAGAATAAAAAATGGAATAAAATCAGAATCTGTAAGAAAAATAAACGAGAAAATCCGGAATCAGACCTGATTTTTGGTAATTGGAAGGAAGAATCTCCCATTGATCCTCACCTCAGAGACGCTTCACTCCGTTCAGCATGACATGAAGTGTGAGAGAAACTAAACTAAATACCTACACCCCACAACTCATAACCCACAACCCTTAAGCCCAAATATTCTGGAGCCTAAGGTGGATCTTCTCCCCAAAAAAGAGCTTGGTACTCTTTTCAAACGAAGGTGTATAATCAGAAACATAGAACTGATGGCGTTTCGACTCGCTGCTGTTCAATAAATTCAAGTCCGAAAGGCGCTGCTGCACATACTGCGCTACAATCTCGGCCGTATTAATGATCGCTACCTTATTTTGATAATAGGCTTCAATCTCCGGCTTAATGAGCGGATAATGCGTACAAGCCAGAATCAGGCTGTCGATATGTTTGAGCGTAGGCGAAGATAAATACGAGTTGATCACCGTTTTGCTGATGTTATTACTAAAAAAGCCTTCCTCAATCATGGGAGCCAGCAAAGGCGTGGGCAAAGACTTCACAGTCAGCTCAGGTTTCAGCGCCTTCAGCTTTTTGGCATACACATCCGTTTTGATGGTGGCCTTGGTGCCAATTACTCCGATGTTCTGGTACTGAGCCTGGTTCACCAGATGATCAACCACCGGATCGATCACATTGATCACCGGAATTTTATCGCCCAAAAAATCGACCAGATCCTGATAAGCCAAGGAAGAAGCCGTATTGCAGGCAATCACGATCAACTTACACTCCTGATCGAGTAAAAACTTGGAGATCTTTAAACTATAGTATTTAATGGCCTCCGCCGATTTATCACCATAAGGCAAATGGGCGGTATCACCAAAATAAATAAGCGTTTCCTTAGGCAATAGCTGATGGATGGCGCTGGCAACAGTTAGACCGCCAATGCCCGAATCAAATATCCCGATCGGTAAGTGTGCACTCATTTAAAATAAAAATGCGAAGTCAAATATGGTAAATTGACCTCGCATTAAAAATTATTTAGGCCTTGCTTATTTTTTCTTAGGTGCTACCGGAGCAGGAGTTGCCGGTGCAGGAGCTGCAGGAGCAGCACTGGCCGCTAATTTTGCTTTAACCGCCTCAATAATGTCTTCACCACCGTCAAAATAAACTACGCCTGGTTGAGAAACATCAAATACATAAGCAAAGCCTTTTTCCTTGGCCACTTGCTTTACCGCTTTTTCAGCTTTCTCAAAAACTGGCTGGTATAATTCAGAACGCTTGGTGTTCAGCTCTTCCTGCGACTTTTGTTCAGTCTCGGTAATGCGCTTCTCCATATCCTGAATCTCTCTGCCTAGAGTTTCTAACTCTTTACCCAATGTTTCTTTATTGGCCTCACTCAGATTTTTGTATTTATCCTGGTATACCGCAATTTTTTTCTGACGCTCCCCATCCATTTGCTCCAAGGCTGTCTGCTTGGCTTTGGCAAAGGTTTGAAACGTGGCGTCGGCTGTTTTCATCTCTGGCATAGCTTGCAATAACTCACTGGAGTTAATGTGTGCGAATTTTTGTTGAGCACTTGCGTAATTGCCGGCAACACACAAACCGATTGCCAAGATGGCCGCTTTTATTGAATTTTTCATGTTTATTGTTTATTGATTTACGATGATAGCAAAGTTTTTATTATTTAGCAAATGTACCCGGTTTAAAACCCATACGAGTGAGTACATCATTACTTTTGTCGTACCGCGGATTAGCATACAGCATCATAATCTCGCTGCTCTTGTCGAATATCACGTCAAACTGCTGGCTTTCGGCCAATTCCTGAATGGCCTTTGCCACTTTTTCCTGAATGGGTTTAATCAAACTGGAGCGTTTCTGAAACAACTCCCCTTCAAACCCAAAGATCTTTCGCTGAAATTCTTTAGCCTCTTTTTCTTTTTCGATGATCTCATTTTCGCGGCGCTTGCGCATTTCATCAGTGAGCAAAACCTGATCAGCCTGATAGGCCTTGTATAATTGCTCAATCTCAGCAAAACGAGCATCCACTTCTTTTTGCCACTGCTCAGAGAGGGCATCCAATTGTTTTTGTGCCGAATTATATTCAGGGATGTGTTTTAGAATGTACTCGCTGTCTACATAGGCAAAGCGCTGTGCCGATGCTGTAAAAGCAAGCGCACAAAACAGAAAAAAGATGATGAAAAACTTTTTCATATGCTGAAACCCTTAAAAGCCACCCCCCATTTGTTGTGCAATGCTGAAGTGGAACTGTCCTTTATGCGCATCCTTCAAACCAGGAATCTGGTCGAATCCATAGCCATAATCCAGACCCAGCAAACCGAAGATCGGCAAGAAAATGCGGGCACCAAACCCAACCGAACGTCTCACATTGAAAGGTGCAAACTCCTTAAAACTATTCCAGGTGTTTCCTCCTTCGGCAAAAGCCAGGAGGAATACCGTAGCCTGCTGACTGGTGGTAATGGGGTGGCGCAATTCGAGGATGTATTTATTAAATATCGGACTTCCGGAACCTTGGGCAATTTGAGGATTAGATCCAACCGGAATGACCGCATTGTTCTGATACCCACGCATACCGATGATCTCTGAACCCTGTAAAAAGTTAAAGCCCTGCATGCCATCACCGCCTAATTTAAAGCGCTCAAACGGCGATTGACCCACTGCCTTGTTGTATTGACCTAAAAAGCCAAACTGAGCCTGAGCCTTCAATACAAATTTCCCGTATATACGCTGATACCATTGAGCCTCAAACTTCCATTTGTGGTACTCGGTGAATTTATAGCGTACTTCATCTGTAGCAGTTGCATAATTGGTATTATTCAACAAGGAATAAGGTGGCGTTAACTGCACCGTCAGGCGGATGTTTGAGCCGGTGGTTGGATAAATAGGTGCATCAACCGAATTTCTGGAGATCTCTTGGGTGAGGTTAAAGTTATATGATTTTCCGTTTGAGAACAGAAATCCCTGCGTGTAGTTATTCAGAATGTACTGCTGAACATTAATGGCATGACTCATCGTAAAATAATTGTCAGGCCAATTTAAGCGCTGTCCTAAACTAAAGGTAATCCCATTCATCCGGATCTTTTGCAGATTCGGGTTGGTACGGCCCAAGCCATTCGATTGCAGAGAAGTAAAGGCACTCACCCCAAAATTGATGGGTTTTTTACCCCCGAGCCATGGCTCAGAGAAGGAGAAACTGTACGACTGGAAAAACTTACCGTTCGTTTGTCCGCGGATGCTCAGTTTCTGGCCGTCTCCCTTAGGGAGTGGTTTCCACGCTTCTTTCTTAAAAAGATTTCGGGCAGAAAAGTTATTGAAGGTTAAGCCCAAGGTACCAATGATACGGCCCCCGCCGAAACCACCAGATAGTTCGATCTGGTCTGAAGGTTTTTCGGCAACCGTATATTCAATATCAACCGTACCGTCGGCCGGATTGGGAACCGGCTTCACGTCTGTTTTTTGCTCATCAAAGTTCCCTAACTGAGCAATTTCACGAGTGGTACGGATAATATCCTGTTTTGAAAATTTTTGTCCGGGTTTAGTTCTGATCTCCCGCAAAATAACCCGATCGTTGGTAATATCGTTGCCTTTTACGCTTACCTTGCTGATGGTGTACTGCGGGCCTTCATACACTCTCAGCTCTAAATCGATCGTATCTTTTCTTACCCGGGTTTGTACCGGATCCACATTAAACGTGAGATAACCGTTATCCAGATACAAAGAAGAAACATCATCGCCATTGGCACTGCCACTCAGTTTTTTGTTTAACTTCTCTTCACTAAAAACTTCTCCCTTTTTGATGGTGAGCACTTTGTTGAGCACATCAGAGGCATACTGTGCATTTCCCGACCAGCTGATATCCCCGAAATAATATTTGGGGCCCTCGTATAATTTTATCGTCAGATTTACCGTTTCTGCATCGTTTTTGTACACCGTATCCTTCAGCAAGCTGGCATCACGATACCCTTTTTCCTGCAATTTGGCGATCAACTTTTCTTTCGCTTCCTCATATTTATCAGTGTAGAATTTACCGGAGCCAAATACCCGGTAAATGGCCTTTTCCTTCACTTTTTTCAAATATTTTTTGAGCTGAAAATCGCTGAATACCTGATTACCCTCAATGTCGATCTGGTTGACCTTAAATTTATTGTTTTTGTTCACCCCGATTTGTAAAATCACGGTGTTCGCCTCGGATGTATCTTTTTTCTGCTTAAACTTCACTTCGGGATACAGAAATCCCTTTTCATTGAAATGTTTTTTAATGATGGAGCTGATGCTGTTATACAGGTTGTCATTGATGATCTTCCCATTTTTATCCTTTATTTTTTCCAGAATATCATCCGTTTCCCCCTTTTTCAATCCGCTGATATCAAAACGGCTCACTCTGGGTCGTTCCACCAGTTCAATTTCAAAAAAGATAGTATCAGACCTGATTTCAGCGATGTTCAGCTGCACATCGTCCATTAATCCCTGCTCCCAAAGATTTTTGATGGCATTCGCCGTTGCATCACCGGGCACTAAGATCCGCTCACCGGTCGTGAGTTTGGAGATGGTGATCAACACGCCGGCATCTAAGTACTGAGCACCTTTCACCGTAGTCCCTCCAATAATGTATTCTTTCGGATTTAAATAACTTATCTCCTCAGTCGAGGAACTTCTGGAAATAGATGGCTGCCTGCCGCGTCCAAACTGTGCTAAAGCAACAGCACTATACAAGAAAAAAACAAGGAATAATCGTAGGCGGTTCATCTCAGAAATTTGTCGTGCTAAAATAGCTTAAAGCTTTGTTAAAATTTGTTAAAAATGAAATTTAGTTCACTTGTTCACTGGTCATCCCGAAGCGACGCTCTCTTTTTTGAAAATCGATCACCGCATCAAACAAGTCTGCCCTTCTAAAATCAGGCCATAATTTCGGAGTAAAATAAAGTTCAGTATACGCCAGCTGCCAAAGCAGGAAATTACTGATCCTTAACTCCCCGCTGGTGCGGATCATCAACTCAGGATCGGGCAAACTAGCCGTATTCAAGTGCTCGGAGATTAAACTTTCCGTTACCTGGCCGGGAGTTAATGCTCCTGATTTTACACCTTCGGCAATTGATTTCACAGCCTCGGTAATTTCCCATCTCGAACTATAACTAAGGGCAAGGGTAAGCGTACAACGGGTATTTCCACTGGTTTTGTCCATGGCTTCCTGCAACTGCTTGTAACAAGATTTGGGTAGAGAATCCAAATCACCAATCGCATGCAAACGAACCTCATTATCCATTAACGTTTTGGTTTCTTTGGTAATGGTCGATACCAATAACTCCATCAGAGCCATTACTTCATGCTTGGGTCGATTCCAGTTTTCGGTAGAAAAAGCGTAAAGCGTTAAATAAGGAATTCCCAGTTCAACGGCACCCTCTACGGTATCGCGAACCGCCAATACGCCGTTCTGATGGCCAAAAACTCTGAGTTTGCCTTTTTCCTTTGCCCAACGTCCATTCCCATCCATGATGATGGCAACATGTTTAGGTAAATTAGTGCGGTCTATACTTGCTGGAATTCCCATCGATCTATCTTCTCCCCCCCTTCTGACTTGCGTCGAGCGGGCAACATCGGTTTACAAAGGTATAAGTTAAGCTGAAGCCAGCAAACTTGTAATTGTGCATACCCGAATTAAAGACAGTACCTGTAGATAATTGATATTCCGCAAGAAGATTCCAGTTCCCTTTCATGTTGTATTTAACACCGGCACCAGCCAAAGTGTTCAATGCTTCGGGCGTTTTTGGATTGGCGGAAAATCCGGCAAGAAGAAATGGACTGAACTGTTTTTTTTCTGAACCGGCCTGATACTTAAAAAAATTGAATTCAACTTGAGCCGATACCTGGGTATGTTTAGGTTCGGAGGCAATAAAATTCCCGGATTGAACACCCAACCGCCCCGACCAATAGGGATCAAAATTTCGTTTCAGCTGTGCAGCAATCACCTCTCCCCTAAACTTGAAGAGGTCGCTCGGAAAGCTGGTATAGATCCTGTCGGCAATACCTAATCCGGCTCCAATTTCCCAGGTTTGGGCCTTGGAAAACATAGGAAAAAAACAAAACAGGAGGAGACCGAATAAACGTGTACGCATGATGCTAGTAATTTCTGGTATCAATGCCCCAGAGTAATTTATTTCTAAGTGTAGATAAATAGTTTTCTGTATTTAAACGGACCAAATTAATCTGAAAAGCCGCTTTCCGGATCACGGTTTTTACCGATGTATCCACCACCTCGGTACGTGAATCGCAAGAAAGGCGATATTTCGAACTCCTACCCTCAATTTCAAAGGAAAGTTCATTATGATCCGATAAAACAATTGGCCGAACGTTCAGGTTATGCGGTGCAATGGGCGTAACTACAATGTTTCCGGAGTTCGGAAATACAATAGGGCCACCACAGCTTAAGGAATAAGCAGTGGAGCCTGTAGGGGTTGCCACAATCAGTCCGTCGGCCCAATAAGAGTTTAAAAATTCATTGTTAAGATAGGCATGAATAATGATCATGGCCGAAGTATCTCTTTTATGAAAAGTAACATCATTCAAAGCAAAATTATCAGCTCCAAATGGATTAAATGCCGATTCGATGCTTAATAATGAACGTTTATCAAGGGTGTAATTCTGCTGGATCAGGCTATCCACCGCCGTCTCAATGTCGTCCTTGTTAATACTCGCCAAAAAACCCAATCGCCCAAAATTGATCCCCAAAACCGGGATATTTGAATCACGAATCAGAGTAACGGTATCCAGCATCGTTCCGTCGCCGCCCAGGCTGAACAACATATCCACTTTGCCCTTCAGGTCATCAGATGAAGAAAACGTATCGACCGGAGTGTTCAGTTTGATTTTATCGGCAATAAATTGATTGAATTTATCGTAGATCACGATTTCAATCTGCCGGGCAGATAAGCAATCAAAAATATGTTGCAAAAATGGAACAACTGTATTGTTAAACTGCCTGCCGTAAATTGCAATTTTCATACTCGCAAATTAAATGTTCAGATACTTCATCAGCTGCTCGTAACGGTCTGAGTAGGTATGATCTGAATTAAATTCGTTAAACACCGCCAATACTTTATAATTATACCGTTCAAAGGCAGCAACTATCCCATTGATCTCGGTGCGGTTCAATTTGAGGGTTACTTCCAATCGGTTGGCATCTTCAAAACTACATACTCCTGAACTGAGAATGATCGCATGATCTGACTCGACTATTTGCGACAAATGTGCCAGAGAAAAATCATGAGCCGGAACTTCCAACACCACCACACTTCCGGGTACCGTTACCGCAGTTAATTTGGCCAATGCAGCCAAGAGTCCTTCGGCTATAATGAGGCCTTCGTATGTTTTATTAGCATGCAGCACGGCCACGGTATCTATCTTTTGTTCTGTCATGAGCTGATGAACATCATACACATGCTGATTCCCAAAAACAAAATGATGCAGCAAAGGCACAGAAAGGTCTTTGAGACGAAGATTTTCATCTGAACAATCCAACAGGGCTTCGTCTGATAACATGCCAAGGTACTGCGAACCATCTACCAATGGGAAATACTTGAGGCGGAATTCGGCCATGCGCTGCCTTGCCTTCAGTACGGTATCTGAAAGTTTGAGCGGCAAAATGGCCGGATGTATAGATTCACCTGCAAGCATGTATTAATAGCTTATTCGATCTAAAAATTTGTTCAAATGTTGGTTGAACTCCTCAGGCCGCTCCATCATAGGAGCATGGCCGCATTGTGCAATCCAGTTCAACTCCGCATCGGGTAATAACTTCTTAAACTCCAGGGCCACATCCGGCGGAGTTACCACATCATTTTTACCCCAAATGAGGCAAACCGGAATTTTGATACCCTTCAATTCTTTTGCCATGTTATGTCTGATGGCTGATTTGGCCATGGCCAAAATGCGGATCACTTTGTGGCGGTCGTTAACCGTGGCGTATACTTCATCTACCAGTTCTTTCGTGGCCGTGGCCGGATCAAAAAAGGTAAATTCTACTTTCTCCTTTATAAACTCGTAATTCTCTCTTTTTGGGAAAGACCCGCCAAAAGCATTCTCATACAAACCCGAACTGCCAGCTAAAACCAGGGCTTTTACCTTGTCCTGGTGACTCAGGGTATAAATTAAACCCACATGTCCGCCAAGAGAGTTCCCTAATAACACAAACTGATCCAGTTGTTTAAACTTCACAAACTTTGCCAGGAATTTAGACAAGGTTTTAACACCAGTAGTCAACAAAGGTAAATCGTAAATTGGCAGCATCGGGATAATTACCCGGTAACGACTTCTAAATTCGTTGATGACCCCTTCCCAATTACTCAGGGCGCCCATCAGTCCGTGTAGTAAAATGAGCGGCTCACCTTCGCCTTCCTCTACGTATTTAAACCCTTTTTCTTCCTTAATAACAAACTCCATAAATGATAACGCTATGTATAAGGTGTAATTGCCCGATCACTATTTCTAATTCCACTCAATTATACTAAAGTTTAAGTATATGATTACGAGTTATTTTTAAGAAAGCAGTTCCTTCACCACCTGAGCAAGGGTTTTACCATCGG
This sequence comes from Bacteroidota bacterium, assembly GCA_041175245.1. Lineage (GTDB taxonomy): Bacteria > Bacteroidota > Bacteroidia > Sphingobacteriales > Sphingobacteriaceae > JAIPAN01. The sequence goes on from JBEDFI010000042.1 coordinate 9,307, forward strand.
CTTTACCGGCCAGTGACTGGTTGGCCAGTCCCATTAATTTTCCCATATCTTTCATTCCGGAGATGGCATGTTCGGCCATCAGGGTTTGAATATGTGTGCGGATGCTCTCCAAATCAAGTTGTTTGGGCAGATAGGCTTCTATGACCGTTATTTCTTCTACCTCGATCTGATGCAGATCGGGTCTATTTTGTTGTTGGTAAATTTCAGCAGATTCTTTACGTTGTTTCACCAATTTTTGCAAGACTTTGAGTGCGGCTTCCTCAGTGAGTTGCTCGCTGGCACCTTTTTCTGTTTTAGCCAACAAGAGAGCGGCTTTAATGGCTCTCAAACCGCGTAAACGGGCTTCTTGTTTTGCCAACATGGCGGCTTTAATATCTTGATCTATTTGTGCTTGTAAGGACATGGGGTCGAAATTTAGGTTCTTAATAGATGGCTCGTACTGGCTTGGGCAGTGGGCATGATCACCAAATCGTTGATGTTTACATGTGCCGGACGACTCACCGCATACCATACGGCGTCGGCAATATCGGCTGCCATCAGAGGATCAAATCCCTGATATACTTGTTTTGCCCGCTCTTTGTCACCTTTAAACCGCACCTCAGAAAATTCGGTTTCTACCGCTCCCGGATGAATTCCGCTCACTTTGATCCCGTACGGCAATAAATCAATCCGCATGGCTTTGTTCAATGAATCTACAGCATGTTTGGAGGCACAGTACACATTCCCGTTCGCATAGGTTTCTTTTCCGGCAATAGAGCCAATATTCACAATATGGCCTCGTTTACGATTCACCATCCAGGGGCTGATGAGCCGGGTGATGTAGAGCAGTCCCTTCACATTGGTATCGATCATGGTATCCCAATCCTCCAACTTACCTTCGTGAATCGGGTCCAGACCCTGACTTAAACCGGCGTTGTTTACCAATACATCAATTTCTTTCCAGGATTCGGGCAAAGCAGTTAGTTTGGAAGACACCGCATCAGCATCCCGAACATCCAAGTCAATACACCTTACCTGCACTTTAAACTGGTCTTGCAACTCCTCTGCCAGAGCCTCGAGTTTTTCTTTTCTTCTGGCAAGCAGGATTAGATCGTATTGATGGGCTGCAAATATTCGGGCACAGGCAGCACCAATCCCGGAACTTGCACCGCTTATTAGAACAATTTGTGACATGTAGGGTGTATGATAACTCTAAAATACAGATTTAAACCCAATTCAGCTTACTCAAAATACAGACTGAACTGCAAATGGCGCAGGATCACTTTATCGGCGATGGCTTGATCAACCCGAACCTCGTGCAGGGTATTGGCCAGCTTTATTTCTGGGGATAATTTAAAATAATCGAAGTATAGGTCGAAGCCTATACCGGTTTCGTACCACCAGGTATTTCGCTTAAACTTCGCCGGATTATCTTTAAAGGTTTTCTCGCTGATGATATCGCGTGAATATTTGATCCCGCCAATCACATAGGCTCTAAAATTCTTTCTCCTGTCCGACTTAAATTTAAATCCAATGGGCGCATCAATAGTATTGGATTCAATAGACCCGATGGCATGCATTTTACGGTCAACAAACACAATACTGGGTGTAAATCGCAGATTTGCATGATTTCCTACCCGCCAATCGGAAACAAATCCTAAACCAAAACCAGGGGCAGTTGGGTTGTTGATATCTGGCTTCACCCTTGAAGAAATATATTGAAAACTAAAGCCAAAATGCAAGTCCTGCTCATCCACTCCCCCTCCCCAATTCTGCTGTGCACGGAGCGATAAAGCCGATAAACTGAATATCAATGAAAGAAATGCTATGTTAAGTTTCATTTTACACCTGTATAAATTGAACAAATTCCGAAGGCTAAGGGCCTGCAGGTTGTTTGTTTAAATCCAACTTGCTCCATCAAATTGGTAAATGCTTGGCCATCCGGAAATGCGGCCACCGATTCGGGCAAATAAGCATAGGCACTGTTATCCTTGGAGAATAATTTACCAATTGCCGGAGTAATCTGATAAAAGTAGAAATTATAGAGCTGTTTGATGGGGAACCGTCGGGGCTGCGAAAACTCGAGCACCACCGTTTTCGCTCCTGGTTTGAGCACCCGATGAATGTCTGATAGTCCTTTTTCAAGATTTTCAAAGTTCCGTACTCCGTAGGCTACAGTCACCGCATCGAAAGTATTATCTTCAAACA
>JBEDFI010000043.1:0-11471 GCA_041175245.1 Bacteroidota bacterium
ATTAGTAGCAGATAGACGAACTAATTCTGCATACTTTTCGGAGGATTACTATGCACCAATAGTTTGTAGCCCCGACCATGAACATTAATGATCTCCACCTGGGGATCTGCTTTCAGGTATTTTCGCAATTTGCTTAAAAACACATCCATGCTTCGGCCGTTGAAATAATTATCATCGTGCCAGATTGCTAATAGTGCTTCTTCTCTTGTTAGCACCTCGTTTTGTTTCAGGCAAAGCAAACGCAAGAGTTCTGCTTCTTTGGTGCTCAGTTTTTGCTGTTGCTCTTGGAGGGAAATTAACTGGGCCTGGTAGTCAAAGAAGAAATTTCCTATTTGAAACTGACTTTGTGGTTCGGACGATTCGCTCGCTTCGGGAGTTGCCCGTTTTAACAAAGCTTTGATCCTTAAGAGGAGTTCCTCAATCCGGAATGGCTTCGTAATGTAGTCGTCTCCGCCCAATTCGAAGGCCATTGTTTTGTCTTCGATCATGGTTTTGGCGGTAGCAAAAATGATCGGTACCTGCTCATTAATTTTTCGGATATCCTTGCCGAGGGAAAAGCCGTCTTTTTTTGGCATCATCACATCCAGTATACAGATGTCGAACTTTTCTTTGGTAAAGGCCTGAAGGCCCTCTTCGCCATTGGTACACAATACCACCTCATACTTACCTTTAAGTTGCAGGTAATCTTGCAATAACAGCCCTAAGTTGGGATCGTCTTCTACTAACAGAATTTTTTTCATGCGAGAGGCAAACTGATTTCAAATACCGAACCCTTATCTTTTTCGCTTTTCACCTTTATTTGACCTTTGAGTTGTTTAATGATGGTGTTCACGTAGCTCAAGCCGAGGCCAAACCCTTTTACATCATGCAAATTACCGGTGGGTATTCTGTAAAACTGCTCAAATATTTTTGAAAGTTGATCACGATTCATACCAATTCCATTGTCTTTTACTTTGATGATCAGGTTCGAACCAGCATTCAGTGTACTCAGTTCAATCTCCGGGTGAGTGTTGCTGTATTTAAGGGCATTATCGAGCAGGTTGAACAACACGTTAGATAAATGTAATTCATCACCCAAAATCAGGTCATTTTTAGCTTCCAGCGTCAACTTAATTTCAGCCCCGTATTTCTGGAACTGCAAGCTCATGCTATCTGCTACGGCCAGTATCAGATCATGAACTGCAATTTCTTTTTGCTCGAGTTTGAGGTTTTCTTTTTCAATGCGGGCAATATTCAATACCCTCTCTATGTGGTTGCCTAAACGGATATTTTCATCATAAATGATATTTGCCAATTTGTCAATTCTGCTTTGGTCTTTACTAACTTCCGAATCTTTAAGGGCTTCGCTGGCAATCATGATGGTAGCCACCGGAGTCTTAAATTCATGAGTCATATTATTGATGAAATCGGTTTTCATCTCTGAGATTTTTTTCTGCCTGAGGATTAGTTGCAAGGTATAACCGAATGAGAAGATCAAGACCAGTAATAAGCCTCCAGATAATCCCAGAATCAGGCTCATGTTAGACAGGATGTATTTGTTTTTGTCGGGGAAGCTAATCATCAGCCAGCCAGCTTCGCGAAGCATTTCTTTTGGGAAGAGCTGCACTTTGTAGGTATTTCCCTCGGTGAACAGTAGGGTATTACTTGCTTTTCTGAAAATGACCGAGTCGGCGGTGCCGGCTTTCACTTGGTAAGCAAAATCGCCGCTGATTCCCCTGTTGTTGAGTTCATTTTTTAATAAAGAATCAAGCATTAAAGGCTGAATTCTTTTTTTCAAAGGCACTGCTCGTTGATTCAATTCCTGCGCTAAATCCTGAATAAGGTTTTGTTTCTCTCCCTGAGCGGAGTCTAAAAAGTTCTTTACATTCTTGATTTGATTTTCGTCTTTGAGTACTTCCGGCGAAATGTTTTTCAAAGTTGGTCTTGCCAGGGTAATTAAACGTGGCCCCGATAGTGGATCAAAAACCACGTATTGTTTCACAGAGTCTGCATTATTATTTTTTGGCTTTCTTTTGCTTGATGTTGCTGTGGGAGCCAAGGCTCGGGTAAGTGTTTGTTGATGCAAACGGCCGAAGGCATCTTCATATTGAACCACTTCCATTTGAAAATCAGGACTATTTTCGAAGATGCCGGCTTCTTCATCGCTCCCGTCGTATGATAATACCAAAGGATAAGCAGAGCGAACTAAACTATCTCGTACAAAAAAAAGACTATCTGCTTTGCGCTGTTGTTGTTTAAGAAATGCAGCGTATTGAAGCTTTTGATCTCTCTTTTTTGACTGCGCCAGTTGATAAACATTGGCACGTTGTTTTTGCTGATTATTTTTTTGGGTATCAACGGCCTTATTAAGCAGAAAGTTAAAAGCGTCTTGTTTTTCCAGCTTTTTAACCACATTGTTCAAAGACTCGTTCACACTTTGATCAAAAAGCTGCGATTTAAGTTGGTAGGACTGAGTAACAAAGTACCACTGCACCGCCAGTACGCCCAGTAAGGCGAAAGACATCAGGCCGATAATTAATTGGACACTTTTCTTTTGCATGCCTTACAAAAGTATTGAATGCCAAAGGCTAAGAACATCTTTTAACAATTTTTAACAAAGCCTTAACAAAATCGGCCTTGTGCAACCGGTAGTTTTGGACTGATTAATAATTTAAGAAAATCATGGAAACCAAACTAATAAAATCTGCTGCTTGCATCAGCCTTATGGTGCTCGTCATCATTTGCGGAGCAAAAAAGCCAACGTATGCCCAGCAAAAGAAAGAAATTAAAAGAACCATTATTATCAATAATTCGGATACCCTTGTTAACGGTAAAAATCTGAAAGAACTGAGCAGGTCCGAACGCAAGCAATTACTGAAAGAGTTGGAAGAGATGCGGGGGAAGCAGCGCATAGAAATTAATACCGAGGAAAAGGGAAATGATCAGATGAGGGTGACCATACGCAAGCAAAAAGATGGGGAACCCGAACAAGTGATTGTGAGAAAGCTAAGAAAGCCACAGGTATACCAGTGGAATGATGCTGAAGGAAAAGTTTTTGCACCGGATGCAATGCCCAAGCATTTTAAGTTTGAGGCGGATACCTTGATGTTGAAACTGGATGGTGATTCGGCATTTAAACAGTTGCATATCCGAATGAAAGATCTGGACAGCACGATGCGTAATCGGTTCAGTTTTAGAAGCAGCGATGGAGAGGATGTTGAGTTATTTGTACATCCTCCGCAGGGTCCGGATGCACGAATGGTACCAGGTATGCGCATGCTGGAACGCGAAGAATTTTTAGGCAGTAGAAAAAACTCACAATCGTTTTCTTATTCCAATATAGACAAAGACGGGATCAGCAACAGAATGAATATCCGCCTGAGCGAACCTTCTAAAGAGGCTTTGGGCAAGATTACTGGCTCCGAAAATGCTAAAGCTAGCTTAGATGTACAGGATCTCACCATTTTTCCGAGCTTTTCTACCGGCAAAATCAATTTGGTCCTCAGCCTGAAAACAAAAGCTGCTTTTGAAGTGAAAATTTTAGACAGCAGTTATCAGACTATTATTTCTGACAAGCAGGTTAGCCCTAATGAAAGCTATTACAAGTCCTTGGCATTACCTAAAAACGGGGTTTATTATGTGGTCTTGAACCAGGCAGGCAATTGGTTTGTGAAGAAAATGCTGAAAGAATAATTTTTTGGTTAATAACGAAAAAAGCCCCTGATCGTGATCATGGGGCTTTTTTGATTTATAATTGGTTTGGTTTAGAAAGGCAAATCGCTATCCTCATCACCCGGAGCAGCAGAGATATCAGCCGGTGAAGCATACGCTGGTGAAGCCGCAGGAGTACCCGCACCTAAAATATTTAAGCGCCATACCGAAAGGGTATTAAAATATTGTGTTTTTCCGTTTTTATCCGTCCACGGACGACCTCTTAAATTAAAAAACACCTCCACCTGATCTCCCACCTTTACGCTGTCCAATAAATTGACCTTGTCTTGTACGGCTTCCATTTTAATAAACTCCGGATAGGTCGGATTTTCGGCGTATTCTACAACTATTTCACGTTTTTTAAATTTTTCACTTACCGTAATCACCTCCCCAACCTCATGTACTTTTCCTTTAATATCCATGATTTACAATTTTATAATCTTACTAATCTCAAATCTCCATATTTTAATTGATTAACTTCGCAAAATATCATGCAAGTTTTCCACACCAAGAGCAAAATTATTATCACCTGTAATAAGCGCTTATCGCCTTATTTACAGCAAGAAATACAGTCCCTCGGATTTGATCTGGTGCGTTCATTCAGTACCGGAGTTGAACTTTTTGGCACCCTGAACGATTGTATCAAACTGAATCTGAACCTGCGTTGTGCGAGTCAGGTGCTATATTCACTCAAGGCATTTACTGCCGAAAATCCGGCACGTTTATATAAAGAATTACTGGAAATGGAATGGGAAAATCTGATTGATTTTTCCGGTTATTTCTCGGTTACTTCCAATGTAGATAACCAGTTTATTACCACGCCTCTATTTGCGAACTTGAAGGTGAAAGATGCGATCGTTGATCGTATTAAAGAAAAAAAAGGAATTCGCCCGAATACGGGGTCCGATCTGAGCAAGGCGGTTGTTCATCTGTATTGGAAAGATGACCAGGCGGAAATTTACCTCGACAGCTCTGGAGAAACGCTTGCCAAGCACGGTTACCGAAAACATCCCGGTAAAGCCCCCATGCTCGAAGCCCTGGCTGCTGCTACCATCATGGCCACCCGATGGGATGGTAAAAGCCCTTTTGTCAATCCCATGTGCGGTTCGGGAACCCTGGCCATTGAAGCCGCTTTGTTGGCTACCCACAGAAGCCCGGGTTTATACCGGATGAATTACGGGTTTATGCATGTGATGGGATATGAAGAAGAAGTATTTTTTGCTGCTCGCCGCGAATTAAAAGATCAGGTTTCCAAAAATGCCGAGTTCAAAATCATTGCCAGTGATATTTCTGTCGAAGCGATTGATATTGCTCAAAAAAATGCCAAAACCGCCGGTGTTGACCAATTAATTGAATTTGTAGTCTGCGATTTTGCTGCCACTCCTGTACCCCAGACAGCAGGGGTGTTGATGTTTAATCCGGCGTATGGCGAACGTCTGGGGGTGCATACCTTGTTAGAAGCCACCTATAAACGCATGGGTGATTTTATGAAACAACAGGCAAAAGGGTATCGGGGTTATATCTTTACCGGAAATCCGGATCTGGCCAAGAAGATCGGTTTAAAAGCCTCCCGTAGAATCGAATTTTACAACGGTAAACTCGATTGCCGTTTGTTGGAATATGAATTATACGAAGGTACCCGCAAAACCGTTCAGGAGGTGTAAAATTTAAATACTCAGTATATGAAATTATCGGTTCTTGTTTTCATTAATGCACTGGCAGTAGCCCTCTCTCTCGCTTTATTGAACTTCTATTTCCAACAAAACTGGCTTTATATGCTGGCCACGTTTGTAGTAGCTCTGGTCACCACCTTTGTGGTATTTTATTACCTTACCGAGCGCTATGTATACAGCAAAATCAAGCTTATTTACCTTAAAGATGCCCTGGGAGAGTATGTAAGTGCCGATCCGATTAACGACGTAGAAAATGAAGTAAAAGAATGGGCCATTAATAAGAAATCGGAAATAGATGGCTTAAAAAAGCAGGAAGAGTTTAGAAGGGAATTTTTAGCCAATATTTCTCATGAATTTAAAACCCCGCTCTTCGCCATTCAAGGCTATATTGAAGCCCTTCAGGAAGGAGTGGGTGATGAAAAGCAAAGTCGGAAGTTCTTGGAAAAGGCAGCTAAAAACATCGACCGCTTGAGTTACCTGATCAAGGATTTGGATGCCATTTCCAAGCTTGAAAGCGGCGAGGTGCCTATTAATTACGAGGTTTTTGAACTTTCTCAATTAATTCATGAAGTGATTGATGGCATGGAGATGAAAGTACAAAAATACCGTATTAAGCTCACTTTTAAGGAGAAATACGACCAGCCCAGTAAAGTGTATGCCGACCGTGAAAAAATCAGACAGGTATTGGTAAACCTGATTGATAATTCCTTTAAATACGGCAAGGCAGACGGAGAAACATCCATTAAAATTTTTGAATTGCATGATCAATATTTGGTAGAAGTAACCGATGACGGCGTGGGTATAGAGGAAAAAAACCTAAACCGCATATTTGAGCGCTTTTACCGCACTGATTTTAGTCGCTCACGAGAAATTGGAGGATCGGGATTGGGTTTATCCATTGTGAAACATATTTTAGAGGCACATTCCCAAACCATTACCGTGAGAAGCACCGAAAATATTGGCTCAACCTTCGCATTTACCCTCCAAATGGCTGAAAGAACCATTCCAATTAATTAACATTAATTTAATATTCCTTTATTAGCTTTGATATTTAATCCAACCAAACATGTCCTTAAATAGCATTTTTCAATACTTCATTCCTAAAGACAAGAATTTTTTTCCGCTTTTCGAACAGGCAAGTTCAAACCTTATACAAATGGCCGAAGCGCTAAATCTGGCGGTTAATTTGAAAGATCCGGAAGAGCGCTTGGTGTATTTCAAGGAAATTGAAAGTTTAGAACATGTGGGCGATGAAATCACCCATCAGATTTACCTGGAATTAAGTAAGAATTTTATTACTCCATTTGATCGGGAAGACATTCACCAACTGGCTACTGCCATTGATGATGTTGCCGATTACATTCATGGCTCGGCCAACCGCATGCTGCTTTATAAAGTGGATACCATTACTGAGCCTATTCAAAAACTCGCCGATTTGATTTTACAGGCTTGTACTGATTTGGATAAGGCGATTCGTGAATTACGAAACTTAAAAAATATTCGGGCCATAGCCGATTCCTGTATCAGAATCAATAGTGTTGAAAATCAAGCTGACTATGTTTTTGATAAAGCTGTTGGTGATTTATTTACGTATGAGAAAGACGCAGTTCAGCTCATTAAGTATAAGGAGGTATTGGCGGCACTTGAAACTGCAACCGACATGTGTGAAGACGCAGCGAATGTACTCGAGTCAATATTAGTTAAACAAGCTTAAACGCTTCTACATGGGCCTGTCTTTACTCATTACCATAATTGTACTGGCATTGATATTTGATTATATCAATGGTTTCCACGATGCGGCAAACTCCATTGCCACCGTGGTATCTACCAAAGTATTGAGCCCCTTTCAAGCAGTAGTTTGGGCTGCTTTTTTTAATTTCTTGGCCTATTGGGTATTTGGGTTCGGCGTAGCCGATACCGTGGCCAAAACGGCCAATACGATGGATATAAATCTTACGGTAATTTTAGCCGGAATCATTGCAGCCATCGCCTGGAACTTGCTAACCTGGTGGTTGGGTATTCCATCCAGTTCATCACACACACTCATCGGGGGCTTTGCCGGAGCGGCCATTGCTCATGCCGGTGTCGATTCGGTTGTTTGGTATGTAGCGGGTAAGAACGGGGGTTTCCCATCAGGCGTATTGGTCATTATAACATTTATTGTGCTGGCACCATTGGTGGGGATGCTGGTCTCTTATTTTCTCTCCGTTTGGTTACTCCATTCTTCAAAAAAAGGATGGGGTAATAAACTGGCCAGTCTGTCTGTAATGGCGGTAACGGTTCTTCTGGTGTATAGTCAAATGACTTTCGAAATTAAAAAGCCTCGTTTTGATTCACATTTCTGGAGCGTGGCTGCAGAACCACACAATCTTAAATGGCTTATATTTGCCTCTATCGTGATGATTTTAGGCTTATTCTGTCTGGTATTTAGTAGTTTGAGCGAGACCAAGTCAACCGCCTGGTTAAGAAAAATGCAGCTCGTATCTTCTGCTGCCTTCAGCTTGGGTCATGGTGGTAACGATTCTCAAAAAGTAATGGGTATCATCGCGGCAGCCGTTGCGGTATTTATCCATACTTCTGGTCTTCCGCAAGAAAGTCTTCCAGCCTGGCTGGATGTATCATTGCCCAATGGCGATACCCCCGGACATATTCCCGGCTGGATTCCATTAGCCTGTTATTCGGTCATTGCTTTGGGTACCCTGAGTGGCGGCTGGAAAATTGTGAAAACCATGGGCTCTAAAATTACTAAAGTAACCCCTTTTGAAGGGGTTGCTGCAGAGTCTGCTGGTGCTTTAACTTTGTTCTTTACCGAGCATTTTAAAATCCCGGTATCAACTACACACACCATCACCGGCTCCATCATTGGGGTGGGTTTATCGAAACGTATTTCGGCAGTAAGATGGGGAGTAACCGTAAACCTGATCTGGGCTTGGGTACTCACCATTCCCGTATCAGCACTGCTGGCTGCAATTCTATACTTTGTGCTGAGTATCTTTATCAAATAGAAATTGCCACTAAACAAAAAATCCATCCAGATTCTGGATGGATTTTTTGTGAATATACCTGTTGAACTTAAGCCAGTAAACGTACCGGTTCTTCCAATAAGCTTTTCAAGGTCTGCAGAAAAGCAGCCCCCGTGGCGCCATCTACTACGCGGTGATCGCAGCTGAGCGTTACCTTCATTACATTTCCGGGAACTACCGCACCGTTTTTAACGACTGGCACCTGTTGAATACCCCCTACTGCCAAAATACAGGCATCAGGAGGGTTAATGATGGCAGTAAACTCGTCGATACCAAACATGCCCAGGTTAGAGATGGTAAAGGTAGAGCCTTCCCAATCGGCCGGTTGTAGTTTTTTGGCTTTGGCACGCTGTGCAAAGTCCTTTACTTCGGCAGAGATATGAGATAAAGATTTACCATCTGCAAAACGAACCACCGGTACCAGCAATCCATCTTCTACGGCCACAGCTACGCCAATGTTCACATGTTCATTGTAGCGGATTTTGTCGCCCAGCCAGGAGGAGTTAACCGCTGGGTGTTGTTTTAGTGCAACGGCTACGGCCTTAATTACCAGGTCGTTGAACGAAACCTTTGCCGGAGCAAATTCATTGATCTTGGTACGGGCCTGCATGGCGCTGTCCATATCAATACTCATGGTAAGATAGAAATGTGGAGCCGTAAATAAACTTTCAGAAAGACGTTTTGCAATGGTTTTACGCATTTGCGTAACAGCCACCTCACTGAATTTCTCCTGACCCACAAAGGCAGGAATTATTGGACTTGATGCAGCAACACTTGCAGTAGCCGAAGTACCTGGAGCTACAGGAGCTGGAGCACCCGGAACAAAGCTTTCGAGGTCTTTTTTCACGATACGTCCACCTTCTGCACTTCCTTGAACCTGACGCAGATCGATGCCTTTATCTTTTGCAATTTTACGAGCCAAAGGCGATGCCTTCACTCTCGAATCGTCGCTCTCTGCAACTGGCTGAGTGGCCACCGGTGCAGGGATTGCCGGACTGGCGACCGCCGGAGGAGCAGGGCTTGCAGCTGGAGCCGAAGGGGCTGCAGGGCTGGCCGGAACCAGTAATCCAGATACATCGGTACCTTCCTTGCCAACAATCGCTATAATATCATTTACTTTGGCCGCCTGACCTTTTTCCACGCCAACGTACAATAAGGTACCTTCGGCATATGCGGTCACTTCCATGGTGGCTTTATCGGTCTCTACATCGGCTAAAGCGTCGTCACTTTTTACCTTATCGCCCACTTTTTTATGCCATTCGGCGATTACGCCCTCGGTCATGGTATCGCTCAAAAGCGGCATGCGAATGACGGTTGCACCCAAAGATTCAGGACTTACCCCGGCACTTACTGCCGGAGCTACCGACGCTGGGGGTTCAGGACTTGGGGCAGGAGCCGGTGCTGCTGCCGGAGCATTTCCGCTCAGTAAAGCTTGATAATCTTCTCCAGGAGCACCTAAAACAGCAATGACCGAATCTACCGGAACCGCTGATCCTTCTTGGGCACCTATGTATAAAAGGGTTCCTTCCTGAAAAGATTCAAAATCCATGGTTGCTTTATCGGTTTCTACTTCTGCAACTAAATCGCCGGAGTTCACCTTATCGCCCACTTTCTTATGCCATTTTGCAATCACCCCTTCGGTCATGGTGTCGCTCATTTTCGGCATGCGCACTACTTCAGCCATAATTCTTTTAAGCTTTTTCGGTTTTTAAATTTGCTAATCGCGAATAAATGGATAATCGCTTTGCACGTAAACATCTTTGTATAATTCTGCCGGATCTGGCCATGGCGATTCTTCAGAAAATTTAACAGACTCTTCTACAATCGCTTTAATTTTTTCATCAATCTCTTCAATCCAGGCCTCATTGGCATATTTTTTCTTTAAGATCACCTCCTTCACCACATCAATCGGATCTTTAGATCTATATTCTTCCACCTCCTCTTTGGTACGATATTTAGCCGGATCAGACATGGAGTGCCCCTTGTAGCGATAGGTACGCATTTCTAAGAAGGTTGGTCCTTCACCCCGACGGGCTCTGCTCACCGCCTCATCCATGGCATTGTGTACGGCCACCGGATCCATCCCGTCAACCGGAGCGCAGGGCATATCAAAACCTAATCCAATTTTATAGATATCAACCATATTGGTGGTACGGGCCACTGAAGTACCCATGGCATAGCCATTATTTTCGCAAATGAAAATTACCGGCAGTTTCCAGAGCATGGCCATGTTAAAGGCTTCATTTAATGCACCCTGACGTACCGCACCATCTCCCATATAGCAAACACACACATTGTCGGTGCCGTTATATTTTTCAGCAAATGCAATACCTGCACCTAATGGGATCTGCCCGCCCACAATTCCATGGCCGCCAAAAAAACGGTGTTCCTTACTAAACATATGCATGGAGCCCCCTTTACCTTTTGAACAGCCGGTCGCTTTGCCATACAATTCGGCCATTACTTCATTCGCCGACATCCCCTTGGCCAGGGCATGAGCATGATCACGGTAGGCGGTAATCATGGAATCTTCCGGTCTCAAAACAGACATCGCACCTGCTACCACGGCTTCTTGTCCGATGTAGAGGTGGCAAAATCCTCTTATTTTTTGTTGACCGTATAATTGTCCGGCTTTTTCTTCGAATTTTCGCATCAAAAGCATGGATTCATACCACTCTAAGTAGGTTTCTTTGGTAATTTCTACAGAACTCATTCTTCTTACAAATGTCTTTTTAAAGGACCACAAATCTAATTATATCTTGCAGAAAAAAGAAGGGCAAAGTGTTTAGTTTACGCTTAGTTTACCGGGCCTGAATTTGTGAAAAATTGTTAAAAAACAGCCCATTATTTGCTTATCAGGTTAAATTCACCTATTTTTGCTTTTCTAAACGTATGGACAGATGAATCAATTGCTGATTTTTTGATCCATACATTATAGAAAAGCATGATTAAAAAGTTATTCACACTTTTCCTTTTCTGTACTTTTTTAGCCGCTGCTCAGGCCCAAACCTCTGTGGCTAAAAAAGAAGCCGTGAATACGGAAGATCCGGATAATTTGATCTCCGGGTACCTTTCACAGGTGATG
>JBEDFI010000044.1:0-11378 GCA_041175245.1 Bacteroidota bacterium
TGATATAGCCCTGCAGTATCTGTAGAGACTCCACCGGTTAGCCCTTGAATACTGACGGAAACACCCGGCAAGGTCTCATTCGTTAATGCATCGCGTACAACCCCTTTCAAGACCCCCGAATTTTGTTCGGTGCTGCGTTGTGCCCTAACATGGAGCGTATGAAAAATCAGTAATAAAAAAATAGCGATTCGCTTCATGCTGAACGTAAACTAGTTGGCAAAACTACAAGCTTCAAAACAGGGTACTAACTTTTATTCGATTTATGACAAATACATTACTGGTTTTAAAACCATACTTTGCCTTATTTCAGCTGCCAGAGCTTCCACCAGGGTGTAGCTGGTGAATCGTGGTGCTCAAAATGGTAGCCAAAAAAATAACAGGTTAAGAAAGCCAATACATGGTTTTTTCGGAAACTTCTGGACTGATGCGGATTATCATGATCGCCATGGTGAGGCATCCAGGTACCAAAAAAGAAAAGTTGCAAGGTGCTCAATAAAGATGGCAGGACCCAAAAAATAATGAGATTGGGTTCAGCTACCCAGAATTTCAGGATATTGAAAATAGTAGCCATCACCGCCACCTGCCACCAGGTGATATAGGTCTTGATGAAATTAAAATACCAAGCAAAAAATCCACCTTCGTGAAAATCGGGATCTTGTTCCGAGTGAACGTGACGGTGATGCTCATGATGTTTAACATAAAGCTTTCCAAAAGGGAACAAAGCGTACAGCATGGTGCAAGTGCCGCCTATCAGGTTATTGAGTTTTTTATTGGGAGAAACCGTTCCATGCATGGCATCGTGGGCGGTAATGAACAGGCCGGTATACAAATGCATCTGCAACAGAATGGCCAGATAAACCATTGGATTTGACCAGGAGATCTCCCAATTCAGGAAATTGAACAAACAAAAAGCCCATAGGCTAATGATGCCTAAAGCAATATAAACACCGGTATTTGGTGTTGATTTCATCGCTGGCTATTCCTCAAAAGCTTCCGCACAAGCTTGTTTTTTGCTGGTATTTACCGGCTGCGGTATTTTTACATAATAACCCGTGCCATCGTAGTCTCTACGACGCGGATGTTCTTTACAAGCAGCTGAGCAGCAGCCCAAAAGTTGTTCGCCGCACTCATCACATTGTGTAAAGTGCTCATTACATTCCGGATTGGCACAATTAATCATCTTTGGTGTGGTTTTCCCGCAGTTGTAACAGGTAGAAATCACTACCGGATTCACGCTATTCACATCCACAGCCACCCGGTTATCGAACACATAACATTTCCCTTCAAAATCTTTCCCCCCAACTTCTTTGCCATATTTAATGATGCCTCCATGCAACTGATACACTTCCTTGAATCCTTCATGCAGGAGTAAGGCCGAAGCTTTTTCACATTTGATTCCGCCAGTGCAGTATGTCAGGATCTTTTTATCCTTGTACTGAGCCAACTCATTGATTTTTTCAGGAAAATCCCTGAAATTTTCAATATCCAGCGTCACTGCGTTTTTGAAACGGCCTAAGGTATGTTCGTAATCTGAACGGACATCCAGGATCACCACATCCTCACGATCTTTCATCTCCAAAAACTCCGCCGGTTCTAAGTGTTTTCCCGTTTGCTTATTTGGATTAATGATGTTTGGATCGCGTAAGCCGGAATGAACAATTTCCGATTTATAACGGCAGTGCATTTTGATAAAGGATGGCTCATCCACCTCATCAATTTTGAAATCGATTTTAGCAAAACGCGGATCGGCGTGCAGGGCATCCATGTAGGCGCTACAGGACTCGGCCGTTCCAGAAACAGTGCCATTTAAGCCCTCATCAGCCACAATAATGCGCCCGACAAGATTCAGAGATTTACAAAATTTTAAGTGATCTGCCGCAAATTGTTCGGCATTTTCGATCGGGCTGTAGCAATAGTACAGCAGGGTTTGATATCTTTTCATGTTCATTGATGCTGCTGCAAACAGCGTTAAATGAGTTGCAAAGATACCATTTTTGTAGAAATCAATTCAACTGTTGGCGGCCACAGCCTTGCTATGGTCTTTAGGATCGTACAGCACCGTCATAAAATCGCCTGCCTGTGGAATTTGCACTCTGGATACCGTTAATTCGAAACAAGCCGATTGTTCTGAAATGGCTACCGTGATTTTTACTTTGGGATTTTTATTCACGCTTATACCGGTATCTTCAACTTTTATAATTTGCGCCAACATGGGTACCCCCTCTTTCTTCAATCGATTCTACAATTGCTCCTGACGCACACCACGCCACCAAACTGGCAGGTAAAAAAGGAGCATCAGCGCAAGTAAAATCCCGAAGAATAAAAGAATGAAATACGGTTTTTGAGCAATTTCAGATAAAAACTTGGTAATGCGCTCCTGTTTGAGCGGATCTGAAAGCGAACTGGTGAGTACAAAAATGAATATGATCCAGCCTGACCAGAAAATACATTTGAACCAAGTCAGCTTCATAAAGCCTTTTTGGTTTATAACGAAACTAATTGGTAAAAAGTCTGCCGGTCGACTAATTTAAGCTGATAGACATGCGAAATCCTTGTTGTATGCGCTCTCCGTTCTGAAAGGCCCAGCCATAAAATACTTTAAAATTCAGGTATTGCAAGCCTGCATAATACTCCTGATAATTTTTCAGCTGCGGTGTATTCAGGTAATTAAATCCGGCGAGCTCCTGTAATTTCAATTTTCTGATCAGCGGCACTTTATTCAGAATAAAACCCGAAAAATTATGCATCACATGCCCTTCTGCATACCGCTCAGGGGTACTGAATCTGTAAAAATCAAGGAATAAAAAACTATTCAACTTCGACTCAAAAATCGTGTTTTGGTTACCCAGAAAATGATGATAGTCCGGGAAATATAAGTTTCTGGTTTGCATAAACTTACCGGCGGCCAAATTGAAAGACGTTTTGCCGTAAAAACCCATTGGAATGTCTGATTTGGACAGATCGACAGCGAGCTGATCAAAGTTTATATCCGAACCAAACACCCCGCTGATGGCTTTCACATACTGAATGCCCAGGCTAGGGTATTTAGAACCAGTATAATACTTCCCGGAAGGATAGGTTACATAGCGGTTGTTGAAATTATAGCTGGCCCTGAAGCCGATTTTAAAAGTCTGATGCTGCGGAAAGAGCGGCTGTTCCACATCCGGGGAGAAGGGATTATTCGAACTCAGCACCTGATCTTTTAGGTTTCGCAGCGTGTATAAACTGGTATTGGCCAGACTGTTCCGGCTGGCATATTCCACGGAGAAATTGATGCGAACATTTCCCAAAACCCGGCGGCTAAAAGCTGCCGATGCATAATTTTTCTGGTAGAGTTTGAGTAAGTTCCGTTCATAAAAGAGCGTATTTATGGTATTGTACAGCACCGGTACCGATCCCTGGTTGTTCAAATCCACCACATCAGATCCCATTTTGAGCGAGATCGTATAATCACCAGCCGGGAAATCGGCTGACATACGGGCGGTGAACAAGTGATTGGAAAAGCCATAGCGTAAATTACCGGAGATATTGACGAATTTATTCAGAACACTATCAATCCGATGGGTGTAAGATGCCCCATAATCAATGCCAAAACCTTCCACCGTGTTGTAATACGTGGAACCCAACAAAGAATTCACTCGATAAAATTTGCGTTCGTAACGGTTTCTGAACGTGAAGCCGCTACCGGTCAGTATCTTTTTCAATTTGAATTGATTATTCGCCCGGTCGAGCGAGTCGAGATAGGGTTTCGACTCTCGTTTAGCGGCTAATTTTTCTTTTTTCTCATAATCCGCTTTCTCTTCTGCGGTTAAAGGAATTGGGCGGGAATCGTGCCAGTATAAACTGTCTTTTTTATTAATTCCCTGCGTAATTTTAAGGGCCTCTTTAAAATTGATCCGGGCTAATTCTGGTGCTAAATCGTAGTTTTTAAACACAGCCACAAAATAGCCGCCAAAACGGAAACCAAAGAAACCGCCGGTAAACTCCATTTTCACTGAAGTGGGCATCCACACACTCGGATTTACAGGAATAAACTCCTGCTTGATTTTTAAGGTGTCCACAAAATTGAGATTAGATGCCTTGGTAATCTGCAGGTCTGTGCTATGGATGCGCCAAGAATCTTCGATGATGTAAATACTGCCGCTAAACACCGGATCGGTCGGCCTTTTGGGTAGCACCTGTATCTTATTCACCATTTGACCGTTTTCGAGCACATTTCCCAAGAATTTATACTGATAATACAACAAAGCATCCTCAGCAATGGGCGAAACCAGAGGGCGTAAACTCAGGCCTTCCCATTTTTGATAGTTTTCGTAAAAATTGACTTTCAGATCGGTAGCCCGATTAAAACTGAAGGCACGGTTGCTACCCGAAAATTTTGAAGAAATCAGTTCTTCACGATACTGATCGGGCTTCTGAAAGCTCAACTTCGATTCAGATTCGGAGAGATAAATAATGCCCCTTCGGTTGGAGTCGAGACCCAACTGCTTTCCAAGCTCATCGATGTTGAGCCCCATAAATTTTTTGGGGGCATCGGTCAGCTTCTGCATTCCTTTGATGTATACTTCTGTTTCGTAGGCCCTGAGCTCATTCAAATAGCTTTTACGCCTTTTAATGGCATTTCGAATAATGGCGTAAGCCGGATCCTCGGCATCCGCTTGTACAATCACATCTTTTAATTGATAGGAGGCCTCTCGAAGTGTAAAATTTAGTTGCCGGTCTGATGGAAGATCGATTCTTTGCACCAGCTGCTGATAGCCCACCGCACTAATTACCAGTTCATAACTGCCGGCTTTGAGCCCTAAACGGTATAATCCATCGGAATTTGCCGAGGTGCCCTTGGTCGTATTCTTGATGTAAATACTTGCGAACGAGACGGCCTCTCCCTTTTCATCGCTGATTTTTCCACTTAAATTAACTACCTGAGCAAAACTAAGCTGGAAAAAGAGACTACATGCAATCAGAAGGGTTAAGTGCTTCATAAATAGTTTATAATTCTAAGATATCTTTTCGGCACAAAGGTTACAAAGCAATTGCGCAATTAAGGGGCTGCAATTAGCCCGAATTGTTTAAATTTACACTTCAATTATCTAGGCATGTACAAAACTCTTCAACCCGTTTTACAGGAAGAATTAAAGGCCATTAAAGAGGCTGGATTATATAAAACCGAACGCATCATCACTTCGCCGCAGGGCGCCGATATCACGGTAGAAGGCGGGAAGGAAGTGATTAACTTTTGCGCCAACAATTACTTGGGATTGAGTTCCCATCCAAAAGTAACGGAAGCGGCAAAAAAAACGATCGATAGCCATGGCTTCGGCTTATCGTCTGTTCGGTTTATCTGCGGTACGCAGGATATTCATAAAGAGTTGGAGCGTAAGATCTCTGAATTTTTAGGCACCGAAGATACCATTTTGTATGCGGCAGCTTTCGATGCGAACGGTGGGGTTTTTGAACCTTTATTTAATGAGCAGGATGCCATTATTTCGGATGAGTTGAACCATGCTTCCATCATTGATGGGGTACGTTTGTGCAAAGCACAACGCTTCCGTTACACGCACGATGACATGGCCGACCTGGAAGCTAAACTACAGGAAACGCAAGGTCTTCGCCATCGCATCATTGTGACTGATGGTGCCTTCTCTATGGACGGGACCATTGCCCAATTGGATAAAATCTGCGCTTTAGCTGAAAAATACCACGCCTTGGTGATGATTGACGAGTGCCACTGCTCCGGATTTTTGGGTAAAACTGGTCGCGGAACACATGAACACCATGGCGTAATGGGTCAGATTGACATCATTACCGGTACACTCGGTAAAGCACTGGGCGGTGCCTCCGGCGGGTTCACGTCCGGAAGAAAGGAAATTATTGACTTGCTACGTCAGCGTTCACGCCCTTATTTGTTCTCCAATACCCTGGCCCCTTCCATTGTAGGAGCCTCCATTGCGGTACTGGACATGCTGAGTGAAACCACCGAGCTCCGCGATAAACTGGAATATAATACCCAATACTTCCGCAAAAAAATGACGGAAGCGGGCTTCGATATCAAACCGGGCGTACACCCGATTGTTCCGGTAATGTTATACGATGCCAAACTGGCCCAACAATTTGCTGCTAACATGTTGGAAGAAGGAATTTACGTCATCGGGTTTTATTATCCGGTGGTACCACAGGGTAAGGCCCGTATCCGGGTACAACTCTCGGCCGCACACGAGCAACATCATTTAGTCCAAGCCATTGCTGCTTTTACCAAGGTGGGCAAGGAACTAGGTGTAATTAAGTAAAATATAAATTTTGCCTATTTTGGGCATCCAATACTCAAACATGCAAGCGAAAATAGACCAGTATACTGCAGAGATCAAAGTTTTCCATCCCGCGAATGCGGAAGAACTGGAAAGCTTCCGTATTAAATTTTTAGGCTCCAAAGGCATCATTAAGGAGTTGTTTGATGAATTTAAATCGGTAGGTCCAGAAGAAAAACGCTTGTATGGCAAGGTATTAAATGAATTCAAGCAATTGGCTGAAGCCAAATGGCAAGAAGGTAAAGAGGCTTTCGAATCATCGGTACCAAGTGCAAAAATTGATACCGACCTTACCCTTCCGGGCGAAGGCATGGAACTGGGTTCGAGGCATCCACTTTCGCTGGTGCGCCGTGAGATTGTAGAGATCTTCAAAAAATTAGGTTTTACCGTTGCCGAAGGACCTGAAATTGAAGACGACTGGCATAATTTCTCCGCTCTCAATTTCCCGGAAGAACATCCGGCCCGTGACATGCAGGACACCTTCTTCATTAAAAAAGGGGGCGAAAAAGGCGATATTGCCTTGCGTACACATACCTCATCGGTACAGGTACGCATGATGGAACAGGGCAAACCGCCCTTCCGCTCCATTATGCCGGGCCGCGTGTACCGCAACGAAGCCATTTCGGCCCGTGCACACTGCTTTTTCCATCAAATTGAAGGCTTGTATGTGGATGAAAACGTATCCTTTGCCGATTTAAAACAGACCCTGTATTATTTTGTTCAGGAACTATACGGAGAAGGCACCAAAGTGCGTTTCCGCCCCTCCTATTTTCCGTTCACCGAACCTTCGGCCGAAATGGATATTTCCTGCAGCATTTGCAAAGGCGATGGTTGCAACATGTGTAAAGGTTCGGGCTGGGTAGAAATTTTAGGTTGCGGAATGGTCGACCCGAACGTATTGGAGAACTGCGGCATCGATGCAAAAAAATATACAGGCTTTGCCTTCGGCATGGGAATTGAACGGATCACCAACTTAAAATATGAGATCAAAGATTTACGTTTATTCTCTGAGAACGATATCCGTTTCTTAAAACAATTTGAGTCTGAAATCGACTAAATATGAGCTTCAGAACGCTGATTCTGGCCTTTACTTTGCTTCTCGGTTCTTGTGCCAAAGATGAGGGCAGCAGCATTCGCGACGTATATGTCTTCTACCAGATTCCGCTCAACCACCCCAGCATGAATCCCCTGAACAATCCTGGTGGTGCTGTGTTAGTGGATGGACATGGTGTGGCAGGCTTGATTATTTACAAGCGCTTACTCGATAATAAAATTGTTGCTTATGACCGTTGTAGTAGCGTAAATCCTGAAAAAGAATGCGCCGTAAACATTGAAAACACCTTTACAGCTGTTGATCCTTGCAGCGGTGCTAAATTCTTTTTGGAAGACGGCTCACCGGCTCTGGCTCCTGCCAAACGGGCGCTTAAATCGTATGGGGTGAGCAGTAACGGACTTTACCTCACGGTCACCAATTAAATACTCCCCTCCTTTTGCTATCGGAATTAAAGCGTAATTTTGTCGCCGATGAAAAAAGTGCCTGCCGAACTCCGGAATTTAGAAAATATTGAGATTATTGACATTGCCGAAGAAGGTAAGGGCGTGGGCAAGCATGAAGACTTGGTGGTTTTTGTAGAAAAGGCCGTTCCCGGCGATGTGGTAGATATCCAGATTCATCGCCTCAAAAAAAATCTCGCGGAAGCGAAAATTACGCGATTTGTACTGCAATCGCCCGATCGAATTGCAGCTTTCTGCTCACATTTCGGCACCTGCGGCGGTTGTAAATGGCAGCACCTGAGCTATGAAGCACAGTTAAAATACAAACAGAAATCTGTTTTAAATGCATTGGAACGATTGGGAAAGGTGGATGTTTCAGGAGCTGAACCGATTCTTGGATCGGAGCAAACCGAATACTATCGAAACAAACTGGAATTTACCTTTTCGAATATACGATGGCTGGATGAGGCCGACATGGTCAACCCTGACAACTTAAGTATGGATGCCTTGGGTTTTCATGTGCCGGGACGATTTGACAAAATTTTAGAGATTGAGCATTGCTATCTGCAAGCCGACCCTTCCAACGCTATGCGCAATGCCGTTAGAAAGTATACTCAGCAAAATAACCTGACTTATTACGATTTGCGGGAACATACCGGAGCCATGCGCAACCTGATCATCCGTACTGCCTCTACCGGAGAAATTATGGTAATCGTGGTTTTCGCTTACGCGGATGAAGACCAGATCAAAAGCTTAATGAGTCATTTAGAAGCGAACTTCCATCAAATTACTTCGCTACTGTATATCGTTAACCAAAAACGGAACGATACTATTTTCGACCAGGATATTGTTTGCTATGCCGGTCGCGACCATATTTTTGAAGAAATGGAAGGGCTGAAATTCAAGATCGGGGCTAAGTCATTCTATCAAACCAATTCGGCGCAAGCCTATGAATTGTATAAGATTACCCGCAACATGGCCGGGTTAAATGCCAACGATGTAGTGTATGATTTGTATACTGGTGCAGGTACTATTGCCAATTTTATAGCCCGCCAGGTGAAACAGGTGATCGGGATTGAATATGTGCCTTCGGCGATTGAAGATGCCAAACTGAACTCAGAAATCAACGGTATTGAGAATACTAAGTTTTATGCCGGCGACATGAAGGACATCCTGACCCCCGCATTTATTCAACAAAATGGTAAACCCGATGTGGTGATCACCGACCCCCCAAGGGCCGGCATGCACGCCGATGTGGTGGCCCGCCTGCTTGAGATGGAGGCCGGCAAAATTGTCTATGTGAGCTGTAACGCTGCCACCCAGGCCCGTGACATTGCCTTATTGCAAGAAAAATATGAGGTAAAACGGATCCGCCCGGTAGATATGTTCCCGCAAACTCAACACGTAGAAAACGTAGCCTTATTAGTGTTAAAGAAATGAATGTAGAAGAGTTATTGAACCCCGAGGGTGAAAATCAGGCACAAAAGCCTACAGAAAGTCCGCTGAAGAGCCTGGAAATTGACTTAAAATTTTATGCTGAATCGATCAAAGAAGTGGCCATCGAAATTATGGTAGAGGGCATTTCGGCCTACCCTATTTTCATTGCACACCAGCACGAGGTAAGCGTGGGGGAATTGATTTTAGACAAAGGTGAACTGAATACCAGTTGGACCATTCAGGCAGCTACTTTGGAAGAATTTATCGAAAAGGGGATCATCAAGCCTGAGAAAAAAGAGAATTTCATCAAGAATTATAAAAATGCACAGCAGTTCATGTGTTTATTTGTGATTGTACCGGAAGGGGCCAACTTCGTCTTCTATCCCTATCCAAAATCATAACAATTGTGTAATTTGGTGGATCATTAAAATCATGAGCGATACAAAAATCATCATCCTGACCAAAAAGCAAATCCAGCAAAAAATTGAGCGGATGGCTTACCAAATCCTGGAAGACAACCTGGACGAAAAGGAAATTGTGCTGGCCGGAATTGTGAGCCGGGGATTCAGTTTAGCCAAGCGGATTAAGAAGGCGTTGGAAAAGAGTTCAAGCTTGAAAATTAAGCTCCTCAAAATTGAACTAGATAAAGAGAGCTCTCACCTGCAGGCTTCCTCAGATATTCCGGTGGAAGAAGTTAAAAACCAAGTGATTATTTTGGTGGACGATGTGCTTAACAGCGGCCGGACACTTGCCTATGGGCTGGGCGTTTTCCTTAACATACCGCTCAAAAAGATTCGTACTCTGGTATTGGTAGATCGCAGTCATCGTATTTTCCCGGTTTCACCTGATTTTACCGGCCTGGCACTGGCTACCGTCCTGAAGCAACATGTTCAGGTGGTGTTGGACAGTCCGGGCGAAGAAGATGCAGTTTACCTGAGCTGAGTGGCTTCCAGATACATCATCATTTTATCGGCGGTCATATCCAGCCCACTCACCATCATGTGAGCTTTTTGGTAGAATGGCTCCCTCTCTTGTACTTTTTGTTCGACAAACAAGAGCAACTCGTCTCCTTTTCTACTGCCAATAAGGGGCCGGTTGCTTTTGGCTCCCTCCAAACGGCTGGCCAATGCTTTAGGCGCCACGTGCAAATACACCGTTTTTCCTTCCCTGTTCATCCAATCCATATTATCAAAGAAACAAGGAGTGCCTCCGCCAGTGGCCACCACGGCAGCTGCTTCTTTTTGTGTACTTTGTAACACTTCTTGTTCCAGTTTCCGGAAACCGGTTTCTCCTAGAGATTGGAATAATTCGGCAATACTTTTTCCGGTATATGCCACCATCCGTTCATCGAGGTCTACGAATGGGCAATTGAGTTTTTGAGCTAATTTCCGGCCAAGGGTGGTTTTACCGCTACCCATGAACCCGATTAAAAATATTTTCATTTCTTAAAATACGTCTTCACCAATTCTTCATAGGAAGGTAGCTTACGGTAATGCCACTTCTCCAAAACGACCCCATTTTTAAGCAATAAAATTCCAGGATTTGCCCGAACCATGCTTTTGAGTGGAATGGCATCTACAAAGAAGAAAGGCATGTTAATGGCTAAATTTCTTCGGAGGGTATAGGCTTTATCAACACCACTGGCTGTGAAAATGGCACTCGGAATTCGAAACTCTTCAATCGCTTTCAATGCCAGTGCATTTAGCTTAATCAGTGCTCCGGGATCTGCTTTTTCCAGATCATACGCGATAATCATGAGCTGATAACCGGAGTGCTCTAGTACGGCCAGCGTGAAATCTTCACCAGCAGCGTCGGTAATCTTCAGATCTTTAATTTTAGGCTCAAAACCCTTCTTTAATAATTTAGATACCGGTTCCCCCACAACTTCCCAATTTGTATCCTTCCAAACTTCTTGTTTGAGATACTGCTGGTCGGTCATTTGCTGCCTGGCGCCGGACTGTTTATTTTTTAATTGGTAAATGATTTCATACTCATCTTGAGGGGCACCCGGTGGAATTTTCATCAATTCTGGGATATCAGCACCCTTTTTGTAGGGAAGAAAATCGACAAATGGTAAATTACGGTAGGTGTAAATTCCAGGTCCAAAACCCAGCGTAAAAACCAACAAAAAAATTAAATACT
>JBEDFI010000045.1:0-11270 GCA_041175245.1 Bacteroidota bacterium
CCATTTATTCATTCATTATAATTGAAGTATTATGTACAAGAAGCTCTTATATACCTGTTATTTATTCCTGATTTCATTCACTCTTCAGGGCCAAGATAAATCCATTATTTCGGGCAAAGTGATCGACGCCCAAAATGGGAATGCACTACCCGGTGCCAGCCTGAGTATTCCAGAACTAAAATTAATTGCTACAACAGGTCCCACTGGTGAGTTCCGCTTTAAAAACACCCCGGAAAAAGGAAAGTTTTTAATAGAGATCCGTTATATCGGATACCAAACATTAAGCCAAACGGTTGATTTATCGAATTCATCTAATCTCAACTTCCAATTAAATCAAAGCACCATCGAGGCCCGAGAGGTAGTGATTACCGGATCGGCATCCAGTACGGATAATCGTAAAAACAGCACCTCGGTGGCACTGATGGGAAAAGAGCAGCTGACAAGGCAGTCTACCAATATTGTCGATGCCATCAGCAGAATTCCGGGAGTGTCTCAAATCAGTACTGGAGGGGGTATTTCCAAGCCTGTTATTCGTGGTTTATCCTACAACCGGGTAATTACCTTGGCAGATGGTGCTAAACAAGAGGGCCAGCAATGGGGCGATGAGCACGGTATTGAAGTAGACCAATTCGGGGTGGGACGAGTGGAGGTGTTAAAAGGAGCCGCCAGTTTGTTATACGGTTCAGATGCGCTGGGTGGAGTAATCAATCTGATTGATGAGCTGCCCGCAGCTGAGGGGGAAGTAAGGGGAGAGTTTTTAACTAATTTTTCGACGGCCAATAATATGATTGGCAGTTCCTTAATGCTTCATGGTAATAAAAATGGACTAATATGGCGATTGCGGGCATCCGGAAAAAGTGCCATTGCTTATCAAAACCCAGAAATGCGCATTCCAAATACCGGATTTAAGGAGCTAAATTGGGGCGCACAATTGGGGCTGAATAAAAGGTGGGGCTATGCTCATCTTAATGTATCAAATTTTAGCAGTGAGATCGGTCTTCCTGATTTTGAGCTGAACAACAATGGTGAGTTTGAAGATGAAGACGGGAATGTATTGAGCAGCAAACAAATCCAGTCGCGAAGTTTACTTCTTCCTTTCCAAGACGTGGTTCATCGAAAAATCGCCTTGAATAGTAATCTTTTATTGGGTAGTGGGCGTTTACGCAGCAACATTACGTTTCAAAACAACCTGCGTAAGGAGTTTGAGCATGAAACACATCATCCGGCCTTATTTTTTGACTTGAAAACCCTGAGTTATGATTTTAAGTATTTTGGAGAAGAGAAAAATGGATGGGAGCCGGTTTGGGGTCTTTCAGGAGGGTTTCAACACAGTGAAAACAAAGGAGAAGAGTTCTTAATACCTAATTATCAATCACGTGAAATTGGGATTTTTACCTATCTCAAAAAAAGCTGGAGCAATACCACGCTGAACCTGGGTAGCCGTTTGGATTACCGAAAAATAAATGGAGAAGCGCTAGAGAATGCTGGTGAAACCATTTTTAACGCACTAAGCAATCGTTTTACCAACCTGAGTGGAGCCATCGGATTTACTCATGAATTGGGAGACAACTGGAATGTGAAGGCGAATGTTGGCTCGGCATTCAGGGCCCCCAATATTGCAGAGCTGGGTTCAAACGGGGTGCATGAAGGTACCTTCCGATTCGAGGTGGGTAATGCTGGTTTAAAGCCTGAGCGTAGTTTTTACAGTGATTTTAGCTGGGGATTCAATACAGAAAAGATAGGTGCTGAATGGAGTGTGTTTTATAACCAGATCAATAATTACATTTATTATCGCCAAAACGGAAATGAAACCATTATTGCGGAGGGTGAAACCTTCCCGCTCTTCCGTTTTGTGCAAGACAGAGCCCTGCTTACAGGAACCGAATTCAGCCTGACACTTCACCCTGTTGAACTGCTACACCTGGAGAGTAGTTTCGCTTATACCAGAGGGCAAAACTTAGAAACAGACACCCCGCTTCCGTTCATTCCTGCGGGAGTTTGGCGAAACGAGATACGCCTGGAACCCAAAATTAAAGGCTTGAAAAACAGCTATCTAGCACTCGGTTTGGATCAATTTTTCAGTCAAAACAGAACCGATACATTTGAATTAGGCAGCCCCGCTTACCGCCTGTTAAATGCTTCCATGAGTACAGAGCTGAAACTGGGGAAACAATTTGTCCGTTTACAAATTACCGGGAATAACCTGTTGAACAAGGCCTATTTTGATCATTTAAGCCGATTTAAACCCGGGCGTTTAGATGAGGGTGATCCAAGCCTTGGATTCTTTAATCCTGGACGGAATATTACGTTTGGGGTTTTTATTCCCTTCCGATAAAATTTAAAAGGGGAGTGAGTACTCCCCTTTTTTAGCTTTCGATGAATAGGCTGATTTACGCTGGCCGAAGTATTGTGCAATTAATCGTAAATTATGTCTTCATGGTCGGGTTAACTTTTGTTCATCAAATCAGTCGATTGTTCGGTCTGGCTTTGGTTTTTTTCTTGATTGTACAACATACTTTTGCCCAAACTTTTCTGTTACCAGAGGGGCAAAAAAAAGAAATCATGCCCTTTAAGTTGATTAAAAATCTGATCATTGTTCCGGTTTATATCAACGAATCGGGGCCTTACAACTTTGTGCTCGACTCCGGGGTGGGTATTTTACTCATCAGCGATTATCAGGTATCAGAACGGCTGAAGCTGGAAAACCTGAGAAATATTAAAATTGCAGGCTTAGGAAATAATCCTGATCTGGACGCTTTTGTTTCAGCTCCGCTTAACCTTCGCCTTGGCAATGCACAGGGAAATTACATTCCGGCGGCCATTCTTAAGAAAGACGTATTCAACCTGTCAGAGTATGCCGGAATGCCCATTCATGGACTATTGGGCTACGAGTTTTTTAACAGTTTTAGTGTACAAATTAATTATGAGGACGAACTATTGACAATTTATCCGCCTTCCGAGGAATTTGTCCCCCGGAAGGGGTATAAAATCCCCATCAGCATCGAACAACGAAAGCCCTACCTCGAAGCTAAAATTGTGCTGAATGATGGCTCATTCCGAACCGTTAAACTGATCATTGATACCGGTGCCGGACATCCTCTGTCGCTCGAAAACGAAAACGGTAAACCCTTTCCAATTCCGGATGAAAACATCTCCGGAAACTTAGGCGTTGGCTTGGCTGGACCAATATCGGGATACCTGGGCCGGATCAGATCGATCGATCTGGAAAAATTTCGTCTTAATCGGGTCATTAGTGCATTCCCTAACTATGAGGATGTGGCTTCCAAAGTAAGCCCTAATTCACGAAACGGTAATATGGGCAATCAATTACTTAAAAGATTTCGGGTAGTGTTCGACTACCATCGAAATTGTCTTTACCTGAGGCCCTCCAGGTATTTCAAAGAGAAATTTGAGCACGATATGAGTGGCTTGGAGCTGCTAAGTGCTGGTCCGGATTTTAAGCGGGTACTTATCAGCCGGGTTGCCGCTGATTCACCTGCTGAACTACTGGGATTGGAGGCCGGTGATGAAATTATCAGCGTAAATTTTAAACCGATTACAGATTTTACGGTGAATGAACTGGATAATTTGTTCAAATCTGGTGATGATCGGAGCTATCTCTTAAGTATACTTCCTAAAAATTCTACAAAAACCAAAAAAATTCTTTTTACGCTTAAAAGAAGAATCTAATTCTGGTACAAAAACTATATTTACCTTGCAACCAAATTCTTTGTGAATGAAAAAATTTAGCATTGTTTGGGCTATTGCCCTTGGAGTATCGGTTAACCTGTACGCACAAAAAGGCAAAACAAGCCCCACGCCGGCCAAGCTCCGCCTGGAGAGCTTTAAGCAACGACAGGAGTTGGAAAAGAACAGCTTGTTGAGTCAAATTCAGTTTAGATCTGTTGGACCCACCATTATGAGTGGCCGGGTGGTAGATGTTGATGTAAATCCACACGATCCGACTAATTTTTACGTGGCTTATGCATCTGGAGGCTTATGGCAAACCGAAAATAACGGGATTTCCTTTAACCCGATATTTGATCAACAGGAAAGTATGACCATCGGCGATATCGCAGTAGATTGGTCGGAATGGACGCCCGAAAATAAGAAAACGACAATTTGGGTGGGAACAGGAGAAAACAACTCGAGCCGTTCTTCCTACTCTGGAACGGGTATTTACAAAAGTATAGATCAGGGAAAAAGCTGGGAGAACATGGGGCTTCCTGAATCACACCACATCGGCAGAATTGTCATTCATCCAACAAACAAGAATACCATTTATGTTGCCGCTTTGGGGCACTTATACAGCGCCAACAAGGAACGGGGCCTTTACAAAAGTACCGATGCTGGTAAAACATGGAAACAAACACTTTCCATTGACGAAAATACCGGAGCCATCGACCTTGCTATAGATCCAATGAACCCGGATGTACTCTATACCTCGATGTGGCATCGCCAGCGAAAAGCCTGGAATTTTGTAGAAGGCGGAAAGACTTCTGGTATTTATAAAAGTACCGATGGAGGTGATAACTGGTCGCTGATTAGCGGGGGTACAAGTGGGTTCCCGCAAGGAGAGGGAGTTGGTCGTATCGGTTTAGCTATCTATCCTAAATCGCCTGATATTCTGTATGCCATCCTCGATAATCAGGCTGCAAGGGAAGAAGAAAAATCGGAGAAAAAAGAAGAATACACCAAAGAAACGTTCCGAAACATCCAAAAAGAGGCTTTTCTAGCCTTAGATGATGAAAAGATGAATGCGTTTTTGAAAGAGAACCGATTTCCGGCAAAACATACGGCACAATCAGTGAAAGCTGCTGTAAAAGCAGATCGATTGAAACCGGTAGCCTTGGTAGAATATCTGGAAGATGCCAACTCCCTGATGTTTGGAACGCCCATCATTGAAGCAGAGGTTTACCGGAGCAACGATGCTGGGAAGACCTGGGTAAAAGCAAACACCATGGATTTAAGGGGCTTGTACAATACCTATGGATATTACTTTGGGCAGATCCGGGTTGCGCCCAACAATCCAGATAAGGTGTACATCTATGGCGTGCCTATTTGGAAATCGACAGACGGCGCCAAAACCTTCCAATCCATTGATGGAGACAATGTTCACGCAGATCATCATGCCCTGTGGATTAACCCCAACAAAGAGGGTCATTTAATTAACGGAAACGACGGTGGAATCAACATTTCATACGATGATGGCAAAACTTGGTTTAAGGCCAATACTCCGGCTGTTGGGCAATTCTACTCGGTAAACGTAGATATGGCTAAGCCCTACCGCGTATATGGCGGACTGCAGGATAATGGCGTTTGGGTAGGCCCATCAACCTATAGAGCGGGCTATGGATGGTATGATGGTGGTGAATATCCCTACAAAATGTTGAACGGCGGCGACGGTATGCAGGTAGCCATCGATACTCGTGATAATAATTTGGTGTACACCGGTTCGCAGTACGGATTTTATAATCGCGTCAATCAACTCAGCAAAGAACGACTTCCTTTTCAGCCCAAACACGAATTGGGAGAGCGTCCGTTGAGATGGAATTGGGAGTCCCCTGTTCATCTTTCACGTCATAACCAGGATGTTGTGTATTTCGGCTCAAATAAGTTTCACCGTTCATTGAATCAGGCAACGGATTTTATAACCCTTTCGGGTGATTTAACCAAAGGGGGGAGGCCGGGTGATATTTCGTTCGGGACACTTACTACTATTGAAGAATCGCCACTCAAATTCGGTTTGATTTATGTGGGATCTGACGATGGCTTGATCCATATCAGTAAAGATGGTGGATACACTTGGACTCGTATTTCAGACAAATTGCCACAAGATCTTTGGGTTTCACAGGTATATCCTTCCGCTTTTGAAGAGGGTACGGTTTATGTTTCCCTGAACGGCTACCGAAACGATGATTTTAATGCTTATGTCTACCGATCAATAGATTATGGACAAACCTGGACACCAATTGGTAAAAACCTGCCGCTCGAACCGGTAAATGTTATCAAGGAAGATCCAAAAAATAAAGACCTGATCTATGTGGGAACAGATCACGGCCTCTATGCTTCTATAGACCGTGGGGAAAGTTTCATGCGCTTTAGCGGTGGTTTACCCGCAGTACCGGTGCACGATCTGGTGGTGCAAAGCCGCGAACAAGAATTGGTGGTAGCTACACATGGGCGCTCCTTGTACATCGCCAGCGTGAAAGAACTCGAACAACTCGGTCCTGACATCCTGACCAAAGCGATGCACGTATTTGAAGTACCCAGTATTAATTTCAGTGCTGCCTGGGGGCGTAAGTATGGTACAAGTTTTTTTGAGCCGCAAGTAAAAATTCCGCTTTACAGCGCCAATGGGGGCAAATTTAAATTACAGATAAAAACTGAGGCCGGATTAGTTTTAAACACTCAAGAATTGGAAACTGGTCGCGGCATCCAATATGTAACCTACGATTTAAGTCTGGATGAAGGCGCTATTAAAGCTTATCAGGAAGAGTGGGCTAAAGCAAAAAGATCAAAACCAGAGCCCGCCGCAAACAAAAAACTATATCTGCAAGCGGGAAAATATGTGATTGTAATCAGTACCGGTGGAGAAGTGCCATTCACTCAATCGCTCACCATTAGCGCTGCGGGTCGCGGACAACTGAGCTTTGAGCCAGAGGCAGAAACGGAGCCGGATGGTCCAGGGGAAAGCAAATAGTTCCTCAAGGATTGACTGTAACTTTACTGTTAAAATAGTATATTCATTCACCCAAAAATTATATTTGTTAACACAACCAAAACAAAAATTCATGATGAAAATTTTTCAAAAAACAGGGAATCTGATATTAGCCTCCCTAGTGGTATGTTGTTCGGCAGGTTCTGCTTTTGCTCAGCAAAAGGGCAAGACCGCTCCTGCCCCTGCAGCAGCCGCAGCTGCTCCGGCACCTCCCGCAGCGGCTAAACCAGGAATAAAAGCCTATAAAGATGTGATTACCGATAAGGCCAAAACCGATAAGGGCTTGTTTAAAGTTCACCAGTTAGATGGTAAATATTTTTATGAGATCCCGGATTCTTTATTTGGCAGAGAAATGCTGGTCGTAACTCGTTATACCAAAACCCCACCGGTAGACGGTACCTATGGTGGCGAGGAGTTAAATGAACAGATCTGGAAATGGCAGAAAAAAGATAAGCAGGTATTCATCCGCATTCCTTCCTATCGCAACATTGCCTTGCAGGGAACGGATATGTATCAGTCGGTTAAAAATTCAAACCTTGATGCTATTTTAAGCGCTTTTGAAATCAAGGCGATTAATAAAGACTCTGGTTCGGTAGTTATTGATGTAACGGATTTATTTACCAAAGACGTTTTATCACTTGGGTTACCGAGCAATGTGCGTACACAGTATAAAATATCTGCATTAGATGAAATCCGTTCGTACATCGATACGGTAAAAAGCTTCCCGATCAACGTGGAGGTGCGTACCTCTAAAACCTACCGTGCGGTTGAGCCTCCGGGCGACAGAAGCTTGGGTTCAATGACGGTTGAAATCAGCAACTCCATGTTGTTGTTGCCTAAAGTACCCATGAAACCTCGTTTATCTGACGACCGCGTAGGGTTTTTCTCTCAAACACAAACAGACTACGGAATTGATGCCCAGAAGGCAACGGTAACCCGGTATGCCCGTCGCTGGAAATTAGAACCAAAAGACAAGGCAGCCTATTTAAGAGGAGAACTGGTAGAACCTGTTAAGCAAATTGTGTACTACATAGATCCTGCTACGCCTCAAAAATGGCGTCAGCACTTAAAAGACGGGGTAAACGACTGGAATGTGGCTTTTGAGACTGCCGGATTTAAAAATGCCATTGTGTGTTTAGATCCGCCAAACGATCCGGATTGGAGCCCAGAAGATGCCCGTTACTCGGTAATCCGTTACTTTGCATCCAACATCCCGAATGCATACGGTCCGCACATTGCTGATCCACGCTCCGGTGAAATTATGGAGTCTGATATCGGTTGGTATCATAACGTAATGAACCTGGTTCGTAACTGGTTCTTCGTACAAACTGCTGCGATCAACCCTGAAGCCCGTTCTCCTAAATTCAAGGATGAAATTATGGGAA
Source organism: Bacteroidota bacterium (assembly GCA_041175245.1). GTDB lineage: Bacteria > Bacteroidota > Bacteroidia > Sphingobacteriales > Sphingobacteriaceae > JAIPAN01. The sequence goes on from JBEDFI010000045.1 coordinate 8,107, forward strand.
AACTAATTCGTTTCGTCTCTTCACACGAAGTGGGACACACCCTTGGATTGCCACATAACTTTGGTTCAAGTGTGGCCTATCCGGTAGATTCACTGCGTTCAGCAGCATTCACCAAAAGAATGGGCGGTACTGCCCCTTCTATCATGGATTATGCCCGCTTCAATTACATTGCCCAGCCGGGTGATGGCGATGTGGTATTATATCCTGGTATTGGAGAGTATGATAAATGGGCGATTAAGTGGGGCTATACCTGGTTTGACAACAAAACTGCCGATGAGGATGCAAAAATCCTGAACAAATGGACCCTTCAAAGAGCCGGAGATCCACGTTATTTCTACGGTCAACAAACCGGTAATCCAATCGATCCACGTGCACAATCTGAGGATTTGGGTAACGATGCGGTAAAAGCTTCCAACTATGGTATTGCCAATTTGAAACGCATACTCCCAAATATCGAAAAATGGACCTACGAAGAAGGTAAACCATACGATAACTTGAGAGAGCTGTATGGAGAGGTGCTGAGTCAGTGGAATCGTTACATGGGTCACGTAAAGTCGAATATTGGCGGTATCTATGAAAACGATAAAACCTACGAACAAAAAGGTGCCGTTTACACCCATGTTGCAAAAGCAAAACAACAAGAAGCCATGCGTTTTATCAACGAACAGGCCTTTAAAACACCCACCTGGATGCTTGACCAAGCCATTTTAGGTAAGTTCGACAATGCTGGTATTGTAGAACGCGTTCGTCGTGCTCAGGTGAATGTGTTGGGTACCATCCTCGACTTTGGCCGCTTGGCAAGAGTGATTGATAACAGTGCTAAAAATGGTGGCAATGCTTACAGCATGACCGAGCTATTTGCCGATATCCACCAAGGTATCTGGTCTGAATTGAAAACTGGCGGGAATATCGATACGTACCGCAGAAACCTGCAACGTGCTCACGTTGAGCGCCTGGAGTATCTAATGACCAAGGAGCAGGAAACCCCTCCGGGTGTGCCTGCCGAGTTCGCTGCATTCTCTGGTGCTACAGCCATTGATGTTTCACAATCAGACATTCGTCCTCTAGCCAGACGGGAATTGAAAAATCTGGCTGCTGAAATTCGTGCCAGCAGGGCGAAATTTACCAGTCCGGTAGTTTCAGCCCACTTAGATGATGCGCTGGTTCGCATTAACAATATCTTGGATCCTAAATAAGCGATCTGAACTCATTAAAAACCCCGCACCAATAATGGGCGGGGTTTTTTTGTGGTAATTGGGTATGAATTACTCATCCTTTGAGGAGAACATAAACCAAAAAAATGGGTTGAATGTCAACTATTTAAAGGTTTTTAGAGAATAAATAAGTCGGGATGGCCGGATTTGAACCGACGACCTCCAGCACCCCATGCTGGCGCGATACCGGGCTACGCTACATCCCGAAGAAAAGACAAAAATACGTGGTTTCAAGAATTTTTTTAGGTTTTAACCGTTTTTAATGTATTAAATTGGAAATGCAATCCTTTTTATTTTCTAATTTAGTTTGAATCGCAGATAAGGTGAGCAGTCCCATTTCTTCAACAAACACGTATACGCTTCAACTGGCTTCGAATTTGGAGAGTCTTCATTTGTTGGACCGTTTTATTGAAACCATACGGCTGGCCCACCCCTTGGGTGAAGAGGTATATGGCAATGTCCTTATCTGTTTAAATGAGGCCTGTATTAATGCGATTGTGCACGGCAATCGGCTTTCGCCTTCGCTTAAGGTGTACATCAACCTGGAAATTATAGATCATAAAAAAATGGTGTTTACGATCAGTGACGAGGGAGATGGCTTTGATTATCAAACACTTAAAGACCCGACGCTTGCTGAAAATAGAGAAAATGAGGCGGGAAGGGGTGTCTATATCATTCGTAAATTAGCCGACCAGTGTATTTTTAACGACAAGGGGAATCAATTAGAACTACATTTTAACTTTTAGAAAGCTTGGCTACCGTTTTGTTTTTTTCAGAGGATACTACATTTAAACCGAAACAGAAATCGGCCATTCGTCAATGGATCGAGGGCTGCATAAGCGCCGAGGGGTTTAAGGCTAAGGAACTCAATATGATTTTTTGCAGCGATGCGTATTTGCTTGAAATGAACCGGGCCTACCTGAATCACGATACCTATACCGATATTATAACCTTCGATCATAGCGAGGAAGAGAAAGAAATTATCGGAGATCTATTCATCAGCATTGATCGAATTCGGGAAAACGCCGCTAAGTTTGGTGTGAGTGAGGTGGATGAATTACACAGGGTCATAATTCATGGTATTTTGCATCTGATGGGTTACGGAGATAAGAGCAAACATGCAAAAGCCCAGATGAGAGATCGCGAAAATCACTACCTGGGCCTTCGAAAATTTTAAGGGGCGTTCTATTCCATAGGTATTTCAATCACCAACACTTCCGCATCCTCTTTTACTTCAAAAGATAGTTCATCGGTAGCATACACTCCGGCAGCATCTCTTCGAGCCAATAACTGGCCGTCTAACTCGATCGAACCCTCAATTACAAAAACGTATGCTCCGTTACCCGAATATTGAATCTGATAGTTATAAGAATCGCCAGATTTGAAAGATCCTTTTGCAAACACCGCATCTTGGTTGATCCACAAAGCCCCCTCTTCTTGTTTGGGCGATACCAGTGTCTGAAAGCGATTTTGGGCAGAATCAAATCGTTTCTGGTCGTAACGTGGCTCAATGTTTCGCTCTTTCGGGAAAACCCAAATTTGCAGCAGATTGACCTCTTCGTTTGCTGATCCATTAAACTCCGAATGACGGATTCCGGAACCTGCAGACATGATCTGAACCTCTCCGGATGTAATAATCCCCTCCGACCCAATACTGTCTTTGTGGGCCAGGGTCCCTTTTAGGGGGATGGTTACAATTTCCATATTATCATGTCCGTGCATCCCGAATCCCATACCTGGTGCCACTATATCGTCATTTAAAACCCTGAGTAAACCAAAGTGTACCTTGGCCGGATCATAATAGTTTGCAAAGCTGAAAGAATGTGCGGCTTTCAGCCATCCGTGGTCTGCTATACCCCGGTCCTTTGCTAGATGGATGATCTTCTTCATATACTTATTAAATGTTTAAACATTCAAATATCTTAAAATGGAGACTAAAACAGATAAATC
>JBEDFI010000046.1:0-11164 GCA_041175245.1 Bacteroidota bacterium
ACTAAAATTAGAACCAGTTTGTTTTTGACAGATTATTAAATTATGAAATATACTGCACCAGAATCTTCGCTTTTTGTACTTAATCGCAAAAATTTCAATAAAAAATTGAAACCCCATTCGATGGCTGTTTTCAATGCAAATGACGAACAGCTACGTAGTGGCGATCAAAATTTCATCTTCAGACAAAATCCTGATTTATTTTATTTGACTGGAATTGATCAGGAACAAACCATCCTGCTTTTGTTTCCCGATTGTCCAAATCCACTCTACCGAGAAGTATTGTTTTTAAGACAAACCAATGAACACATTGCGGTATGGGAAGGCCACAAATACACTAAGGAGCAAGCTCATAAGGCCTCGGGGATTACTCAGATTTATTGGCTCGATGAGTTTTGGACTATTTTCCAATCCATTGTACATTACGCAGATAATATATATCTCAATACCAACGAAAACGACCGTTACGTGCATACGGTGCCTTATCGTGATCTCAGGTTTATTCAAGACCTGATGGAACGCTATCCGCTGCATCACTATGAGCGCAGTGCAGTGATCATGAGAGAGCTGCGCCCGGTAAAATCGGCCATTGAAATCGAGCTGACTAAAAAAGCTTGTCAAATTACACGAGATGCATTTATCAGGGTATTGAAATTTACCAGGCCCGGGGTAAATGAATACGAAATCGAAGCCGAAATTATTCATGAATTTATTCGTCAGGGGGCCACTGGTCACGCCTATAATCCGATTATTGCATCGGGCCCTAACGCCAATATTTTGCATTATAACGATAATAATCAGGTGTGTAAGTCAGGCGATGTGATGCTGTTTGACTTTGGTGCCGAATACGCCAACTACAATGCCGATATGAGCCGCTCTATTCCGGTGAATGGACGTTTCACTACCCGTCAAAAAGAGGTATATCAGGCTGTTTTAAGAGTCATGCGTGCCGCTTCGCAGATGTTGGTTAAGGGAACCGTTTGGAACGAATATCATGAAGAAGTTGGTACCTTGATGGAAGTTGAATTGATTGGATTGGGCTTATTGGATAAGCACGATGTGGCCAAACAAAATCCATCTTCCCCACTGTATAAAAAGTACTTTATGCATGGAACCTCTCACCATTTAGGCTTGGATGTGCATGATTTTGCCAGCCGATTCAAGGTATTTGAAGCTGGAAATATTCTCACTTGTGAACCCGGTATTTACATTCCCGAGGAAGGCTTGGGTATTCGATTAGAGAATAATATCCTGATCACCGAAAATGGTAATGTGGATTTAATGGCTGATATTCCTTTAGAAGTAGAAGAGATCGAGGAGATTATGAATGCCTGATCCAATCTTCCACAAAGCGGTATAGATTAAAGCTTGGCGAATTGGATGCTTGACCCAGGGCGAGTATTAATTCATTTTTATCGAAATTCTCCATTTGTTTTTGTTGGATCAATTTCCAGGCTTTTTCCGCCAATAAGTGGTTTTTATGTTCTTTATTCGACCGGTCGATGGTCTCCAATTGGTCAATCAGTTCTTCAATGCCACTCTCTTTACTGGCCACCGTGCAAACTACCGGGATGGGTTGTTCTTTCTGCTGGGTCAGTTTTTTTAGATTATTAGCAAAGACTTCTGCGCCTTCCCGATCTGCTTTATTCACCACAAAGATGTCGGCAATTTCCATTAATCCCGACTTGATGTTCTGAACTTCATCGCCCGATTCGGGCACCAGTACCACCAGGCTGATATCCGCCAGACCGGCAATTTCTACCTCCGATTGGCCTACACCCACTGTTTCCACCAAAATATAATCGAAACCTGCCGCCCGTAACACGTCGGTCATTTCGATGGTTTTTGCCGACAAGCCGCCCAATGATCCTCGGGTGGCCAGCGAGCGAATGAATACATTGGGTTTATTGAATTGCTCTGCCATGCGGATACGGTCTCCCAAGAGAGAACCGAAATTAAAAGGCGAGGTAGGATCGATGGCCAGTACAGCAACCATTTTTCCGTTTTTGCTCAGGCGATTAATCAGGGCATTTACCAGGGTACTTTTTCCGGCTCCCGGAGGACCGGTAATGCCAATGACCGGAACAGACTGATCGGGTGCTAGCTCCAGCAGCAACTGTTCGGCACCTTCCAGGTTGTTTTCTACCAGGCTAAGTGCCCTAGACAATGCTTTAAAATTTCCTTTTTCGATCATATCTGTTCATCCCGCGGGGCGGTATCTTACAAAAAACCTCTTTTTTATCCATATTACAAAATCAGATGCTCCGGCCTTTAGCCAATTATATTTGTAAATTTGCGCATCGATAAGCTTAGATGAAAACCTATTTCCGATTGCTTTCCTTTGCAAAACCAATTGAAAAGTTTGCAATTCCGTACATCATCACCACCCTGCTGGCTATTGTGTTCAATACCTTGAACCTGGCATTGCTGGCTCCATTGCTGCAAACGTTGTTTTTTCAGGATGAAGCAGGGGCTGGTGCACAGGTGTTCAGCAAGCCCGAGAACAGTTTCGACGTAATGGCACAATTGCAGTATTACATGTACCTGGCAACCGAGGAATATGGCTCCATAGGTGCCCTGAAATTGGTCTGTGCCACTATTATTACTTCGGTATTACTGGCTAATATTTTCCGATATCTTTCTCAACGGATAATGGAAAATTTACGGGCTCATACCTTGCTCAATTTGCGCAGGGCGGTGTTTAATAATGTGATGAATTTACATCTGGGATATTTTAATAATGAACGAAAAGGAGAGGTAATTTCCAAAGTATCATCGGATGTGCAAGTAGTACAATTTTCTGTTACCAGTACTTTACAGGTAGTATTTAAAGAGCCTTTACAGCTCATCGCCTACATTGTTTTTCTATTCAGTATTTCTGCCAAACTCACCTTTTTTGCCCTGCTGATCATTCCGTTTTCCGGTTACGTGATTGGACGTTTAGTTAAACGCTTAAGAATGCAGGCTGTAAAAGCACAAGAATCTTTGGGTTTAATGATCAGTTTTTTAGACGAGGCCCTATCGGGTATAAAAATCATTAAATCGTTTAATGCCACTGAGCAGGTGAAAGCAAAATTTGATAAAGAAAATAGAAATTATACGGGTATCCTGAAAGCAATGGCCCGCAGGCAGCAACTTGCTTCCCCGGTTTCTGAGTTTTTGGGTGTTACGGTGGTGTGTATTATTGTTTTGTATGGAGGCTCCATGATATTAAATGGCAATTCGGGTTTGGCTGCACCGGCTTTTATTGCCTACATCACGATGTTCTCTCAGCTCATGCGTCCGGCCAAAGCCATTACCGATTCCTTCAGCCAAATCCATTCGGGTATTGCCGCAGGAGAGCGGGTATTGAACCTGATTGACCTGAAGCCTGAAATTGTAGATGCTGCAGATGCGAAACCTGCCAAGGCATTCAAGATGGCGATTTCGCTCAAAAATATATCTTTCTCTTACGGTGATCGAAAAATTTTAGATGCTATTTCTTTGGAGATCGAAGCCGGTCAAACGGTAGCTTTGGTAGGCCCATCAGGAGGAGGAAAATCTACTTTAATGGATTTGATTCCAAGGTTTATGGAGCCCGAAAGTGGTGAAATTCTTTTTGATGGAACCGATATTCGAAAATTACAGATGGATACCGTCCGCTCACAGATGGGAATTGTAAACCAGGAATCGATTTTGTTTAATGATACCATCTATCAAAACATTGCCTTTGGTAAGTCCAACGCAAGTGAACAGGAAGTAATAAATGCCGCTAAAATAGCCAATGCCCACGATTTCATCTCCCAATGCACCGATACGTACCAAACCAATATTGGCGATCGTGGTTTAAAGTTATCCGGCGGTCAGCGCCAGCGTTTATGTATTGCCAGAGCGGTGCTGAATAATCCGCCCATCATGTTATTGGATGAGGCCACCTCGGCTTTAGATGCTGAATCGGAGAAACTGGTACAGGATGCGCTGAACAAGTTAATGCAAAATCGTACCTCACTCGTGATTGCCCACCGATTGAGCACGATTCAAAGTGCCGATAAAATTGTTGTACTCGATGCGGGAAAAATCATCCAAACCGGCACCCATCAGGAATTAATGAAGCAAGAGGGGCTATACCGAAAACTCATTGAGATGCAGGTGTTTGAAACCGATTGATATTTCACGCCCCCTCCCAATACTTACCTCGCTTTAGTTCACTCATTACCCGATTAGGAAATTTTCGGCCTCAGCTCATCTATTTAATTTAACTACTTCCACAACAAAACGCCTACTAATGCGTTTTCCCATCAGTTATGCTTAAACAGAAGCTTTAATACCTGCTTCTTCCGTTTTTTAGGCAGTAAAAAACTACGTTATAAAGGGATGGACCAAGAGTTTACTTCTAAAAATTTATGTACCACCTTATCCAAGGATGAGCATTTCCCTTATCGGTATTCCGTCTGCACACTCTTCACCAAACCGCAGGAATATACCGAGATGCTACAATCTTTTTTGAATGCTGGTTTTGACCGCGAATATTGTGAGTATTTGTGCATTGATAATTCGGCTGAAAATACCGTGGAGGCCTTCGAGGGTTTAAACCTCTTTTTAAGAAAGGCCAGAGGAGAATTTATTATTCTCTGCCATCAGGATATTCTTCTGCATGATGCCGACATCCGGGTACTCAATCAACGAATTGAAGAAATCACTGAATTAGACCCAAAATGGGCTGTTTTGGGCAACGCCGGAGGTTTAGATCTACACCACAGAGCCAAACACCTCAGCCGTAAAACGGGTCAACAATTAATTGAAGCTAATTTGCCGCTTAAGGCCATTACCCTTGATGAGAACTTTATGGTGGTGAAAAATAACGCTAATTTATCGCTTTCTGCAGATCTGAGCGGTTTTCATCTGTACGGTACCGATTTATGTTTGTTGGCGAATACCTTGGGATATACCAATTATGTGATCAATTTTAACCTCCTCCATAAGAGCGGAGGTACCATCGACCAGGAGTTTCATCGTGTAAAAGTGGCGCTGATCAGGAAATATCGGCGGGCATTTCGGGGCCGTTACATTTGCACCACCGCTACCCGTTTTTATATTTCAGGGAATTTTTTAGCGAATATTTTTTTCAATTCCCGACCCATATTATTTCTCTTCAAGCAGCTGTATAAGGCTGTTAAATCCAAAAAATGCTATCAAGTTATTAAAACCGATGATGTATGATTATTTAATAGTTGGTTCTGGTTTATTTGGGGCTGTTTTTGCCCATGAAGCAAGCTTGAGGGGCAAAAAGTGTCTGGTGATTGATAAACGCGACCATAGCGGGGGCAACGTATATTGTAAACAGCTAGAGGGTATTCAGGTACATTGGTATGGTGCTCATATTTTTCATACCAACGATCAAAAAATCTGGGATTATGTAAATCGTTTCGCCGATTTTAATCGATACACCAATTCTCCGCTAGCAAATTATAAAGGGCAGTTATTCAACCTTCCTTTTAATATGAATACCTTCTATCAGCTTTGGGGAGTAAAAACTCCTGCAGAGGCCCAGAATAAAATTGCCGGGCAAGTAAAAAGTCTTCCCTTTACCAGGGCAAGCAATTTAGAGGAGCAAGCTTTGTTAATGGTGGGGCCTGATATCTATGAAAAATTGGTGAGGCATTATACCGAAAAGCAATGGGGTACTAAAGCCAGCTCACTACCCGCCTTTATCATTAAGCGGCTTCCGCTTCGATTCACGTTTGATAATAATTACTTCAATGATCACTATCAGGGCATTCCGCTTGGGGGGTATAATCAGATTATAGAGTCACTTTTGAAAGGTGTAGAGCTTCGTCTGAGGACCGATTTTTTTTGCGAAAGATCCCATTTTGAGTCAATTGCCAAGAAAGTGGTGTACACTGGGAAAATAGATGAGTACTTTAATTATTGTCTTGGTGAGTTGGCATACCGGAGCCTCCGTTTTGAACATCAAACCATGGATATTCCCAATTATCAAGGAAATGCCGTGGTAAATTATACAGATGCAGAAACTCCCTATACCCGTATCATTGAGCACAAGCATTTTGAGTTCGGCCAGCAGTCCAAAACTATTATTACTCGAGAATATCCTGCTTTGGGCACTAAAAATATGGAACCCTATTATCCGGTGAACGATGACAGAAATACGCAGGTATTTAATCAGTACAAAGCGCTGGCAGCCCGCCAAAAGCAGGTCATTTTTGGCGGAAGATTAGCGGAGTATCGTTATTACGATATGCATCAGGTGATTGCATCGGCCTTAAAGCGGTGCCAGATCGAGTTTAACGAAAGCACATGATTCATCTTCACCCTAAGTCGGACGTATATGTGGTCTGTCCGGCAAATTCAGCAACGGGCGGCCCGGAATTATTGCACCAGCTGGCATTTAAATTAAGATGCATGGGGGTACGGGCATCTATGTATTATTTTAATGCTGCAACCGAATATCCGGTGCATCCTAATTATCGTTCTTATGCGGTACCTTTTGTTAAAACCATCGAAAATCTTCCAGAACATTGGATAATCTTTCCTGAAACCGCTTTGAATCATTTAAGCAACAAAGCGTGGAACCGCTTGCAAAAAGTAATTTGGTGGCTGAGTATCGACAATTATTTTCTGAAGGTAAAACAATCAAAAAAATCAATATTGTCACAAATAAACGCTTATTTACATGGTAAGCAGGGGGCTCTTTCCATGCCCTCCTTGGCTGAACTCTTTCAACAAGATCATTTGTATCATCTTGCACAATCTGCCTATGCAATTGATTTTTTAAATCAGAAAGGCTTTCAAAATACTGCTTATTTATCAGACTATTTAAATCCTGTTTTTCTGGAAGAGTCAGGCAAAATAGATCTGAATAAGAAAAAAGATCAGGTGTTGTACAATCCTAAGAAAGGGTTTGAATTTACCCAAAAATTAATGGCCGCAGCCCCCGAATTGAATTGGATTGCTTTGGAGAACATGACGCCGAAGCAAGTAGCTGATACGCTGGCTGAAAGTAAAGTATATATTGACTTTGGACAACATCCTGGTAAAGATCGTTTTCCGAGAGAAGCGGCAGTAATGGGCTGCTGTGTGATTACCGGAAAACGAGGATCGGCTGCCTTTGAGGAGGATCTGCATTTACCCAAGGGTTTTAAATTTGATGATGCTGAGGCCGAGATTCCGAATATACTTGCAAAAATAACCTGTTGTTTAACCGATTTTGATCGGCAACAATCCCAGTTTGCTGATTACATTGAGAAAATTAAGTTGGAGGAAAGTAAATTTGACGAGGATCTTAAAAATCTGTTCAAATAAAAAAAGCCCCGATTACCGGAGCTTTTTATAAAAGTATTTTAGTTTAGAGTTTTCGTTTCACTTCCACTTGTTCGTAGGCTTCTACAATATCCCCTACTTTGATATCATTGAAATTCTGAATGTTCAAACCGCACTCGTATCCGGTTGCTACCTCTTTTACATCTTCTTTGAAACGTTTCAACGAAGCCAGTTCACCGGTATATACCACGACTCCGTCGCGGATAATACGCACACTGCTGTTTCGATTAATCTTCCCATCCAGTACCATACATCCGGCAATGGTTCCCACCTTGCTGATCTTGAATACTTCGCGGATTTCCACGTTCGCTGTAATCTTTTCTTCGAACTCAGGTGCCAACATGCCTTCCATCGCTGCCTTCACTTCGTTGATGGCATCGTAGATGATGGAGTACAATCGGATATCAATTTGTTCCTGCTCGGCCAGCTTACGTGCACCCTGCGATGGACGTACCTGGAAACCGATGATGATTGCATCCGAAGCAGAAGCTAATAATACATCTGATTCGGAGATCTGGCCTACCGATTTGTGGATGATATTCACCTGAATTTCTTCCGTAGATAATTTCAGTAAAGAATCTGATAATGCCTCGATAGAACCGTCTACATCACCTTTCACAATCACGTTCAGCTCCTTGAAGTTTCCGATGGCTAAACGACGGCCAATTTCATCCAAGGTGATGTGTTTCTGAGTCCGTAAACCTTGTTCACGCTGCAATTGCAAACGTTTATTGGCAATTTCACGGGCTTCTACCTCGCTCTCCATGGCGTTAAATTTATCGCCGGAGGTAGGTGCACCTTGCATACCCAATACCTGAACCGGTGTACTTGGTCCGGCTTTCTCTACTTTCTGGCCACGCTCGTTGGTTAAGGCTTTTACCCTTCCGCTGTAACAACCGGCCAGGATCGGATCACCCACTTGTAGTGTACCGGACTGAATCAATACGGTGGTTACAATACCGCGGCCTTTATCCAGGGCAGCTTCAATTACTGTACCCACTGCACGTTTATTCGGGTTAGCTTTTAACTCCAGTAATTCAGCCTCTAGTAATACTTTATCCAGAAGGGCATCTACACCCAAACCGGTTTTTCCAGAAATTTCCTGGCTTTGGAATTTACCTCCCCAATCCTCCACTAATATATTCATCAGGGAGAGTTGTTCACGAATCTTATCCGCGTTAGCGCCTGGTTTGTCTACTTTACTAAAAGCAAACACAATAGGAACACCGGCAGCCTGAGCGTGGTTGATGGCCTCTTTGGTTTGCGGCATTACGGCATCGTCAGCTGCAATCACAATGATGGCGATATCGGTTACTTTGGCACCACGGGCACGCATGGCCGTAAAGGCTTCGTGACCAGGTGTATCCAAGAAGGTGATTTTGCTTCCGTTTTCGAGACTTACTTCATAAGCTCCAATGTGTTGAGTGATACCTCCGGCTTCTCCCGCAATAACGTTGGTTTTACGGATAAAGTCGAGGAGGGAAGTTTTACCGTGGTCAACGTGACCCATTACGGTAACAATCGGAGCACGAGGTTTTAAGCTTTCCGGAGAATCTTCTTGCTCCAGCGTATTATTTTCTTCGTCCTCAGGTTTTACAAACTCCACTTCAAAGCCAAACTCTTCCGCAACAATGCTTAGGGTCTCTGCATCGAGGCGCTGGTTAATGGATACAAACATCCCCAGGGCCATACAGGTAGAAATGATTTGGGTAACCTGAACATCCATCATTTTCGCCAACTCGTTGGCGGTAACAAATTCGGTTACTTTTAAAACTTTAGACTGTAATTCTTTTTCTAATGCAGCTTCTTCGGCAGATTGGGCTACATCATCGCGTTTTTGGCGACGAAGTTTGGCTCGTTGAGCAAATTTACCAGATTTTCCAGCTCCGCTTAAACGGGCAAGTGTGGCTTTAATCTGATCTTGAATTTCTTTATCCGAAGGTTCTTCCTTGGCTGTTGGTGCCGGTTTACGAAAATCTGGGCGATGAGAGCCAGCTCCTTGTCCTGGCTGGCTGGGTCCACCGCCAAACTCTTTACGTTTACGTTTGCGTTTATGATCAGCGTTTGAGTCGGAAGAGGAGGCAACAGGACCCGATTTTTTAACTATTGGAAGGTCAATTTTCCCCACCACATTCGGTCCGGTTAGTCGACTTGCTTTTGCCCTAACTACTTCTTCCTCCGCTTTTGGTGCTTCGGGTGTTTTTTGTACTACGGGAGCAGGTACTTCCGGTTCAGGCTTTGCAATTGGAGCAGGCGCAGCAGGCTCCGCCTTCTTCTCAGGACGTGTCTTTGTGTTGAGTTCGTCGAGATTGATTTTACCAACCACTTTAACTCCTTTTGCGGGCTCATCTTGGGCTTCTTCTGAAGCTTTCGGACGCTCCGGTTGTGCAAAGGAGCCGGTATTTTTAATCAGAATTTCTTCTTGCTCAAAAATCTCAGCTCGTTTAGGTGCAGGAGCCGGTTTCTCGATGGTTTCAGGCACATCATCGCGACGAATTTTGCCAATCACAATTTGCTTGGCTTCTTCTTTCACAATCTTATCCCCCTGGAACTCTTTAAACAAGGCATCGTACATGGCCGTTTCGAGTTTGAACATTGGCTTTGCTTCCACGGCAAAGCCTTTTTTCGTCAAAAACTCGGCAGCGGTAGCTAAACCAATGTTTAGTTCTTTGGCGGCTTTAAGTAAGTTGATGTTTTTACCTTCTGACATTTAAAATTTTTAAGCTGTAACTTTTTGCTAATTACAAAATTATGTTTTTTGAGTGGCTTATGTTCAATTATTTGGCCAATTTTCGATTATTCGAACTCGGCTTTTAAAATACTCAATACCTCTTCAATGGTATCCTCTTCTAAATCGGTTCGTTTGGTAAGCTCGTCGGCGCTTAAAGCCAATACAGATTTAGCGGTATCTAAGCCAATACGTTTCAGTTCATCGATGATCCAGCCTTCAATTTCATCTGAAAACTCTTCCAGATCCACATCTTCCTCATCTTCATCAGCCGCCTCGCGGTATACGTCAATTTCGTATCCTGTTAATTTGCCGGCTAATTTAATGTTGTGTCCTCCACGGCCGATGGCCAGAGATACTTGGTCTGGTTTTAAGTACACTGCAGCTCTCTTTTCCGCATCGTCTAATTTGATACTGGTGATTTTTGCTGGGCTCAGGGCACGTTGAATGTACAGCGACAGGTTATTGGTGTAATTGATTACGTCAATATTCTCGTTTTTCAATTCTCTCACAATACCATGGATACGGGAACCTTTCATACCCACACAGGCTCCTACCGGATCAATGCGGTCGTCGTATGATTCTACCGCAACTTTTGCACGTTCTCCCGGTTCGCGAACAATTTTCTTGATGGTGATTAAGCCGTCGAATATTTCAGGTACTTCCATTTCGAACAAACGTTGCAAGAATTCAGGGGCGGTACGTGAAATAATAATTTTTGGATTGCTGTTCACCATCTCCACTTCCTGGATAACGGCACGCACTGCGTCGCCTTTTTTGAAGTAATCGGCCGGAATTTGTTCTGTTTTTGGCAAGATTAACTCGTTACCCTCATCATCCAATACCAAAGTTTCTTTTTTCCAAACCTGATACACCTCTCCGGTTACAATTTCGCCAACGCGATCTTTGTATTTTTTGAAGATTTCATCTTTCTCCAATTCTAAAATTTTAGACACCAGAGTTTGCCGGGCGGCCAAAATAGCACGACGGCCAAAGCTTTCCAAGGTGATTTGTTCGATGAACTCATCGCCTATTTCCAGGTCAGGGTCAATTTGTTTGGCTTCAGCCAATTCAATTTCTAAATCATCATCTTCAGAAAAGCCATCTTCCATAACGATACGT
>JBEDFI010000047.1:0-11011 GCA_041175245.1 Bacteroidota bacterium
AGTCCGAAACCCGCAAAAGAATCTTTTATCGTGATGAACGAATTGGTATTGCCCAACGATACCAATACCCTGAATAATCTGATGGGCGGTCGTTTATTGCACTGGATGGATATCGCGGCAGCAATTGCTGCACAAAAGCATTCCAATCATATTGTGGTGACAGCTTCTGTAGACAATGTCTCTTTTCATCATCCTATCAAATTGGGCGATGTGGTGACATTGGAAGCTAAGGTAAGTCGTGCTTTTAATACTTCTGTGGAAGTCAGGCTGGATGTATGGGCAGAAAATATTCCTTCGGGTACCCGATTTAAATCCAATGAGGCCTATTACACCTTTGTTGCACTGGATGCTCAGGGCAAGACGGTTCAGGTACCACCGGTGATTCCCCAAACTGATGAGGAACAAAAATTATTTGATGGGGCGTTGCGACGCAGGCAATTGCGCTTAATTCTGGCCGGAAAAATGAAACCGGATGATGCGACCGAATTGAAGGCCCTGTTTGTGAAAGAGGCTTAGCTGCCTAATTCTATCACGCGGTCAAATTCTTCCGCCTTGAGCGGCATTACCGATAAACGGCCTTGGCGCACCAATGCGATGTCTTTTAAGCGCTCATCATTTTTGATCTGCGAAAGTGTTACCGGGCTTTTCAATGTTTCAACAGGAACTAAATCTACGACCACCCAATTGGTATCATCGGTGGTGGGATCTTGATAAAATTCTTTCACCACTTTGGCTACTCCTACCACGCACATACCTTCGTTGCTGTGGTAGAACAGCACCAAATCGCCCTCTTTCATGGCTTTTAAGTTGTTGCGGGCCTGGTAATTACGAACGCCATCCCAAAACGTGCGTCCATCCTGATTAAACTTCTCCCAACTGTACTTAAAAGGTTCCGATTTAACTAACCAGTAGTTCATATGTTTCAATTAATGGATGATTTTATAGATCAATTCTTTTAATAACTCTCCGTCATCAGTATTCCCGGTGGAGTTTACGCCCTTCGATTTCAAGTCGTATTCTCTTAAAAAGTTGAAAATGCGGAAAAGTTTGGCTTTATCATAATTGCGGCCCGCCACTTCATAATCTTTTACAAAATAAGGATTAACGCCCAGTTCTCGGACCAGGCCTTGCGGACTCCGGTCGCTGGTATAATGGTATTTCAGTACTTTGCTGAAATAGGTATTCAATACGCCCAATACCATTTGTATGGGATTCGATTTCGGGTTGGCTCCGAAATAATCCACAATTTTGTTGGCTTTGATCACATTGCGCTTCGTCAAGGCATCCTGCAATTCAAACACATTGTATTCTTTACTGATTCCGATGTTATCCTGAATTTGTTCCGGCGTGATTTCATGACCCGGCGCCAGGTTGAGGAACAATTTTTCGAGTTCGTTGGCAATTTTAGACAGGTCGTTGCCCAGATACTCGGCCATGAGGGCAGCTCCGCGGGCATGCATGCCAAAGCCACGTTCACGAACAAAATCTTCGATCCAAGCTGGAATTTTATTGTCGTATAAAGCGGCTGATTCAAACACCACCCCATTTTTTTCGATGGCTTTGTATGTTTTTTTGCGCTTATCGAACTTGCCGTATTTGTGGCAGAGGACCAAAATGGTGCTGGGTAGCGGATTTTCAAGGTAAGCTAACCAAGGGTCAGTAGATTTTTTATCTTCTTCTTCTTTGCCCAATTTCACCTCCTGCGCTTCTTTGATGAGCACAAACTGGTATTCGCTCATCATCGGGTAACGCTTTACGGTGTTCAGGATGGTGGCCACATCCGTATCCTTTCCATATAAAATGGTCTGGTTGAAGCCTTTTTCAGCCTCGGTTAAAACAGACTTCTCTAAAAGATCACTGATTTGGTCGATATAATAAGGCTCTTCACCGTGTAAAAGATAGACGGGTTTGAAGTTGCGGGCTTTAATATCCTTGAGAAGTTCTTGAATCGTCATCGGCGGTGCCAAAATACAAATATTCCAGCCATTTTTCTGAACTTAGCAGTCCATGGCCCTCTTTGAACCCATTCCCTTAAATCTCCCACTTTGCCCGCTTCGATTAAAAGATGCAGGTGGTCGGCGTTTTGTGTTCGATGAAGTGCGCAAAAAGTTTTTGGTCTTGACGCCTGAAGAGTGGGTGCGGCAGCATCTGGTTCATTTTTTAATTCAGGAAAAACAATTCCCCAGAAGTTTGATTCAACTGGAGGGCGGACTTAAATACAATGGCTTGCAGAAACGTAGTGATATCCTGATGTATAATCAAAAAGGAGAGAAGTTATTGCTGGCTGAATGCAAAGCACCTTCGGTGAAAATTTCACAGGAAGTGTTCGATCAAATTGCTCGTTACAATTTCGTGCACCGGGTAAAATGGTTGCTCGTAAGCAATGGCCTGGAACATTATTGCTGCAAACTCAACTGGGAAACAGAAAGCTATCAGTTTCTGCCGGAACTACCTTTATTTGGGCAATTATAAGGCTGCTAAACTTTCTCTCAAACTCTGAATCTTCGCTTCCGCATCGGCTTTTTTCTGCTGCTCGTTGGCTACAATTTCGGGTTTGGCATTCTGCACAAAGCGTTCGTTGCTCAATTTTGACGTTACCGATTTTAAGAAACCTTCCAAATATTCCAGCTCCTTGCTGATGCGTTCTTTTTCGGCATCGGCATCGATATTATTAGCCAATGGAATAAAGAATTCATCGGTTCCCGCTAAGAAAGAAGCGGCACCCGCTACTTTTTCAGTGGTTTGTACAAATTCGCTGATATTGGCCAGTTTGGCGATGACCGGCTGATAGTTTTCAAAAGCAATGCCCGAATTGGCTTTGATATGCAGTCTTAGGGCTTCTTTGGGAGAGAGCTGTTTGGTGTTGCGCACATTGCGGATCTCTGAAACAACCTGCTTAGCTACTTCCATATCTTTCAGCAGGGCAGCGTTTACTTTACCCGCTTTAGGGTATTCAGCCACGATACAGCAATCCATTTCGGCACGCTGACCGAATACTTCATCATGCCATAACTCCTCACTCAGGAAAGGCATGAATGGATGGATCAATTTCAGGATGTGTTCGAAGAAATTTTTAGTAGCCTCGTAGCTACCTTGGTCAATGGGTTGCTGATAAGCTGGTTTCACCATTTCGAGGTACCAGGCACAGAAATCGTCCCAAACCAATTTATAAATGCCCATCAGTGCATCAGATAATCGATAGTTATTAAAATCTTCTTCAATTTGAGTCAGTGCCTGATTAAAATTGCTCTCAAACCACTCAATGGTTAGCTGATTGGGATTGGCCAAAGCTGTATCCACTTCCCAGCCTTTCACCAATCGGAAGGCATTCCAGATTTTGTTGGCGAAGTTTCGGCCCTGCTCGCAATAACTTTCGTCGAACATGAGGTCGTTACCGGCGGGAGAGCAAAGCAGCATGCCTACACGCACCCCGTCGGCACCAAACTTTTCGATGAGCTCGATCGGATCAGGGGAATTGCCCAATGATTTTGACATCTTGCGGCCAATTTTATCGCGAACGATACCGGTGAGGTATACATTTTTGAAAGGGGCTTCGCCACGGAATTCGTGCCCGGCCATGATCATACGGGCTACCCAGAAAAATAAGATCTCCGGGGCAGTTACCAGGTCGTTGGTAGGGTAGTAGTACTTGATATCGGTATTGTTCGGGTCTTTGAACCCATCAAACACCGAAATCGGCCATAGCCAGGAAGAGAACCAGGTATCCACCACGTCTTCGTCCTGTTTAAGATCGTTGATGCTGATGGTTGGATTCAGTTTTTGTGCTTCAGCGAAAGCTTCTTCTTTGGTTTTGGCAATTACAAATTCACCGTTTGGCAGGTACCAGGCCGGAATCTGCTGACCCCACCATAATTGGCGGCTGATACACCAGTCCTTCACATTTTCCATCCAGTGGCGGTAAATGTTGATGAATTTATCCGGGATCAGTTTTACTTCTCCATTCAACACATATTCCAGAGCCGGCTTGGCCATCTCGTCCATTTTGCAGAACCACTGCATCGATAGTTTTGGCTCAATTACCGCATCGGTACGTTCAGAATAGCCCAATTGAGATTTATTGTCTTCTACTTTTTCCAGATTTCCGGCTTCCTCAAGCAGTACTGCAATTTTCTTACGGGCCGCAAAGCGGTCTTCACCAATTAAAATTTCGGCCTTCTCGTTCAGTTTGCCGTCATCATCCAATACATCAATTACCGGCAATTTATGTTTGATACCCAGTTCGTAATCGTTCAGATCGTGGGCTGGGGTTACTTTCAAACAGCCGGTACCAAAATCCATGGTCACATATTCATCGGCAATTACCGGTATTTCCCGATTAATCAAGGGAATCAGTACTTTTTTTCCGACCAAATGTTGGTAACGCTCATCGTTCGGATTTACGCAGATCGCTGCATCGGCCATAATGGTTTCCGGACGAGTAGTGGCAATCACGATGAATTTGCCTGCTTCGCCAACAATCGAATATTTGATATAATGCAGTTTCTGATTAACTTCCTTACGGATCACTTCCTCATCCGAAACGGCGGTTTTGCCTTGTGGATCCCAGTTTACCATACGAACTCCGCGGTAAATCCAGCCTTTTTTATACAGGTGGATGAAGGTATCAATCACCACTTCCGAGAGCGATTCTTCCATGGTAAAACGGGTGCGGTCCCAATCGCAGGATGCCCCCAGTTTTTCCAATTGTTTCAGAATGATACCACCGTATTTCTCTTTCCATTCGTACGCATAGTTCAGGAATTCTTCGCGGCTCAGATCTTTTTTGCTGATGCCCTGCTCTTTCAGCATGGCTACCACTTTGGCCTCGGTGGCAATAGAAGCATGGTCAGTTCCCGGCACCCAGCAGGCATTTTTGCCCTGCATGCGGGCACGACGAATCAGTACATCCTGAATGGTATTGTTCAACATGTGGCCCATGTGCAGTACGCCGGTCACGTTTGGCGGCGGGATGACAATGGTGTAGGGCTCACGTTCATCGGGAACCGAACGGAAAAATTTCTTTTCCATCCAATAACTGTACCACTTGTCTTCTGCTTCTTTCGGGCTGTATGTTTTAGTAATACTCATCTTTGTAGGTAATTCTCAAAGCGCAAAAATAGCGTTTATTGCTAATTATCTGTATTTTTTTAGGTATTTGAACAGAGGAGTCCTTTAGTCTGAAGAATTTCCTCCTGAGGGTGATCCACGATCTATATCCTGACATGTCATTATTTATGCCATCTACATAATTTTTTACCCCCCCCATTCGTTTTAATGGTATGATTTGGGTCTATAGGATTTGTTTGTTGCTGAATGCGCTGTTGCTTCTGTACGCCAGTATTAACATCAAGGTTTCGGGTACATATAACCGGGCAATAATCTTGTGTATAATTATTTTAATCCTGTTTATGGCCGCGGCCTTTATTTTAAAAAACAATTTAAATCAACTTAATTCGGCGGTTATTTTATTGGTTTTACCATTACTGCCAGTCCTTTTGTTTCTGCTCTTTTTGGTCATCATGTTTATTGTTAAACCTGATTTCAAATAAATTCTTCGCCTTAGAGCTCGTATTTTTTCTGTTTATGGATGGTATATTTGGATCAAATTTCGAGATATGGAAACAAGCTGGGTTGTGACGGGGGATGGTTCGCGAACTCTTTTTAACGCAAGCATTGGTGAGCATTATCATTCTAAGCATGGTGCGTTCAATGAAAGCAGACATGTTTTTCTTGAGTCGGGTTTGTGCTTTTTTTTGGGAAATCAATCCGTTCGCTCTGTCAGCATTTTAGAAGTTGGATTCGGCACCGGACTAAACTTTTTGCTCAGTGGTGATTATTGTACTCGGGAGCAGATTCAATTAAATTATACCGGAATTGAGGCCCATCCTTTGAACCCGGACGTAATCTCTCAAACCGGATACCAAGACTATGTAAGGCCCGAGACATGGGAGCGTTTTTTGAGTATATATCCGCATGCATTAAAATCATCCTCCAGCCTCAATGACTCTTGCAATTTGTTTATTGATGATTCTAGATTATCGGACTTTATAACTGGTGATAAGTTTGATATCGTTTATTTTGATGCCTTTGCGGCCATACATCAACCGGAGATGTGGACTACAGAAGCACTTGAACGAGTCTGCAAGCATTTGAAGCCCGGTGGTGTATTTGTGACATATGCTATTACAGGTAATTTGAAACGAAGTATGAAATCCTTGGGATTTAGCATCGAAAAAGCACCCGGGGCTCCCGGTAAGAGAGAAATGCTAAGGGCAATAAAACACTAACGTCGAATGGTGTTGATTTGCGCATACCCAAGTATTTCGTCCCATCTACTGCCCGGTTTGCGGTAATAAATCAATATTTGATACTCATTTTCAGTTTCGAAATATGAACCCTCAAATTGTGTATAGTCAGTTTCACCAGCGTCATTAACCCATACAAATTGATAGTCGTAAATCCCTTGCTTCAAAAAAGCTTTTCCTTGAAAGCGCCGGGAATTGGTGTCATATACCATTATATTCTCTTCTCGTACTTGAAAATCGTTAAACCCACCGATGATGTAAGCCTGGCCATTTTCCGCAGGTTTATCGGCAGCTAAGCGGAATTGTACCCAGGCATAATCCCCATCAGTTGCATGGTTCCTGCCTTCCTGGTTTCGTATAAAAAATGCTCCGTTTTCATCAAAACTGAAGGCATATGCATTGCGTTGATTGGAGGGTTCATTAGTCAATAATACGGTATTCACGCTGTCACGGCTGATGGCAGCTATTCGTTCCGACTGGAAACGGAGACTGCGTACATCAAAGCGTCTGAATTCATTTAGACCTTGAAAATTGAGGGTATTTATATCATTGTAAATCAATTGGTCGGCACGTATGAAGTTCGGTCGCTGCAGCACTTGGGCCAATTCTTCACGTCTGTTTTGGAAAACCTTTACTTTGATATCTAAATAAGGATTTTGGATGAGCATTTTCCCGGTATTGACTACTACATTCAGCTTTTGATTTTCGTTTCTGGTGGCAGTTTGATTAGAACGTATTATTTCGGTATACAAGCTGAGTTGTGGGTTTACCACATAAAAACGTCGACTTAGAATTAATTTTTTGGAATTGACATCCTCGTAAACCTTTAGCAAATAATTACCGGCAATCTTGGGCCTGATGCTCAGGTTTGGCAAGGTAATTTCGTAGTGAGTAAATTTTTGGAGGGT
This sequence comes from Bacteroidota bacterium, assembly GCA_041175245.1. Classification (GTDB taxonomy): domain Bacteria; phylum Bacteroidota; class Bacteroidia; order Sphingobacteriales; family Sphingobacteriaceae; genus JAIPAN01. Next base: position 7,214 of record JBEDFI010000047.1, read on the forward strand.
GTTAAATGAGCTCCGATAATTGTTGATTCGTTCTTCTGGAAAACTTTCTAAATATTCGATCGGAGACAAACGGCTGCTGTTCCAATCGGCATCACAATGCTCTACCGAATAATACAGATTGCGAAAGCCCGGACGTAAATCGTCGAATGCCAAGAGTAATTCTTCTTGGCTGCCCAGCGTATAGATTGGAAAAGACTGTTCTTTTTTTCGGTTATAGAATTCTACTGTCCGTATTTCGGGCAGGTAAACTTGGTTGGTGTATATTAATACCTGCTCCGGGGCTTTTTTGGGTCTTTTTTGCTGATTTTGTTGTGCATGGGCTTGGTGAAGTCCGGCAAATTGCAGCAAAAAAAAGGCTGTGAGGAGAATCAGGACTCCATTTCCAAGATCTTTTCGGCCATTTCTTCCCATGATTGATGTTTCTCCAGTATGTTAGCTTTTAATTCCTCATAACGACTGTAAGCGGCAGAAAGTTTCTCTGAATCGGCATAAATATCGGGCTTGGCCAATTCTTCCTCAGCTAATCTTACAGCTTTCTCCAGTTCGGAAACTTCTGTTTCGAGGTTTTGTAATTGTTGATTCAGCTTTTTTAAATCCTTGTTCTTATCCGGATTCTCATTTTTGCTTGGAGTTTCCTTTTTCTCCTCTTTCTTTGGAGCTGGAGTGTTACTTTTTGCGCCGCTTACCCTTTTGCTATTCCATTCCTCATATTCGGCATAGGTACCCGGATATTCCTTAATTTGCTGATCCTCTATAAACCAGATCTTGTTGGCCACATTGTCCAGCAAATAGCGGTCGTGCGAAACGACAATGAAGGTTCCTTCGTACTGCCTCAAAGCCTGAATCAAAATGTTCACCGACTGGATGTCAAGGTGGTTGGTGGGCTCATCCAGGATCAGGAAATTGGCATCGGCTGTTAATGCTTTGGCCAGTGCCACCCTCGATTTTTCGCCTCCTGAAAGCACTCTGATTTTCTTGAATACATCATCACCCGTAAATAAGAAACAACCTAAAATAGACCTTAACTCTGTTTCTGTATGCTTAGGGGCAAAGTTCTGCAGTTCATTTAAGATGGTATGCTCCAGGTGCAATGCTTCGAGTTGATGCTGAGCAAAAAAGGTTTGTGTTACATTATGTCCACTTTCGCAAAGCCCTTCAAATTGTTTATCAGCTCCGGCCACAATACGTAAAAGCGTAGATTTTCCTCGTCCGTTTGCACCGATGAGTGCAATTTTATCTCCTTTTTCGATGGTTCCGAGTGCTTTTTCCAAGATGGGAACGCCGGGATAGGATTTATGAATATCTTCCATACGTACCACATGGCGACCCGATTGCTTGCTGAATTTGAAGCTGAAGTTCACGGTCGGATTATCATCATCCACATCATCCACCCGTTCCATCCGCTCCAAGGCTTTGATCCGCGATTGCGCCATTTTAGCCTTACTGGCCTTGGCACGGAAACGTTCGATCAGGCGTTCTTCCTGACGGATTTTTGCCTGCTGATTTTTATACTGATTGCTTTGTATCTCTTCGCGTAAGCCCTTTTCTTCTAAATAAAAACTATAATTTCCGGCATAGGGGATTAGCTTCCCTTTTCGTGATTCAACAATACGGTTTACTACTCGATCCAGAAAATAACGATCGTGTGAAACAATGACAATCGATCCCTCAAATGCCTGAAGATATCCCTCCAGCCATTTGATAGAAGGCAGATCGAGGTGGTTGGTGGGCTCATCCAGCAGCAGGATATCGGGATTTTGCAACAAGATCTTGGCTAAGATCACCCGCATGCGCCAGCCTCCCGAAAATTCTGAAAGATGGCGGCTTGTATCGGCGTCGCTAAAACCCAATCCTGCTAGAATTTCATGAGCACGGTATTCAATATTGTAGCCATCTAAGGCTTCAAATTCGTGTTGTTTATCGCTTAATTTGTTCAGGAGATCATCCGAATAATCGGTTTCCAATTTTTTTAACAAGCTTTCAATCTCGGTGTGTAACTGGTTCTGCCGCTCAAAGGCCTCCATGGCTACATGCAGAATGGTGTTATCTGCCTGTGAGGAGAGCAAATCCTGGTTTAAATAGCCCATTTTCAAATCCTTAGCCATAGAAATGGTACCGCTGGTGGCTGTATATTCACCAACAATTAATTTCAAAAGCGTAGTTTTTCCGGTGCCGTTGGCACCGATCAGTCCAGTTTTGTCACCAGGTTTAATATGCCAATTGGCATCGTCGTATAGTGCCCGGGCACCAATTTCAAAAGTGAGGTTGTTGATAGCAATCATGAAGCCGCAAAATTACGTTTTTATTGCCATTTTTTTGGTTAATGAAGCAGAAAAGCAGATAAATTAGTGCGGATGTTTTAAATGTTTAAATTTGAGGAATGTACCCGATTATCCGTTCCATTTTATTTCAGTTCGACCCTGAAAAAATTCATCATACCGTTACCGCCTTGCTGAAAACATTTTTAGGCTTTTCCTTGGTTCGGAATTTGGTAAAAAAATCGTTTTCGATTGATCATCCTGAGCTGAAACGAGAGGTTTTCGGATTAAGGTTCAGTAACCCTGTTGGCCTGGCTGCAGGGTTTGATAAAAATGCTCAGCATGTTGAGGAGTTTGCCGCCCTGGGTTTTGGCTTCATCGAAATTGGTACAGTTACTCCATTGCCTCAACCAGGGAATGAAAAACCGAGAATGTTTCGCCTTCCGGCGGATGAGGCGCTTATTAACCGAATGGGCTTCAATAATCAGGGAGTAGATGTGGTGGCAGATCGTTTGAAACGAGTGAAACGGGAGGGATTAATCATCGGTGGAAACATTGGTAAAAATAAAAACACGCCAAATGAAGATGCAGTGAAGGATTATTTGATCTGTTTTGAGCGTTTATTTGATGTGGTAGATTATTTTGTAGTGAACGTGAGTTCGCCCAATACGCCTGGCCTCAGAGCCTTGCAGGAAAAAGAACCCTTATTACATATTTTAAATTCATTACAGGCCAAGAATAATAAAGAAGGTGTTTCCAGACCTATTTTGTTGAAGATTGCACCCGACTTAAGTCAAGAACAGTTGGACGATATCGTTTCGATTGTGGAGGAAAGTAAAATTGCCGGACTTATTGCTACCAATACGACGGTCAGCCGGGAGGGCTTACATGCCAGCCAAGTTTTAAAGGAAGAAGCAGGTGGCTTAAGTGGAAAACCGCTGGCAAACCGCTCTACGGAAGTGATCGCATATTTACATCGAAAATCGAAGGGAAAATTTCCCATCATCGGCGTTGGCGGCATTCATTCGGCTGCAGAAGCGATCGAGAAGATCAAAGCGGGGGCATGCTTGGTACAACTCTACACCGGATTTATCTATGAAGGCCCAGGTCTTATCAAGGCTATTAATCAGGAGATTGTTCGCCAAAAGGCATAAAAAAGCCCGGTCAATGGATCATTAACCGGGTAAATGTATGATAGAGAGCCTTGCCCTAAATCCGTTTTATTTAGATTTAGTTTCGATTTGAGCTAACACAGCGTTGTTTTTTGCAACCTGGCTGCTTGCTTTTTCTTTCGAACGGCTTCCAGTTTCAATATTGTGAGCCAGTTTTAAGAATTGAACTTCTAAACGAGAAACAGTTTTATTTTTTCTGTCTTTTCTTTTTAAGCGAGTTACTCCCATTGTTTTGTTTTTTTAAATTTTTCTTGAGGTCGGAAGCGGATTCGAACCGCTGTAAAAGGTTTTGCAGACCTCTGCCTAGCCACTCGGCCATCCGACCCTTGTTTTAAGGCTTGCAAAAATAGTAAAATATTATTTCTATC
>JBEDFI010000048.1:0-10908 GCA_041175245.1 Bacteroidota bacterium
ATATCAGTTCTTTAGGTGCCAATCCGGCGGGCATTGGCATGTTGACTCGCTCTGATTTTGGCCTTAGTTTTGAATTTAATAACTATAACAGCCGGGCAGATTATCTGAATAAAAACACGCTTGGCAGCAAAGATGCAATCAATTTAAATCAGGCAGCTGCTGTTTTTCACGCTCCTGCCCTTCGGACAAAGGGTTCAGATCTGGAAAAAGGATGGATAAGTTTCGATTTCGGGATTGGCTATAATCGTCATGCAGATTTTGGAGCAAATTTGGTGTATTCAGGCACAAATCCAAATAATTCCATTGCCGATTATTTTGCAGAATTGGCCACTAAAAATTATGGGAATCCGGGTACACTTTCCTCCGGATCTTTGGAGCGCATGGCTTATGACGATTATTTAATTGGCTATGATGCACAAGGTGATTATTATTTTCCAGCTACAGATATAAACAGTGAACAAACAAAAACTGAAGACCGTAGAGGCGGTATTAGTCAGGTGAACCTGGCATTTGCCGGTAATTACAGCAATACATTTTACCTTGGTTTTAACATAGGCTTTACCAGTCTTCGCTACTTCTCTGAGGCTAACTTTAATGAAAGGGGCTATAATGTATCCGAATCAAGCAATTATACCACCACTTACCTGCAAAATCAGGAAACTAACGGTAAAGGTCTGAATGCAAAATTGGGTTTTATCTACAAACCTGTTCCTGCCTTCAGAATTGGGGCTGTGTTAGAAACTCCCACCTGGTATGAACTAACCGATAGTTATACAGAAGTGCTCAATACAGACCATGTTGCCGGCGGTTTAGAAAACACCAATTTAGCGGAGAATTACACCTTTGTTTATCGCTTACGTACCCCTTTAAAGTTAAGTGTGGGAACAGGATTATTTTTAGGCAACATTGGCTTTATCTCGGCTGATTTTGACATGATTGATTATTCTTCCATTAATTTTAGAGGAATAAGTAATTCAGATTTAAGTATTATTACGGATAACAACCAGGAAGTAGTCAATAACTTCAAAAAAACGTTTAATTACCGATTAGGTGGTGAAATTAAACTCGAGCAAATTATGCTCAGAGCGGGTTATGGCATACAGGGTAATCCGTATAAAAATTTATCTGATGAGACATTCAAAACCAAGATTTTAAGTGCAGGACTTGGTTATCGGGTAAAAAAATATTTTATGGATGTAAGTTATCAACGAATAAACTCACAAACCAATCAACGACCGTATACCTTGGAAAACAATTCTGAACCGGTTGCCAGTATTAAAAACGATCGAAACAACTTTTTCATGACGGTTGGATTTAGGTTTTAACAAATCTTAACACCCACAAGCAGTAAAAATTACTATTTTTACACTTCATTAAACGTACATCCTATGCCTGTTAAAAAGATGTTGATGTTGTTGAGTTTGCTGATTTCTGGTTCGGCAATGGCTTCAAGCATAGATTCGGTGGGTGTTGAAAGCCTTGAGGGAAAGCAAATCATTCTTCACAAACTTGATCCGAAAGAAAGCTATTTCTCTCTTGGTAGAAAATATGGCGTAAACCCGGCGTCAATTATTGATTATAATCGGAATAAGGCCTTAAAAATTGGTGATTTGATTAAAATCCCGACGCAAAGACCATTTGTTGAAGCTTCTGCTCCAAATACTGTTGTGCAAGCTGAAAGTGCAGAAAATGAGTCATTCATCATCTATACGGTTAAGCCTAAGGAAACACTGTTCAGCATCGCAAAAAAATTCAATACCACAATTGAAGAAATAAAGCGAATCAATAAACTCCGCCTCAGCAGTTTGTCGATTGGACAAACTCTAAAACTAAAAAATCCTGCTGCTGCTGCTTCAAACCCCGAAACGCCCCTTACAGTCACGGCATCCAACGGTAACACACCGATTACAGATAGCCTAAGAAATATTCCTGAGCCGCTTGAATCCGCAGCGTCTGAAGAACGTAAACTTCCCGCTAGCAGATATGGTCTGAGGGAAGTAAAAGAAAAAGGATTGGCCAGCTGGATTCAGGATGAGAGTCTCGACGAAACTAAAATGCTGGCGCTGCATGCCAGTGCACCTATCGGAACCATTATCAAAATTACCAATCCGATGACTCAGAAAAGTACCTTTGCGAAGGTGGTTGGTAAGTTTACCGAAAATGAAGCCAACAAGGGATTGATCATCATCGTTACCAAAACTGCCGCCGACCTCATCGGTGCTCTCGACAAACGCTTTCAGGTTAATTTAGTGTACGGCATTACGGATGAGCAATAAACCTTTTGTGATCGGTATTGCCGGAGGAAGTGGCTCAGGTAAGACGTTTTTTTTAAATTGTTTCTTGAATCATTTTACCAGCGGAGAAGTTTCACTGGTATCACAGGATGATTACTATATCCCGGTAGGTGATATGACGCCTGAAGAAAATAAGCTGTTTAATTTCGATCTGCCTGCCACCATTGACGATGCCTTGTTCTTTAAGGATATTTTAGCTCTGTTACTCGGAGAAACCGTTTTCAAGAAGGAATATACTTTTAATAACCCAGCGGCAACACCTAGGCTTTTGGAAATTAGCTCTGCACCCATTATCATTGTTGAAGGCCTGTTTATTCTTCATTTTAAAGAAATTCATGATCTGTTGGACATGAAGATTTTCATCGATACTGAAGAGGAGATCGCTTTGCAAAGAAGGCTTAAACGAGATTTACTAGAACGAGGGTATTCGGAAGAAGATATTTTGTACAAATGGTTTAACCACGTGGTACCGGCATATAGAGAATACCTCCTACCCTATAAAAACGAATGCCATAAGGTGATTAGCAATAACAGCCATGTGGCTGAAGATATTATTCGGGTAACCGAAGAAATTTCTGAAGAATTAAGGAGAGAATTTTTACCCAAACGATTGGTTTAAATACTCATTTCAGGGATTTCTCCGGTAATGAGCAGTTTGCCTGCGGTTGCTTGTTTAATTTGCTCCACACTTACGCCCGGTGCCCGTTCTTCCAACTTAAATCCACCCTCAGGTAAAATTGAGAGCACAGCCAGCTCAGTCACAATTTTTTTCACACAGCGAACTCCGGTAAGTGGCAAGGTGCAATGTGGTAAAAGTTTACTTTCACCTGCTTTGTTTACATGCTGCATGGCCACGATGATATTTTTAGCAGAGGCGACCAGATCCATAGCTCCCCCCATACCTTTCACCATTTTTCCGGGAATTTTCCAATTGGCAATGTCTCCGTTTTCGGAAACTTCCATGGCACCTAAAATAGTGAGATCTACTTTTTGAGCTCTGATCATCCCAAAACTCATCGCTGAATCAAATACGGCCGAACCTGGCAAGGTGGTGATGGTTTGTTTACCGGCATTGATCAGATCGGGATCTTCTTCTCCTTCAATTGGGAATGGACCCATACCCAACAAACCATTTTCAGACTGTAAAACCACATTAAACCCTTTGGGGATATAATTTGCAACTAATGTGGGAATACCGATACCGAGGTTCACATAAGACCTATCTGTGATCTCTTTCGCGATTCGTTTCGCGATACCTTCTTTATCTAACATACTTATTGTCTGCTTCTAAGGGTGCGCTGCTCAATTCTTTTCTCATAGTGTTCACCCTGAAAGATTCGATGAACATAAATTCCGGGGGTGTGAATATGATCCGGATTTAAAACTCCTGGCTCCACTAACTCTTCCACTTCGGCAATGGTCGTTTTACCGGCCATGGCCATGATCGGATTGAAATTTCGGGAGGTGGAGCGAAAGATTAAATTCCCGGCCGTATCGCCCTTCCAGGCCTTCACAATGGCAAAGTCTGCATCGAAAGCCATTTCCATTAAATAATCTTTTCCGTTAAAATTTCGTACTTCTTTGCCTTCTGCAACTTCGGTTCCAACACCTGCTGGGGTAAAAATAGCTGGCATGCCGTAACCGGCAGCCAGACAACGGGTGGCCAATGTTCCCTGTGGGATTAATTCTACCTCCAACTCCCCACTCAAGAGCTGACGTTCGAACTCTGCATTTTCACCTACATAAGAGGAAATCATTTTTTTTACCTGACGTTGTTGCAACATCAAGCCGATTCCGAAATCATCTACTCCGGCGTTATTAGAGATACAGGTAAGATTTTTGACTCCTTTTTTAACCAATGCGGCAATACAATTTTCAGGGATTCCACATAGGCCAAAACCACCGAACATGATAGTCATTCCATCTTGAATGTCTGAAATGGCCGCTTCAGCGTTTTTTACGGTTTTATTGATCATGGCAAATGTTTGTCAAAAATATAAATTGAAATGCATGAAATACATCATTTGAAAAAATACCGCACGACAACTGAACTATTCGAGGTAAATATACGTGATACCATCTCCTCCACGATCAGGGTGCTCGTCCTCCATTCGTGAAACCTGAGAAAATTTACGGAAATAATCCCGAATCATTTTTCGAAGAATACCATCCCCTTTTCCATGAATGATTTTGAGGCTCTGATGGCCGGCAATAATTGCCTTATCTAATAATTTTTCAATTTCAACCAGTGCTTCTTCAGCACGCTTACCCCGAACATCAATTTCCGGACTAAATTGAGCGGATTCATTCAGTGATAAGGTATTAGACCTGCGAATTGATTTGGGTACATCCGCATTTTTAACTTTAGTAACCCGATTCTTCTTAACCACCGAACGAATTTCACCAACGGCCAGAATGAGATTTTCTTTAGATATTTCCATGATCTGAGCAAGAGTTTCTGCATCACCAAACTTTACCCAGTCTCCAACCACAAGATTCACTGGTACATTCGGCTTTATCGCTTGCCAATCGACTGTATTTAGAGCTAATTCGGCAGCTAAATTTTTTCTGAGTGCTGCTGTTTTCTCCTTGTCTGCTTTGTTTTGCTTGATCTCAGAAATAGTATTTTCAACTAATTTGTTCGCATTTTTGATGATTTGCTGGGCTTCTGCTTTCGCATCTTTCAGGATATGCTTTTTTTGCTCATCTAAATAAGTTTTGAGCTCCAGGTTTTGGTGCAATAAATCTCTTACCTGCTTTTCTTTTTGATCCAGGTTTAACTTTTGATCTAAAAGGGCCTTTTTGTCTCTTTCCAAATCAATCAGCAAGCTATCCACTTCTTTTTGCTGGTGACCCACTTTTTCTTTGGCAGATGCCAAAATAGCAGGTGAAAGTCCTATTTTTTGTGCGATTTCAAAAGCATAAGAACTGCCGGGTTTTCCCATTTCGAGTATATACATGGGCTTCATTTGCATATTGTCAAAAATCATGGACGCATTCTCGATACCCGGGGTAGTACTTGCAAAATTTTTGAGATTGGAGTAATGGGTGGTAATCACTCCCTTCACCTTTTTTTGATGTAAATTTTCGAGAACAGCCTCGGCCACCGGGCCTCCAAACTGAGGGTCAGTGCCGGTGCCAAATTCATCGATCAAAACCAGAGTTTTATCGTTTGCACGCTCTGTAAATTGTTTCATCTTGGATAGATGCGCACTGTACGTGCTTAAATCACTTTCAATCGATTGGTCATCCCCAATATCTGCAAATACCTGATTAAAAATTCCAAAACGGGAATGAGGATCAGCAGGTACCAACAAACCTGACTGTACCATCAATTGCAACAAACCGACGGTTTTCATACAAACTGATTTACCGCCAGCATTGGGTCCAGAAACCAGCACAATACGTTTTTGATCATCCATGTCCATGTTCAGCGGAACCACTATCCCGCCGTCTTTTTTTGAAGAAAGTACCAGCAAAGGATGACGGGCATTTCGGAGCTGAATAATTGTCTCTTTAGACAATTCTGGCAAATCTGCTTCAATTTCACGGGCAAATAAGGCCTTTGCTCTCACAAAATCCAGCTTAGTTAAGAGTTTGTGGTAAGAAAGTAACAATGGAACGTAAGGCCTTAATTGGTCGGTTAGAGCGATTAAAATTCGGATGATTTCTCTTCGGCGGTCAAACTCAAGATCTCTGATCAGATTATTTAGATGAAAAACCTCTTCCGGTTCCATAAAAACCGTTTGCCCGGAGGCAGATTCATCATGAATAAAGCCTTTTAATTTCCGCTTATTTTCAGCCAAAATGGGTATGCAAAGCCTTCCTTCCCGTAAGGTTAAACTTCCTTCGGCAGTCCAGGCATTTTGTTGAGCATTTTTAAAGATCTGATCAATTTTTTTACGAGCTTCTTGCTCTGCCTTGGCTAAATTGCTGCTGAGTTTCTCCAAAGCCGCAGAAGCATTCGTCTTGATCTTACCTTTGGCATCAATCACACTCTCCAACTGCCTGATGATTTGCTTTTCTACCGGCAAATGCTCAAATAATGCTTCGAGATTAGGGTATTGTTGTTTACGATCTGTAAAGTAATTGATGGCCGAAAAAGCGGAATTTAAAGACAAATAAATCTGAAAAAATTCCTCCTCGCTTAAGAACGTGCCTTCTATTTTAACTTTATCGGCAAATGATTTTAAATCGTAAAATTGTGAGAGATGTAGGGGGCTGTCTGAATCCAGGATTTGTTTAAACTCGTGGGTTTGTCGAAGAAATTTGTTGATTTCATCGTAGGAAGAGAGAAAGCCAATTTTGTCAACCATATCCTCACCCATCGGGCTCAGGCAGTAAGTTTTGATGAAGGCCTTAATTTCTGTTAAACCAAGCTTTTCAACTGCATTTAAAGGATAAATCATCTGCCTGGGAAATTATTCAGCATTTTTCAAAACGGGTTTTTGCTGGACTTTAAGTTTTTTCTCGTACTCAGCATTAATTTGACTGTACATACTGTCCAGCAACACCGGATATAAAGCATAATATTTCAAACTCTTCTCAAACTTTGTTAAATCAATTTGATGCTTTTTAAAGACCGTTTGGTAATATCCGGAAGAAACTTTTTTAACACTATCCAGATCAGCAATCGTATTCAGATAAGCATCCGTCAGGTGAATATCTTTCAAAACGGCCTTCATTTCTTTCTCAGACAAAATACCCTCCGGAATTTCGTTCCGGTTACAAGCAAGCAATAAAATTGAAACTCCGAAAAGCAGTATTAATCGCTTCATTTCTTAACTTAGCCAAATCAATTGAACAGCACAAAAGTACTCATAAATGAGCATTGAAGCGAATATTCTCACTCTCAAAAGTGAATTCGATCCGATTAAGGTAAAACTGGTTGCAGTATCTAAAACAAAGCCTCTTAAGGACATCTTACAGGCTTATACTTCCGGGCAACGTATTTTTGGCGAAAATACTGTTCAGGAATTGGTAAAAAAACAAGAGGAATTACCCAAAGACATTGAATGGCATCTGGTTGGCCATTTGCAAAGTAATAAAGTTAAATACCTGGCGCCTTTCATTAGTCTAATTCACGGCGTTGACAGTTTAAAATTATTGGCCGAGATTAATAAACAAGCTGAAAAAAATAATCGGATCATTTCTTGTCTCTTACAAATTCATATTGCCGACGAGGATACCAAATACGGCTTGGATTTTGATGAAGCCATCGAATTGTTGAGATCAGACGAATTTCAGCAGATGAAACATGTCCGAATTGCGGGCCTGATGGGAATCGCCACCAATACCGAGAATCAGAAAAAGATCACCGAAGAATTTTATGAATTAAGAACCTTTTTTAAAGGTTTGAAAGCTTCATTTTTCCAAAATTCAGAAGATTTTAAAGAATTATCCATGGGGATGTCATCCGATTATAAACTAGCCATTGAGCAAGGTAGTACCATGGTTAGATTAGGTAGCACCATTTTTGGAGCACGTAATTATCCTGTTAAACAAATACTATGAGCGAAGTAAACATACGAGTGGCCATAAAATCTGATTGTAAACGCTTGCTCGAACTGATTCAGGAATTGGCACTCTATGAACGTGCACCCAAAGAAGTGACAGTTACACTTACCGAATTTGAAGAAGCGGGATTCGGTAACAAACCGGTTTGGAAAGCCTTTGTAGCCGAACTGGATGGCATTATCCATGGTTTTGCCTTGTATTATGTTCGCTATTCAACCTGGAAAGGCTGCCGTTTATATCTGGAAGATTTCATTGTGACCGAATCAATGAGAGGCAAAGGAATCGGGAAAGTACTTTTTGAAACCGTGATACAGGAGGCCAAAGATTTAGGCTTTAATGGCATGACCTGGCAGGTACTAGACTGGAATGAGCCTGCTCTAAATTTTTATAAAAAATATGAAGCAAGTATCGAGTCAGGCTGGTTAAACGGCTCTTTAAGCAAAGAACAAATTCAAGACTATTAACTCAAACATGGCTCAAGTATTCAAATTTGGTGGGGCTTCCGTAAAAGATGCTGAAGGTGTAAAAAACCTGGTAAAAATTATTCAACTTCAGCAAGATCAGGAATTACTGGTAGTTATTTCTGCAATGGGTAAAACGACCAATGCACTCGAGAAACTAAATCAGGCATTCCTTGATGGTTCGGAGCAGGTACAAGAAATTTTTTCAGAAATCAAAAGCTATCATCAGCAAATTATACAGGCACTTTTTGCAAATCCAAAACACCCGGTTTACGATGAGATTGCGAATACTTTTGTTGAAATAGAATGGATTCTTGAAGATGCTCCGCACCCAGATCCAGATTTTAATTATGATCAAATTGTTTCGGTTGGTGAACTCCTTTCCACTAAAATCGTTGCAGCCTATCTGAACGAATGTGGGCTAGCTGCGAAGTGGGTGGATGCACGCAGTTTTATCCAGACCGACAATACCTACCGAGAGGGTAAAGTAAACTGGGAAAAGACTAAAGAATTAATTCAGACAAGCATTCCAAAGCTTTTAAAAAGCCATATCGTCATCACACAAGGCTTTATTGGGGGTACCTCCGAAAACTTCAGCACCACGCTCGGACGTGAAGGTTCTGACTACAGCGCAGCCATTTTTGCTCATTGCCTGCAAGCCGAAAAGCTCAGCATATGGAAAGATGTACCCGGCGTATTAAACGCTGATCCGAAATTGTTCCCTAACACTCAAAAATACGAGCAACTCTCCTATTCAGAGGCCATCGAGATGACCTATTACGGGGCCACAGTGATTCATCCTAAAACAATTAAACCTCTACAAAATGCCGGAATTCCCCTGTGGGTAAAACCATTTACCGATCCCACGGCCTCCGGAACAGTAATTACTGAACTTGCCGGCACGGAGCCGACAAGTCCTGCTATTATCGTTAAGAAAGATCAGTTATTGGTCTCCATTTCGAGTAAAGATTTGTCCTTCATCACCGAAGACCATCTGAGTGAAATTTTTTCCGCTTTCGCGAATTGCCAAATCAAAATCAATATGATGCAAGTATCAGCCCTGAGTTTCTCGGTATGCATCGATCAAAATGCACGGCGTTTCGGGCAGCTTGCTGATGAACTGAGAACTCAATTCAAGGTAAAATATAACGAAGGCCTCGAACTCATCACCATCCGCCATTTTACACCTGAGCTGGTGGCTGAATTAAGTAAAGACAGACGAGTTTATTTGGAACAACTCAGCCGGAATACTGCTCAAATTGCTTTACAATCAATTGAATAAAAGCATTTTACATACTGAAGTCCAGGAGTTTATTCAAGGCCATCAGCACCTTGACCCAGCAGAAATTGCAATAAAAAAAAGTCCCTTTACTGAGGTAAGCAGCAGAGAATTGGCCGAGCAGATCAGTGGAAAAAAAACTGCTGAAAAAAAATTACCCCTTTGGTATCAAACACCAGGTATTTATTATCCGCCCAAATTAGCCCTGGAGCAGTCTTCTTCTTCTGAGACGGCAGCCTTCAAAAGCACACTGATTCATGGTGAATCTGTACTCGATTTAACCGGAGGGCTTGGAATAGATGCTTTTTATTTCAGTAAGAAGGCTGGTCGTGTATGCCATGTAGAGCTGCAGGCCGAACTCTCTCAGATTGCCAGTCACAATGCACAGGTATTGGGTGCAAAAAATATTGCTTTCATTCATGCAGATGGAATCGAATATCTGCGGAATAAACGTACCAACTGGGATACCATTTATTTGGATCCCTCCAGGCGAATCGCAGGACAAAAAGTTTTTAAACTCAGCGAATGCGAACCCAATGTACCCGTTCTGCAAGATCTTTTATTTCAACACAGTAGTTGTATCATCCTTAAAACTGCTCCTCTTCTTGATATCAAATCGGCTTTAACAGAGCTCAAACAAGTTAAGGATGTATACGTGCTAAGTGTTCAGAATGAAGTAAAGGAGCTTTTGTGGGTGTTAAGACCCCAAAAGACCCTTACCGAGCCGCTCATACATTGTGTTCGCTTATCAAATAAGGTTGCACAAACGTTTAAATTTAATTTATCTACCGAAAAGCAATTGGAACTAAATGAATACAGCGATGTACTCAGCTTTTTGTACGAACCGGATAGCGCATGGTTGAAAGCTGGATGTTTTAAATTAATAACTCAGGAGTATCAGGTGAACAAACTTAATCAGCATACTCATTTTTATACATCAGAAGAATTAAAATCTGATTTTCCGGGGCGTGTGTTTAAGGTGGATGAGGTGAGGACTTACAAAGATTTTACCCGGTCAAAAGTGGAAGAAAAAGCAAATATTATCTCCAGGAATTTTCCCTTATCGGCTCCTGAACTCCAAAAAAAGCACCGAATTAAAGATGGCGGTGAACAGTACCTTGTTTTTTGTAGAAACCACCACGAAGAGTTGATCGTGATCAAAGCCAGAAGATGTTAAACAAAAAAGCCTTATTGCAATCAATAAGGCTTTGAGCATTATGGTTAAGCAAACCTGCTTAAACTTTCTTCACTTGTACAGCTTGCAGACCCTTGCGACCATCTTCCACTTCGTACTCCACATCGTCATTATCTCTCAGGGTACCATTTCCACCCTCAACATCTTTAAAATGTACAAAAA
>JBEDFI010000049.1:0-10887 GCA_041175245.1 Bacteroidota bacterium
TCCACATTATTTTGAAGATTTTACTGGGCAGCATAAAATCCTGGAAAACTTGCGCATTTTCGTTCAAGCCGCCAAACAACGCGGCGAAGCCTTAGATCACGTATTGCTGCACGGTCCTCCGGGATTGGGTAAAACCACGCTCTCACATATCATTGCAAATGAAATGGGTGTCGGTATCAAGATCACCTCCGGACCGGTACTAGATAAACCCGGCGATTTGGCGGGCCTGCTCACCAATCTGGAAGAAGGCGATATTCTATTCATCGATGAGATCCACCGCCTGAGCCCATTGGTAGAAGAATACCTGTATTCGGCCATGGAAGATTTCAAGATTGATATCATGCTCGAAACCGGCCCAAATGCCCGTTCGGTGCAAATTTCGCTCAATCCGTTTACCCTGGTAGGCGCCACCACTCGTTCCGGTTTGCTAACGGCTCCTTTAAGGGCCCGTTTCGGCATTAACTCCCGACTACAATATTATGATGCGAAATTATTGACCACCATTGTGCTGCGCTCTGCTTCTATTTTAAAAACACCCATCAATGATGAAGGTGCTTACGAAATTGCCCGCCGCAGCCGTGGAACCCCGCGTATCGCCAATGCCTTGCTACGCCGTACCCGCGATTTTGCCCAAATTAAAGGCGATGGCAATATAGACACCGCCATTGCCCAGATTGCACTGAACGCCTTAAATGTAGATGAACACGGATTGGATGAGATGGACAATAAGATCCTGGGTACCATTATTGATAAATTTAAAGGCGGACCAGTAGGCTTAAAAACCATTGCTACGGCCGTGGGTGAAGATGAAGGTACCATTGAAGAAGTATATGAGCCATTTCTGATTCAGGAAGGCTATTTGATGCGTACTTCCCGTGGACGGGAGTGTACCGAACTGGCCTGGAAACATTTGCATAAAATCAAACCCGGAAGTCCCCCTTCCCTGTTTTAAGTTGAGCCATGACGCTCAGTTCCTCTGAAAAATACAGCCAATTTATTAAAGAAACTGCCCGGGATCTGGGCTTTTTGTTTTGTGGCATTGCCCCTGCCCGATTTTTGGAGGAAGAAGCGCCCCGACTGGAGCAATGGCTAAAGGCTGGCCATCATGGTGAAATGGCTTATATGGAGAACCATTTCGATAAACGCCTCGATCCGCGTTTGTTGGTGGATGGGGCCAAATCAGTCATCAGTTTAGGCTTGAACTATTATACCGAAGCAAAGCAAGCCGATTCGGATGCGCCCAAAATTTCAATGTACGCTTATGGGGAGGATTACCATACAGTGATCAAGCAGAAACTGAAAATCTTCTTAGAGCGGATAAGAGAAGAAATTGGAGCGGTAAACGGACGTGCCTTCGTTGATTCCGCTCCCGTGCTGGATAAAGCCTGGGCGAAACAAGCCGGACTGGGCTGGATCGGTAAGCATACCAACCTGATCAGCAAACAAAAGGGCTCTTATTTCTTTCTGGCCGAATTGATCGTGGATGTCGAACTGGCTTACGATTTACCGATGCAAACTGATCATTGCGGGAGCTGCACCCGCTGCATCGATGCCTGCCCTACGGAGGCCATTGTGGCGCCTTATGTGGTAGATGGTAGCCGCTGCATTTCTTACCTCACCATCGAACTCAAGAACGAAATACCAGCCGAATTTCAGGGTAAAATGGATAACTGGATGTTCGGCTGTGATGTTTGCCAGCAGGTTTGTCCCTGGAACCGCTTCTCCCTCCCGCACCAGGAACCGGCATTTAACCCCCATGCGGATCTGCTCGGTATGAACAAAAAAGATTGGGAAGAAATTACGGAAGATGTTTTTCAAAAAGTATTTGGTAAAACGGCCGTTAAACGGACTAAGTTTTCGGGCTTAAAGCGGAATATTGAGTTTTTAGACTATTAATTATTACGGGTTGATTATTGCGGGTTTAATTGGATATCAGATTACAATCCATATCACAAAAAGAAGAGCATAACTCGTAATAGATAATATTAAACTCGTAACATAGTAAATGGACTGAGGACTAAAAAACATAACATGAATCAAATCAATATTAGAAAAATTGGCTTGAACGAGCTGGAGCAATTACAGCGCATTAGCCGGGAGACTTTTACAGAAACTTTTGCTGCTACCAGCGATCCTGCGAATCTGGAAAAATACCTGACGGAAGCGTATGCTGCTGCTAAACTGACGGAAGAAATCAATCACCCTGATTCTGCCTTTTATTTTGCTGAAAATGAGGGAATGGTCATCGGATATTTAAAAATCAATTGGGGGATTGCTCAAACTGAAATTCAGGATACAAATGCATTAGAAGTACAACGGATTTATGTGTTGGCGGCCTATCATGGCCTAAAATTGGGCCAAATGCTAATGGATAAAGCAATTGAACAGGGCAAAGCGCAAAAAGCTGATTTTATATGGCTGGGCGTTTGGGAAGAAAATCCAAGGGCCATCCGTTTTTATGAGAAGAATGGCTTTGTGGTTTTTGGATCACATCAATTCCAATTTGGAAATGAGTTGGAAACAGACATCATGATGAAGTTGGAATTAAAGTACTAGTCACCCATTCATAGAGTTGTCATGCTGAATGCCATGAAGCATCTTTTCCGTATGCATTTAGATCTTTCGCTTCGCTCAAGATGACAAAAATGTTGAGTAGGACTTTGTGAACGCTCCTGCGCTCTTTATAAGTGCTGCTGCGCTCTTTGTAAACACCTCTGCGCTCTTTATAAGTCTTCCTGCGCTCTTTATAAGCCTTCCTGCGCTCTTTATAAACACCTCTGCGCTCTTTGTAAACACCTCTGCGCTCTTTGTAAGTGCTCTTGCGCTCTTTAAGAACAGACCTGCGCTCGTTGAGAACAGTTCTGCGCTCGTTGAGAACAGTTCTGCGCTCTTTTTAATCACTCCTGCGCTACTTGATGGGATAAAAAAAGCCCTCCGATGAATCGGAGGGCTTTTTTGTTATTGAATAGGCCTGTACTCTTTAAAAGGACTGACTTTGGTTTCCTCCGCTTTTTTACGGAAGGCCGGCCATTGCTTTTCGAAATACGCATTCACTTGGTCGATGAACTCTTTAGTGAGTTGTTCGCCCTGTTCGATGAGTTTGATTTGCTGTGGTCCGGGAACCGTTGGCTTATTCAGGATGGCACCCTGAGCTTCATTCAGTTTACCAGTAGCGGTAAGCTGATAAATTCGGCCATAGCCTTGTTTTTCCAGACGCTTGCCCTGCAATATTTCCTTGATCTTTTTGATACTATCTTGCTGGGTTTTGGCCAGCTTGCTCAATTCTTTGGCTTCGGCAGCATCCAAACCATTCAAGCCTGCAGCAATTCGAGCAGCAATTTCATTGCTTTCGTCGAGGCGGTCCATGGCTTCGGTGAGTTTTTGCACACTGATTGCAATTCGATCGATGTGCTTGCGCTTTTCAGCATATATCTCTGCAGAGAAAGGCACCCTTGGGTCGGCTATAAAGCTCACATTCACCGAATCCTTGAACGTTCCGTAGCTAAGCACCGCTTTGTAAGTGCCAGGATAGGCGGTTAAGCCCCCGCGTTCGTCGTATTTATTTTTTGATTTCGGGCTTCCCGGATAACGGATTCCCTTTTCTTCCAGTCCCCATTCAATGTAATTCAAACCGGTATCTACCTGAGTTTGCACCAGGGTACGAATCAGTTTACCATCAAGGGTATAAATTCGGGTAATCAGGCTATCGCTGGCAGATTTAGTTTTGCTGTCTTTTTTATCGGCGGTTTTAGCTGGCATTTTCACAAAAAATGGAATACGCAAAGTACCCGAAGAGCGATTCGGAGCTTCGTAAGTAGCATCGGCAGCAAACTCAATTCCAATAGCTTTCAGACGACCCAGTACATCCACCGCCTGTGCCGGTTCAAACAGCATGAGGTCTTTCATACCTTCGGCTGCCAGCTTGCGTAAAGGCTTGATATCATCCAATACCCAGATACCACGACCGAAGGTGGCCATTACCAAGTCTGCTTCGCGTTCTTGCAGTGCCAGATCCATAGTAGAAACTGATGGATAACCGTTTTTAAACTGTGTGAAAGTTTTTCCTTCGTCAATACTCACCCAAAGGCCATTCTCGGTTCCGGCAAATACCAGTTTAGGCTGCACCGGATCTTGCAATACGCAAAGGGCATATCCTTTCACTTTTTTATCGTCGAGGATGCGCTCCCAGGTTTTACCAAAATCTTTGGTGCGGTATACATAAGGTGCAAAATCACCCTGACGGTAGTTATTGGCCACTACCCATGCTTCGGCGGCATTGTAGCGTGAAGCCTGAATTTGCGGAATCCAGCTTTCTTTTGGCAAACCTTTGATGTTCGGCGTCAGGTTCGACCAGGTTTTACCGCCGTCGCGGGTTAATTGGATATTACCATCATCGGTACCCACCCAAATTACCTGATTGTTCAGTTTGCTGGGAGCGATGGTCAGAATGGTATTGTGATTTTCGGCAGCAGTAATATCAATGGTCAAACCACCACTTTGTTCCTGCTTTTGCTGTTCCGGATTATTCAGGGTAAGATCGGGTGAAATGATCTCCCAGCTGATTCCCTTGTTAGTACTTTTATGTACGAACTGGCTACCATAATAAATGGTAGTAGTATGTTGGGGATCTTGGGCAAAGGCAGCGTTCCAATTGAAACGTAAACGGGTTTTCAAGTCGGGCGCCGGCGGACGCAAGCTATACGTAAAGCCACTTTGCTTATCGTATCGGGCCAGGTTACCTCCCTGCGACATGGCATAGCCATAGCGGCTATCTTCCGGATCGGGAATTACATCAAATCCATCTCCGCCTAAAACGGTTTGCCAGTAAGCATTGCGGATACCCCCATCACGCCAGATATAAGAAGGACCGGTCCAGGAACCATTATCCTGCAAACCGCCATACACATTGTAAGGCATTTCATTATCCACATTAATATGATAAAACTGCCCCAAGGGCAATGATTCAACATAGGTCCATTTTTTGCCGCGGTCGCGGGAAATGGCAATACCCCCATCGTTACCATCAATAATAAAGGAAGGATCTTGGGGATGGATCCACCAGGCATGGTGATCGGGATGCACCCCGGAGTATGGAATGATCACTTCAAATGATTTACCCCCGTCTTCACTGCGGGCAATCATCTGGTAAATATTGTATAAACGGTTCTCGTTCTGCGGATCTACGGCAATATCCTGGAAGTAAAAAGGACGGTTATTGGTAAATTGAGGATCGGTATTGACTACTTCCCAGTGGTAACCGCCATCGTCTGATCGATACAGGGCATTTTTCGAAGATTCGATCATGGCATATACGCGGTTGGGTTGACTTGGGGCAATCGCTACCCCAATGCGGCCCAATTCCCCATCAGGGATGCCATTGTTTTTATCGAGTTTGGTCCAGTTCTTCCCGCCATCCAGCGTCATGTAGAAACCAGAACCCGGTCCGCCGGACTTGAAATCGTAGGCGGTGCGGCGCATTTGCCACATATTGACGAAGATTTTATTGGGATTGGTGGGATCCATGACCATATCGCCCACACCAGAGAGGGAATTGGTATATAGGATCTTGGTCCAGGTTTCGCCGCCATCGGTGGTTTTGTATACGCCACGCTCACTATGTTCGGCAAAAGGATTACCCAAGGCACCCACATAAATCGTATTGGGATGCTGCGGATCGATCAGAATGCGGTGGATGGTGATGGTTTTTTCCAAGCCCATGCTTTTCCAGGTTTTACCGCCATCCAAACTTTTATAGATTCCCTGGCCTAAATTGATAGAGTTACGGGGATTCCCTTCTCCGGTACCTACCCAGATCACATTCGGATTGTTTTGCTGAACGGCAAGGGCACCTACGTTAACAGTAGGGTTGGAATCGAAAATACTGCTCCAGGTGGTGCCGCCATTTTCTGTTTTCCAAACGCCGCCTGAGGCTGCGCCAATGTAAATGATATCCGGATTCGCCTCAACCGCTGCAATGGCGGTTACACGACCACTCATGCTGCCGGGCCCAATATTACGGGGCTTCATGGCTTTTAAGAGGTTAAAATCAATTTGCTGAGCCATGGCCGTGCAGGCTAAAGCGATCAAAAGGATACTAGTTCCTACTTTTTTCATGCTTAATGCTGATTTTTTGGTGTGATTGAAATTGTAAATTATATCTGAAATAAACAATAAAGCCCGGGTTTTATCACGGGCTTGTTACAGTTCTTCTCCTTTTGTCATCCTGAGCTTGTCGAAGGATCCTTACGATTACAAAGTCTAAGATGCTTCATTTCATTCAGCATGACAAAGTACATCCTTCGAGGACTTGGTTATTATACCAACCCGTCACGATAAATCCGGACACCCCTCCTTGAAAGGAGGGGAATATCTAGCTGCTTATTCCTTACCGAATTTCCTCTGCAACTGGTTCAACATATCGTTATCGATGGGCTGGGCTGGTTTTGTTTCTCCTAAATCGAGTTTAGACTGTTCTCCTACTGCATTTTTCTGCTGCTGCCAGCGATCCCATATTTGAGATAGTTTCTTTTTGGTGGTCAATGCAAAATCACCCTGCATCATCCAGGCGTAGTAACTTGGCTCGGTTTTAAACACTTCCACGCAGGCTCGGCCTTTGTGCTTACCAAAATTGAACACTTCATTCCCTTTGTCATCATATACCAAACGTCCGGCCAAATCGGCCCATTTGTTCTGACTGGTAAAGGCATGCAGGGCCGGCACATCGTTCTGTACCGGA
Source organism: Bacteroidota bacterium (assembly GCA_041175245.1). Taxonomy (GTDB): domain Bacteria; phylum Bacteroidota; class Bacteroidia; order Sphingobacteriales; family Sphingobacteriaceae; genus JAIPAN01. The sequence continues at coordinate 6,737 of JBEDFI010000049.1, forward strand.
ATGCTTTTATTGCCCCGTCTATCTTCCCATTCCCGGTTTTGATAACGTTCTACCTGTGCCAGCAGTACTTCATAGGTTGCCCGGATGTCAGCTTCCGCGGAGTGGGCGTTCTCGAGGGTTTTCCCGCAATAAAACTGATATGCTGCCTTCAGGGTACGTTGTTCCATTTGGTGGAAGATATTCTGAACATCCACAAAGTGACGGTGGTCGACCTCAAAATCTATCCCGGCACGCAAAAATTCTTCTACCAGCATCGGGATGTCGAATTTATTGGAATTGTATCCGGCCAGGTCGCAATCGTCGAGAAAGCGGGCCAGCTCCCCGCCCACCTGTTTAAAAGTAGGCTCGTGCTGGATATCTTCATCATAAATGCCATGCACCAGCGATGCTTCCAGCGGAATAGGCATTTCCGGATTCACTCGAAGGGTTTTTACCTGCTCGGTACCGTCGGGCATGGCCTTCAGAATAGAGATCTCTACAATCCGGTCGGACGATACATTGATGCCGGTACTTTCAATATCGAAAAAAGCCAGCGGGCGCTTTAAATTCAGTTTCATAGGTTTATTGTTTAAGGATGCGTTGTATTTCATCCAGTTTCATGAGGGCCTCTACCGGCGTTAGGGTATTTACTTCAATAGAGAACATTTGCAATTGATAGGCCTGCTGCTGTATTTTTTTAATACTTTCTTTGATGTGCTCGCCGCCGGTGCGCTCCTGCTCCAATCGTTTCAGGATCTCGGTTGCCCTGCCCACCAATTTGGGCGGCATACCCGCCATTTTAGCCACATGGATACCAAAACTGTGTTCGGAACCACCAGGTACCAGCTTACGTAGGAAGATCACTTTGTTGCCCACTTCTTTTACCGAAACATTGAAATTTTTGATTCTTGCAAAGGAATTTGTCAACTCATTGAGTTCGTGATAATGGGTAGCAAATAAGGTTTTCGCTTTCGCGGTTGGATGGTTATGCAGAAACTCGGCAATGGCCCAGGCAATGGATATCCCATCGTAGGTACTGGTACCGCGGCCAATTTCATCCAATAAAATCAGACTACGGTCTGATAAATTGTTCATGATGCTGGCCGTTTCATTCATTTCCACCATAAAGGTCGATTCGCCCGACGATAAATTATCGGATGCCCCCACACGGGTAAAGATCTTATCCACCAAACCGATCTGGGCTTCTTTAGCAGGCACAAAACAACCCATTTGGGCCATCAATACGATCAAGCCGGTTTGGCGCAGCAATGCCGATTTACCGGCCATATTAGGCCCCGTAATGATGATGATCTGCTGCGAATCGCTATCCAGATAGACATCGTTGGTGATGTAGGCTTCGCCCAGCGGTAAGTTTTTCTCAATTACCGGATGCCGGCCGCCTTTGATATCGAGTAGCTTGGATGGAGCAATTTGCGGACGAACATACTGATGCTGGATGGCGATGGTGGCGAAATTGAGTAATACATCCAATTGTGCCAATAATTGAGCATTCAGTTGTATCGGCTAACAACTGGTTGTACAGCTGTGTTTCGAGTGCCAGTATTTTCTCTTCGGCGCCCAGGATTTGTTCTTCGTATTCTTTTAATTCCGGTGTGATGTATCGCTCGGCATTCACCAGGGTCTGCTTGCGCAACCAGGTGTCGGGCACCTTATCTTTATGGGTATGCGTTACTTCTAAATAATAACCAAATACATTGTTAAAGGCTATTTTAAGGGATGGAATGCCGGTGACTTCCGCTTCACGCTTCTGAAGTTCGATGAGGTAATCTTTTCCGCCGAAAGCGATCTTGCGCAAGCGGTCCAGTTCTTCGTTGACCCCATCGGCAATTACGCTGCCTTTTATAAGTTGTACGGGCGGATCGGGCTGTAATTCCTTTTCAATGCGCTCCCGCATCCGCTGGCAAGGGTTCAATTGCTCGGCAATGACCTGCAAAGCGGGACTTTCTGCCTTTTCGCAGAGATTTTTGATTTCTGCGGTAGCAATTAAGGCCCGCTTCAGCTGGATAATTTCACGGGGATTGGCTCTTTGCAGGCCAATTTTGGAAATAAGTCGCTCCAGATCGCCGATTTGATGAAGCTGTTCCTGCAAATGTTCTCGCAATGTTTCCGATTGGATGAGGTAATCGACTACATTCAGGCGGTCTTCAATGGGTTGCTGGTCTTTAAGCGGCATCACGATCCAGCGCCTCAGCAAACGGGCGCCCATTGGGGTCAGCGTATGATCGAGCACATCCACCAGGGTCACTGCATTTTCATTGGCCGAACCAATGAGTTCGAGGTTACGGATCGTAAAGCGATCGAGCCAGAGATACCGATCTTCCTCAATACGGGAGATGCCCGAAATATGGGCCAGGTTACGGTGTTCTGTTTCGTTGAGGTAATGTAAGGCCACGCCTGCCGCTACAATGGCCAGGCTCATGCGGTCGATACCGAAGCCCTTCAGGGAGCTTACTTCGAAGTGTTTCTGCAAGGTTTCGTTGGCGAAATCGCTGGTATAAGGCCATTCTTCCAGCCCGTAGGTATAATAGCGATCGCCAAAGGTCTCGATGAATTCCTTGTTTTTGGTTCTCGGAAAGATGACTTCGCTTGGCTTAAAACTTTGCAGTAATTTATCAATGTAGCCGGCATTGCCCTGGGCGACCAGAAATTCGCCGGTGGAGATATCCAGAAAAGCGATCCCATACTGATTCTTCTCTTCGTAAATGGAAGCCAGGTAATTATTCGATTTCTGATGGAGGATGTTATCATTAGTGGCTACACCCGGAGTGACCAATTCGGTTACACCCCGTTTCACAATGGTTTTTACCGTTTTAGGATCTTCCAACTGATCGCAGATGGCCACCCGCTGTCCGGCACGTACCAGTTTAGGCAGATAGGTTTCTAAAGAATGATGCGGAAATCCGGCCAATTCAATGTGAGAAGCGGCCCCATTGGCCCTTTTGGTCAATACGATACCGAGGATATTGGCTGCCTTTACGGCATCCTGTCCGAAGGTTTCGTAAAAATCGCCTACCCGAAACAGCAATAAAGCACCCGGATACTTTGCCTTGATGGCATTGTATTGCTGCATTAATGGAGTTTCTTTGGTTGCGACTTTCGACAAAATTTCGTTTTGATAATCGTAAAAATACTAATTCAGCCTAAACCTGCCCGTTTTGTGGAAAGAATTTACAAGGTGGAGAATTTGTAGATCGTTTGGTGTGAATAGGTCTGTCCGGCTTTAAGAATGGTATTGGGAAAATACGGCTTATTTACGGCATCGGGGTGTACTTGATCTTCTAAACAAAATCCAGAAAATGGCTGATACACTTGTCCACGCTTTCCTTTGATGGGTGCCAGGTGTTTTGAGGTATAAAATTGGATGGCCGGTTGATTGGTATAGAGTTCCATTTTAATACCAGACTGCGCTGAACATGCCATCGCTGCGGGCTTGCTGAGATCTATTTCATTCAGAACGAAGGCCTGATCGTAGCCGTTTTCCGGATCCCAGTCCTGGTTAATTTGCTTGGACTGTGTGAAGTCTTTCGGAGTACCTTTTACCGGACTAAGTATGCCGGTGGGTACAAAATCGGCATCCTGAGCCAAATAGTAATCAGCCGAGAGTTGAATTTGGTGCTCGGCGATGGATTTACCATCCCCATTTAGATTAAAATATCCATGATGGGTAAGGTTGATGGCGGTATCACGATCGGTTTGTGCCTGAATGTCTAATCTCAATTCATTATCGAGGCCAAGGGTGAAGCTGAGTTCTACTTGTAAATTACCCGGAAATCCTTCCTCTCCATCGGGGCTCAGGTAGGATAAAATCAAGCAAGGTTCGGGGCTTTCGCTCAGACTTTTGATCGTCCATACTTTTTTATCAAAGCCCTCAAAACCGCCATGCAGCTGATGGGGCGGGGTGTTGGCGGAAACCGATACGTTTTTTCCTTCCAATTTAAAACCGGCCTGAGCAATGCGGTTGGCATAACGGCCAATGATGGTTCCGAAATACGGATAATTAGATAAATAATCGGTAGAAAGGTAATCGGAAAGGGTATCAAATCCCAATACCACATCTACCGGATTGCCATATTGATCGGGAACCCTGATGGATTGAATCAGTCCACCATAATTACTTAAGTCTACTTCCATTCCCCGGGCATTTTTTAACC
>JBEDFI010000050.1:0-10867 GCA_041175245.1 Bacteroidota bacterium
CCAGCGGGTTTCGTTTGTCTTCTCCGCCGATGCATTCTTCCAAAATTTTCTTCACTTCCTTATTTGAAACCTCTTCGCCGCTTTCCAGCTGAATGCCCTCCGAAAAGAAGGATTTTAGCAAAAAGGTACCAAACTCGGTTTGTACATATTTGGAGTTGGCTACCCTCGAAACCGTAGAGATGTCCATCCCGATCTGTTCCGCAATGTCTTTCAGGATCATGGGTTTGAGGTTACGCTCGTCGCCGGTTAAAAAGTACTCATACTGAAAATTCATGATCGAGTTCATGGTTTTCAGCAGGGTTTGCTGACGTTGTTTAATGGCATCGATGAACCATTTTGCCGAGTCGAGCTTTTGTTTAACAAATTGCACCGCCTCCCGCATTTTTTTGTCTTTTTTCGAGGCTTTGTCGTAATGCTGGAACATTTCCTGATACGAGCGGCTGACTCTCAGTTCGGGAGCATTTTTTGCGTTCAACGTAAGGATAAGCACCCCATCATTGTTGTGAATATGAAAATCGGGGATGATCTGTAATTGTTTAACATTAATTTCTGAGCTGTCGCCGGGTTTGGGGTTCAGTTTGAGGATCTCCTGAATGGCTTCTTTAAGCAATTTGGGGCTCATATTGAGCGATTTCTCCAGCTTATCGTAGTGTTTGCGGGTAAATTCATCGAGGTGTTTTTCTACAATCAATACCGCATTTTTGATCACTTCATTTTGTTCTTTTTTCCTGAGCTGGATCAGCAAACATTCCTGTAAATCGCGGGCTGCAATGCCGGGCGGGTCAAAATGCTGGATCATTTTCAGCATTTCTTCCACTTCGTCTTCTTCGGCAAATACATTTTGTGAAAAAGCCAGGTCATCAATCAGCGAAAGTATTGGTCTCCGCAGGTAGCCGTCATCGTCTAAACTTCCGATAATCTGTCTACCAATCAGAAAATCCTTGTCCGACAAAGGCATCAGGTCTAACTGAGCCTGTAAGGTTTCAAAAAATGAACCTTGTACCGCAAAAGGGATTTCCTTGCGTTCGTCTTCCTCTTCACCGTTCTGGTCATATTTTGAACCATAATCGTGCACATCTTCTTCCTGCAAATAATCATCCACATTAAACTCATCAAAATTCTCACTTTCTTCCGGGTCACTCATTCGCTCTTCTTCGTCACGATCCGGGTATTCTTCCGGCAAGTCGTTCATATTGCTCAAACTCAGGTCTTCCAAAGCAGGGTTTTCTTCCAGTTCTTCTTTAATTCTGGTATCGAGTGATACGGTCGGAATTTGAAGCAATTTGATGAACTGGATTTGCTGAGGAGAAAGTTTTTGAAGAAGTTTTTGTTGTAAATGCTGTTTTAACATATGCTATATCGCCACAAAATTACATTAAATCAGACAATTTAAACTCCTAAAGCACTTGATTTATTATGGCAGAATAGCCGGGCTTTGCGTAAGTTTGTATTTAATTTATTCGTTAAAATGGGTTTTATTAAAGAATTTAAGGAATTTGCCATGCGTGGCAATGTCATCGACCTGGCTGTCGGTGTTATTGTGGGAGCTTCCTTTGGAAAAATTGTCACCGCCTTAGTAGATGATGTGATTATGCCTCCCATTGGGTATATTTTAGGTGGTATTGATTTTGCCAATAAAAAGATCGTGTTGCAGGCTGCCAACGAGTTAAAAAAGATTCCCGAAGTAGCTATTAAGTATGGTAGTTTCATCAACACCGTCATTCAGTTCGTAATTATCGCTTTTTGTGTCTTCCTTTTGATCAAATTCATTAATACCCTGCAGCGTAAAATGGGTGAGGAGACCGGTAAAACCGAACTTAGTAAGGATCAAAAGCTCCTGACAGAGATCCGGGATTTGCTCAAGAAGGAGAAGCGCTAATTTTTACAGCAAAATTTGTAATTAAAGAAATAGCTGGCTATATTTGCACTCTTGTTTTCGAGAGTAAAGATTTAACATCATGAAAAGAACATTTCAGCCGTCCCAGAGAAAAAGAAGAAACAAACATGGTTTCAGAGAGCGCATGTCTACAGCAAATGGCAGACGGGTTTTAGCTTCCAGAAGAGCTAAAGGCAGAAAAAGATTAACAGTTTCTGACGAGCGTCGTCACAAAGCATAATTTTTGAAGGCTTGCCGCTATCGCGGATCAGCAGTCAGAGATTCATCTGAACCCGCTCAAGCATCAAAAATGAATACCTTTAAAAAAGAAGAACGATTATGTAGTCAAAAGCTCATCGATGAGCTTTACCATAATGGTTCTTCTTTTCTTTTATACCCTTTTCGTGTCACTTACCTGTTGGCAGAATCGATGGGTTTGCCAGCCAAAGTACTCATTCAGGCTCCTAAAAGAAAATTTAAACGTGCTGTGGATCGCAATCTGATCAAACGTCGTATCCGGGAAATTTACAGGCTGCAGAAGGCTGAATCCCTTTATCCCAATATTCCGGCAGGGAAGACCTTGCTACTATCGCTGGTATATGTGGGTAAAGAGCTTCACGATTTTTCACTGATGGAAACTAAATTAAGAAAAGCATGGAAGCAGCTGGATCAGGCACTCCAGACTGTAGTGGGAGGGCAGGTGAAATGAAAAAAATATTCAGTTTTCTTTTTTTAGTTCTGATTAAGGCCTATCAGTTTTTACTATCTCCCTTGTTGGGAAACAATTGCCGTTTTACACCAAGCTGTTCACATTACGGCCTGGAGGCCATCCAAAAATACGGACCTTTTAAAGGTGGCTGGCTCACCCTGAAACGGATTGGCAGGTGTCATCCCTGGGGGGCTCATGGTCACGATCCGGTACCTTAATCAGCTTAACATGGCAGTCATTCTTCAAATAGAAACAGCTACCCGCTCCTGTTCGATCGCTTTGGCAGATCAGGGAAAAGTATTGGCCTTTAAAGAGCAAGACGAAGCCAATATTCATGCCTCGTACCTTACGCTGTTTATAGAGGAGGTGATGAAGATGGCCGGGAAATCATACGCTGATTTGGATGCGGTGGCGGTCAGTATGGGACCGGGTTCTTATACCGGCTTGCGTATCGGAGTATCTACGGCCAAAGGATTGTGTTATGCGCTTGATAAACCCTTAATTGCTGTTTCTACGCTGGAAGCCATGGCCTCGACCAAGCAAGCCGCTGCTTCCGATCACACTTTGCTCTGTCCGATGATTGATGCCCGCCGCATGGAAGTGTACATGGCCTTATTTGATCGGGAACTGAACTTGAAAGCTCCGGTGCACGCACAGATTTTGGATGAACATACCTTCGATCCCTACCTGGATCAATTTCAAGTCCATGTATTTGGTGATGGTGCGGAAAAATGTAAATCCTTGTATCCGTATCCATCCTTTACCTTCTCCTCACACATTAATTCTGCCAAAGACCTCAGCTCAATCGCCTTTGAAAAGTTTAAGTCGGGAGAGTTTGTAGATCTGGCCTATTTTGAGCCCTATTATCTCAAAGATTTTATCGCCACCAAGCCTAAGAATGCTTAATTTAGTGCCCTTAAGCAGGTACTTTACATGATGAATAGAATTCTGGTTTTTGCTGCCTTTTTTGGAGCGCTCAGCGTCATTTTCGGCGCCTTTGGGGCCCATTCCCTGAAAGCCTTGATCAGTGAGCAAGCCTTGGCCAACTGGCAAACCGCGGTACTTTATCAGTTTATTCATAGCGTGGTATTGCTCTTTTTATCCGGCAAGCCGGAAATAACCAATGCCAAGCTTTCTGCCTGGTTTTTTTCAGTAGGAATATTATTGTTCAGTGGATCCCTTTATCTATTATCCCTTCGAGATCTATGGGGACTCCCGGTTTCATTTTTAGGCCCGCTTACTCCAATAGGTGGTCTGTTTTTTATTGCCGGATGGTTCACTCTGTTGATGGCAGGCTTAAGGAAGAAGGATTAATGCTGTCATTTAATACCGATACTGTGGAGCGACGCACCCTCTTTGTGGAGGTGATACTGCCTTTGGCCATTACAAAAGCCTATACGTATCGGGTTCCTTATGAATTGAATGAGCAGGTGGCCATTGGTAAGCGGGTAGTGGTTCAATTCGGGAAAAGTAAAATCTATACGGCCATTATTGCAGCCATTTCAGAACAGCCGCCGCTTGCATATGAGGCTAAATACCTGATGGATGTGCTGGATGAGCAGCCCGTGGTGAATGCCAGGCAATTAAAGCTATGGGATTGGATGGCCGGCTATTACCTCTGCACCATGGGCGAAGTGATGCAGGCAGCCTTGCCATCGGCATTGAAATTGGCCAGCGAAACGAAGATCTTGTTAAACGCAGAAGCAGTTTTTGACCGGTCGGCATTGAGCGATAAAGAATTCCTCGTTTTGGATGCCCTCGAAATTCAATCAGAATTATCGGTAGGCGACATCAGTAAAATTCTCGGGCAAAAAACCATTTTTCCCATCATTAAATCGCTGCTCGAAAAAGACATTATCCAGGTGTCTGAAGAGATCGTGCAGAAATATCAAGCTCGAAAAAAAACCTTCATCAAGCTGAACACGTTTTATCAGGATGAATCAAATCGAAAGGAATTGTTCAACATCCTGGAAAGAGCACCCAAACAACTGGATCTCCTGCTTAATTTTCTTCAGTTTTCAAAATCAAAACAAGACATCAGTAAAGCCGACCTGATGGAGCAGAGCGGTGCGGGTCCGACAATTATCAAAGCCTTACTCGAAAAAGAGGTATTTATCGCATATGAACAGGAGGTGAGTCGGCTCAAGCAGTACGCGGAAGAAGCACTTCAGCCCGGTTTCGTGTTGAACGAAAGTCAAACACATGCCTTAGAAAACCTGCACAAAGTGTTTGAAACCCATGAGGTGGCGCTTTTGCATGGAGTAACTTCTTCCGGTAAAACACAACTTTATATCCGCCTCATTGAGGAATATCTGAAGCTGGGAAAACAGGTTTTGTACCTACTCCCCGAAATTGGCCTGACCACCCAAATCATACAGCGACTACAGCAGTATTTTGGTAATCAAATAGGGGTGTATCACTCTAAATTTTCTGATCAGGAACGAGCCGAAATTTGGCAAAAAGTACTCAAGGGTGAGTTTAAAGTAATTTTAGGCGCCCGGTCTTCTGTTTTTCTTCCCTTCCAGGATCTGGGTTTGATGGTGGTAGATGAAGAACATGAAAATTCCTATAAACAATTTGATCCTGCCCCGCGTTATCATGCAAGAGATACGGCCATCTATTTGGCTGCGCTACACCAATGCAACGTGGTTTTAGGATCTGCTACTCCCAGTTTGGAGAGTTATTACAACGCCAAAATAGGCAAGTATGGGCTAGTAACGCTTCAAGAGCGCTATGGTGGCGTTCATCTTCCCGCTATACAGATTGTCTCCATTGCCGAAGAAACGAAGCGCAAAACCATGCAATCGCATTTTACCAGTGTATTAGTGGAGGAGATGAGGGGGGCTTTGTCCCGGCAGGAACAAATTATCCTTTTTCAGAATCGTAGGGGATATGCGCCGGTGCTGCTCTGTCAAACCTGTGGTCACAGCCCCAAATGCCTGCATTGCGATGTAAGTTTGACCTACCACAAGAGCAGTGGAAAATTGCATTGCCATTACTGTGGTTACCGTCACGATCTGATCTCAAACTGTCAAGCCTGTGGTTCGGCTAAGATTGAACAAAAAGGCTACGGTACCGAAAAAATTGAGGATGAATTGAGTTTAATTTTTCCGGAGGCACGTATTGCTCGTATGGATCTGGATTCCACCCGCACCAAACACGGCTTTCAACAGGTATTGAATGATTTTGAAGATGGCCGGATTGATATTTTGGTGGGCACGCAAATGGTGGCCAAGGGCTTGGATTTTGAACGCGTAAGCACTATCGGTATTGTGAACGCTGATGCCATGCTGAATTACCCCGATTTTAGGGCTTTTGAGCGAAGTTTTCAGCTGATGGCACAAGTAGCGGGCCGTGCCGGAAGACGGGATAAGCAGGGAAAAGTGATCATTCAGGCCTACGACACCCATCACAGGGTATTACAGCAGGTTATTAAGAACGATTATTATGGATTATTCGAAACGGAGCTGATAGAACGGCGTAATTACCAATATCCGCCCATCTACCGATTAATTCATCTGGATATCAAACATAAGGACCCTTACCAGCTTCAGCAGATCGCTACTCATTTTGCAGTGCGCTTGAGGCAACAGTTCGGGAGCCGGGTGCTGGGGCCAGAATCCCCTTTGGTAGGGAAAATCCGGAATTATTATCTCCAAAAAGTTTTGCTTAAAGTGGAGAAAGAAGGCATTTCCGTTCAAAAAGTGAAAGCAGCCCTGCAACTACTTATCCGAACATTTGAAACAGAGGCATTGGCAAAGGGCAGTATTATACAAATAGATGTTGATCCTTTTTAATGGCTTTATATTTTTGCTGAAGCTTATATTTGGTTAGAGATGGCGTATAAATTAATAGATAATTACCGGGAACAGGGAGCCCGCAAAAAACTGGTGGCTTTATTGAGGGAGCGTGGCATTGCCGATGAGAAGGTGCTGGCTGCCATTGGGAAGGTTCCCCGTCATTTTTTCTTTGATGAGACGTTCTGGAATCAAGCCTATAAAGACATCGCGTTCCCGATCGGTGAAGGTCAAACCATCTCTCAGCCTTATACTGTAGCTTACCAAACCGAACTTTTACATGTAAGAAAAGGCAATAAAGTGCTCGAAATTGGTACTGGATCTGGGTATCAAACCTGCATTTTGTTGGAGTTAGGTGCTAAGGTGTTCACCATTGAACGACAAGAGAAATTGTACGAGCGTACCAAAGAAGTACTTCCTAAAATGGGCTATCATGCGGAGTTCTTTTGCGGAGATGGTTCCTTAGGTATGCCCGAGCATGCTCCTTATGATCAGATTTTAGTGACGGCCGGTGCCCCCATTGTGCCGGAAGTATTATTGAAACAACTTAAAATTGGGGGTATTTTGGTCATCCCGGTGGGAGATAATAAGGAGCAGAAAATGGTGACCGTCTTACGGATTTCTGAAACGGAGTATGAGAAGATTGTGTTAGATACCTTCCGTTTTGTACCCCTGGTGGGCGACCAAGCCTGGTAGTTTTAACGCTTCATTACCCGCTGCAATTCAATTTTTACATCACGTTCTTTCAGACTTTCACGCTTGTCATAAAGTTTTTTACCTTGAGCAAGACCGATGAGTAATTTGGCGAAACCACGCTCGCTGATAAACATTTTCAGGGGGATGATGGTAAAGCCTTTTTCTTCCGTTTTGGCCTTCAGCTTACTTAATTCTTTTTTATTGAGCAAAAGAACCCGATCACGTTTAGACTCGTGATTGTAAAAGGATCCGTGCGAATACTCCGCAATGTGCATGTTACGTACGTACAGCTGATCGTTGAGAAACGCACAAAAAGCATCGTTGATATTGGCCTTTCCTTCCCTGATCGATTTGATCTCCGTACCCAATAGCTTCACTCCAGCCACAAACTCTTCGAGAATGTGGTATTCGAAGTACGCTTTTTTATTACGGATGTTTAAATCGCCAGACATGACCAAATTTTTTGCTAATATCTGAAAGAAAATCCGGTGAAATAAACTTTATCGGTGTTTTTAGTAAGACCGTAGTTGAAGCCGGCATCCAGTTTCAGATTGTCAGAAATAGAATACGAAATTCCACCGTTTAGAGAAAGTGTAAAGAGGGCTGATTTGAATTGATAGGTATAATAACTTTCAATAAAGGCATTCCAATTGCTGGCAAAATCTCTCGCGAAAGTTATGGAGTTTAATAGCTGTTGATCATAACCCGATTCGGTTTTTATAATATCCACTTGTGCCTGAGCACCCATGCCCCAAACATCAGTTAAAGCAAGTGCAAAGGGAAATATGATACCGCCCTCCAGACTGTTGTGCTCCACAAATTTCCCGCTCGGAAAACTGACATAGGGCATCACGGCCAATGCAGATTTTCCATCATCGTTCCCCCATAGATTATATTTATACCGAAGGGTCAACTGCCCAAATCCACTGCTTCTGCTCACTTGGCTACCTGCACTAATTTTTTCCGTCACGAAGTTTTCTACTACCAATTGCAGGTCGGAACGATTATTAATTCCAATTTTTAAATTGGCCAGGTTGTAAAAATTTTGCCGGATATGATTGCTGATGGTGCCGTTTCTGACGGTTTTAAACACATCGGTTTCTATCTGAAAATGTCCGGCATCTACAGAATACGCACTCTCGGTAATATCGGGACGGTCGGTTTCCAATCCCCTCATTAGATTTTTTGGAGTGGGTTTAAACAGGTGATAGATTTTTTTATTTACTAAGCTTTGCTGCCCGAAGGCTTGTGTACACAAAAAGCAGCATATGATCCAAATCCTTTTCATCTTAAGTTAGTTGACGATCAGTACCGGAATATTTACCCGATGTCTTACCTTATTCACCGTGGTTCCAAAAATAACATCTTTCAGGTTTCGGTGACCGTGGGCTCCCATCACCAGCAAATCTAGCTGCTGAGCATGTACGATCGCCACAATTTCTTGAACCGATGTGCCATACCCAATTTGAAAATCAGCTTTATAACCCAAATTGGTCAGATTGAGTTGGTATTTTTTCAAATTATCGATATCCAGCCCGGTCTCGAGATCCATCACCTGATCGCCATGATAGCGAGCTCCGGCAGTTTCAACCACATGAATCAACATATATTTAGCCGACTTTCCACCCTGAAGTACGGCATGACGCAGTGTGTTTAAATCTTTGTCAGAGAAGTCAACAGTAATGCCGATTCGTTCATAACTGATGGGCTTGATTCCTTCAATAGCTTGCGCTTCGCCATGAGGAATGTCAATTCCTTTACTTGCGGGTGGTCTCCAAAGTGGGTAGACCAGAATATACAGCAACAACAAGCCTACCGAAATGGCTGATGGAATAACCAGTCCGTAGATCCACCAAGTGCTTTCAGCGCTTGATAGCCATGAAAGGATCTCTTCCACAACCAATTTTACATTTAAGCCTATGATGATGGCGGCGCTGATCCAGGCCAAAATTTTCACCCAAGGCTTGATCCTGAAAGATCCCATTAGTTTTTTATCTGAATTGAAATGAATGAGCGGGATGATGGCGAAGCCCAGCTGTAAACTCAGTACCACCTGACTCAATACCAATAACTCGCCAAGCGATTCTTCGCCAAAGTATAGGATGGTGAAGAAAGCGGGGATGATCGCCAGCAAACGGGTAATAAGCCGGCGCATCCAGGCCTGAATCCGTAGGTTTAAATGACCCTCCATCACAATCTGCCCGGCCAGCGTTCCAGTAATGGTCGAACTTTGTCCGGATGCAATCAGTGCGATGGCAAACAGGGTAGGAGCCAGCGAACCAAAAATATGATTCAGAAGTTTGTGCGCATCCTGAATTTCGGCCACTTCATACAATCCGTTTTTATAAAAGGCTGCTGCAGCGAGGATTAATATGGAGGAGTTCACTAAGAAAGCCAGATTGAGAGCAATGGTCGTATCCATCAAATTGAATTTTAAAGCTTCTTTAATCCCCTTTTCGCTGCGTTCAATTTTGCGGGTTTGTACCAGGGAAGAATGCAGGTATAAATTGTGCGGCATCACGGTGGCACCAATAATTCCAATGGCAATGTACAGGGCATCGCCGCTGAGTACCGAAGGTGCAAATCCGCTCAAAATATCAGCTGTTTCGGGTTGCACAATGAACATCTCCAGCAAAAAAGAGACCCCGATGATGAATACCATCGAAATAATAAAAGTCTCCATCAGTCGAATGCCTTTATGCAACAAGAATAGCAGTAAAACGGTGTCGAAAATGGTAATGGAAACGCCCCAAATGAGCGGCAGGCCAAAAAGCAGGTTAAGCCCGATGGCCATCCCGATGATTTCTGCCAAATCGCAGGCAATGATGGCGATCTGTGCCAGTACATACAGCGGATAATTGGCCCAGGAGGGATAGGCATTTCTGGAAGCTTGCGCCAGATCCATTCCACCCACAATGCCCAGGCGGGCACTCAAAGTTTGTAACAGCACGGCAATCAGGTTCGACATCAATAATACCCAGATCAATTGATAGCCAAACTGACTTCCACCGGCAATATCGGTTGCCCAATTTCCTGGATCCATATAGCCTACACTGACCAGATAGGCTGGCCCGATGAAGGCAAACAACTTTCTGAAACCTGTTTTATTAGTGATGTTTACCGATTCGTGGACTTCACTCAGGGATGTTTTTTCTTTAGTTTTCATGTAGAATTAGTAGATTTTTTGCGGCTTCCCGGCTAATTGACAAATGGTACTGACGGTTAATAAGTAACTTGAAAGACCCATCAAAGGCTATGATTTCCTCCAGCTGAATGTGTGTGCCCAGCAACAGGCCCTGCTGTTCGAGGTATTGTAAAAAAACGCTGGAATGCTCCGTAACACCCGATAAAATTCCGGACTGACCTGAGTTCATCTTTGCCAGATTGATCCATTCATCAGCTTGGAATTCTCCCTGGCGGTTCGGTATTGGGTCTCCATGAGGATCACGACTCGGATGGTTCAGAAATTCATCCAGGCGATCCACTAATTCGGGCGATTTGATATGTTCCAGTTCCTCAGCAATATCGTGTACTTCGTCCCACTTAAATCCAAGTTTTTCTACCAAAAACACCTCCCATAAGCGGTGTTTCCGGATAATGCCAATGGCCGTTTCTTTTCCTTTCTGGCTGGGACGTACTCCCTGATATTTCACATAATGGATGAGCTCTTTTTCTGCCAGCCGCTTCAGCATATCCGTTACGGAAGCTGCTTTGTTCCCCATCACCTCTGAAATACGGTTGGTCGTCACCGGTCCCTCATTTTTCTCACTTAAATGATAAATGGTCTTT
>JBEDFI010000051.1:0-10615 GCA_041175245.1 Bacteroidota bacterium
GTTCTATTTTTTGCAATAAAGAGCTTAAGCACACATCGCACTTTCATTTACCTTTGAAAAACGGCCCTTTAGCATTTAATCTGCCGTACAAAATTTGTACGGCAGGCTTAGATGATCTCAACCAGGCCCCAATATTATTGGTTCACGCTTCAGGAAGTTCACTTTTTCTGTATGATTTGGCCTTCAATTTTTTGGTAGCTGAATTCCCCCCAGAAACCGTGTGCTTTTTGACGGTTAAATAGGTAATTAATTCAGAACATTTCAAGAGATATTTCAAAAAATTAGAACATTTTCATAATTATCCGCTATTTACTTTTAAGTATATTTTATGCTGTTATTAACAAAAAAGTTTCGGGTGCTCTCCTTTTAAAAATACCCACTATTTATCATTTAAAGGCCGATTTAGTGGCTTAACCCTATCAAACCATATTTCAAAATTCGGAGAGTCTGTTAATAAGTCTCTGATATTTAATTAGATAATAATTTGGAATTAAAAGATGAAATACCAATATTTAATATAATAACACTTAAAGTGGGGGCATGCCCACTATAAAAAAATGGGCGTATCCGAAAAGCCAAACGAGTAGGATTAACCAAATTATAAACATTATGTTAAACTTAATGCTTGATGCATCTATGGTCATTTCGAACACTGACTACGTTGCATTTACTTTCTTTATTGGCACCATGGCCATGATGGCCGCTTCGGTGTTCTTCTTTTTTGAAGTAGGGAATACTTCCCCACAATGGAGAACCTCAGTACTCGTTTCGGGTATTATCACTTTCATCGCAGCAGTACATTACTACTACATGAGAGGTTACCAATTAGAAACTGGCGCTTCACCTGTATTCTTCAGGTATGTTGACTGGATTTTGACGGTGCCTTTGATGTGCGTTGAATTCTACCTGATCACCAAAAAAGCAGGTGCGAAGAGCAGTTTACTTTGGAAATTGATTTTTGCTTCAGTTGTCATGCTGGTAACCGGCTACTGGGGTGAAGCAATCGCCAGAGACCAAGCCGCTTTCTGGGGCTTAATTTCAGGTCTTGCTTACTTCTACATTGTATGGGAAGTTTGGAAAGGCGAAGTTGCCAAATTATCTCAAGCCAGCGATCCTGCCGTACAAAAAGCAGTAAACTCCTTATTGAAGTTTGTTGTGATTGGTTGGGCGATCTATCCAATCGGATACATGGCCGGTACCGCAGATGGTCAGTGGTATGCTGCATTCGGAAACTTAGGTTTAGACATGGACATCATCTACAACATTGGTGATGCAGTGAACAAAATCGGTTTCGGTTTAGTAGTTTATGCATTAAGCCGCTCAGGTAAATAATCATATTAAGTACTACAAATAACAAAAGGTATCCCCTCGGGATACCTTTTGTTATTTACTCTCAGACATGGATGCGCAACACATCATTATTGGCGGCGGCTGTGCCGGCATGCAGCTTGTTCAGCAATTGCTGAAGAAACCGCAAGAAGAAACCGGTGACATCCTGTTAATTGAAAAAGAAAAATCTGCCCCGGGAAAGTCCTGGTGTTTTTGGGCCAATGCGCCAAGCGAATATGATTTTTTAATACACAAGCGCTGGCATTCCATACAGTTTGGTGCTCAGGGAGAGAACCTGGCCAAAAATATCCATCCCTATACTTACAATTATATTAGTAGTGAAGATTTTTTTGACTATCACTACGAGCTTATCCGGAAATCACCAAGGGTACACCTCATCCATGAACACGTAAACAGGGTACAACAAGAAAATGGTGGATTCCTGGTAGAAACCGACAAAAACAAGTACCATTCAAAAAAAGTACTGAACAGCGTAGTCGATTTCAGTAACCGAGCTAAACACAGTATTTTACTCTGGCAGCATTTTTATGGTTGGTTTATCAAGACAGATCAACCTGTTTTTGATGAACATACTGCTACGCTGATGGATTTCAGCATAGAGCAAGGACCGGGAGCAAATTTCATGTATGTATTGCCTTTTTCGGCAAACACTGCTCTGGTCGAATTTACAGCTTTTTCGAGCGTAGAGGCCTATAGCGAGTCCTCTTATACCGAACAGCTCGAATCCTATATTAAAAGCCGCTGGAACACCTCGTTCAAGATTGAGCGCACAGAATCGGGTAAAATCCCGATGTCAAATGTTCCATTTCCTTTGATAAATCCTGCCGGTGCCATTAATATCGGATCTGCGGCTGGTGCCATTAAGCCCACCACGGGTTATGCATTCAAGCGGATCATGAAGGATACACAAGAACTGATCAGTCTGTTGCATGGCCAGCATCACAGAAAAATGATCAGTGAGCAACGCTTCAAATATTATGATCAATTGCTCCTTCAAATCATTGAACATGAGCCCTTACGAGTACGAGAAATCATGACGAAATTGTTCTCTAAAAACGATTGGATACCGGTTCTTAAATTTTTGGATGAAGATTCGAGTTTAGCTGAAGAAATCAGTATTTTCAGTTCGCTGCCTAAACGATTGTTCTTAAAACAGGTTTATCGCTATGTTTTCAAACATTAAACTACCACTAAGATTCAGCCTATTATTACTCGGACTTGGTTTATTAGTGTTTGAAAAAGTGATCGGCCTGAGCCCTAACATGCAATTAATTTTTTTCGGACTGGGCATTCTCATCATTGGTATTCCTCACGGCTCACTCGATCATTTTTTATATCTCAAAAGCACACAAGAACAAAATCAGTGGCGATCGATGCTGCGATTCCTATTTTTTTATCTGGGCTATGGACTCCTGTATGCCATACTTTGGTACGTAAGCCCGGCCTTATCCATCTTACTGTTCATCCTGATTTCGGCCTATCATTTTGGGGAAATGGACCTTTTTGAGTTGATGAACGAAGCAAAAATTTCGAATAAATTGGGCAGCACCTGCTATGGTTTACTTTTCTTAGTCAACTATATTTTATTCAAATGGCCCGAAGCCAGCCCGATCCTTTCTTCCTTTCCAGGATTTGAATTAAACTACTCCGCTTATTTTTCGCTTGTTTATAAGCAGCGCTTCCTAGTATTGAGCCTGAGCGCATGCCTGATGGCCGGGCTCTTTTTCATCTACTACCAAAAACATAAGGCCCGTCTTACAGCATCGTACAGTCAGCTGATTTCTCTAACAATACTTTGGTTACTGGTATTTAATCTTCCACTTTTGCTGGGCTTCGGATTTTATTTTAGTTGCTGGCATGCCGTACTTTCCATTACCGAAATCAAAAAATCTTTAGGATGGGAAGAAAAAAGTTGGGTATTTGTATTCAAAAAATCACTACCCACCAATCTGGCTGCATTTTTGATGATCACCCTCCTGGGAATATTTTTTTATGGCGATCAGAATCGCATTCTGGCCATCCTATTTATGAGTATTGCCATTTTAACAGCACCACACGTACAAGTAATATCGGCCAGCTTTTCGGGTAAAAAGATTTTTTAACAGCGAACCGTCCTGTAAAAAAAAGAGTGCTAAATACTATGTTCGCATTTTATTTTTGCTGATGACGATCCGATAAAACAGCATTCACATCCGCCAAAGTCAGCCCTTTTGCTTTTAAAAGCACCAGGAAATGGTAGAGGAGATCGGCAGCTTCGTTTACAAATAATTCCCGATGATCGTCTTTAGCCTCAATAACTAATTCTACCGCTTCCTCCCCAACCTTTTGGGCAATCTTATTAATTCCTTTCTGAAAAAGCTGAAAGGTATAAGATTGACTGTCCTGAGCAGTAATTCGGGCTGCGATGATTTTTTCTAACTGAGCTAAGGAAAATTCTGATTCAGATTCGCCAAAACACGAAATAGCTCCCGTATGACAGGTAGAACCAAGCGCCTTAGCCCGGATTAACAAGCTGTCCTGATCACAATCTAACTGAACGGACTGCAGCTCCAAAAAATTACCAGAACGCTCCCCTTTTGTCCAGAGGCGATTTTTACTTCGACTAAAAAAAGTAACGCGTTGCTCAGTAAGTGTTTGCTGATAGGCTTCTTCATTCATATACCCCAACATGAGCACTTGCTGGGTACTTGCATCCTGTACAATCACTGGGAGCAGTCCTTTACTAAAATCGGGTTTCATCTGATGGGTATTTGACATTGTTTTAAATTTGATTTAAGTTGAGGGATGGGTACCTCTCCAAAATGGAAAATACTGGCTGCCAGGGCAGCACTTGCTGGAGTTTCTTGAAATAGCTGTTTAAAATGATCGATTGAGCCCGCTCCGCCCGAAGCGATTAGGGGAATATTAACCATACTACACAGCTCGTTTATCAGCTGAATGGCGAATCCATTTTTGGTACCATCATGATCCATGGATGTGAGCAAAATTTCTCCGGCTCCGAGCTTTTCGGCTTGCTGAGCCCAATACAGCGTATTCATTCCGGTAGGTGTTCGGCCGCCATGGCTTACTACTTCCCAGTTTGCATGCACCTTTCGGGTATCAATGGCCAGTACCACACATTGGCTACCATATCTGGATGCAATTTCAGTAATCAGATCAGGCTGTTTGATTGCTGCCGAGTTGATACTGACTTTATCGGCGCCGGATTGGATGATCGCGTCAACGTCTGTTAAAGATTGAATGCCCCCGCCAACCGTAAAAGGAATATGAATTTCACGGGCAATCCGCTCAACTAAATCATACAGAGATTTTCGACGCTCAATTGTGGCCGTTATATCTAAAAAAACGAGTTCATCGGCACCTTGCTCGGCATATTGCCTGGCTAAAGCAAGCGGATCGCCGGCATCACGTATTTCTTTAAATTTAACTCCCTTTACCGTTCGGCCATCCCGGATGTCCAGACAGGGAATGATTCGTTTTTTTAACATAAATCACTCAGTTGTTTAAGTGTAATTCGGCCTTCATACAATGCTTTTCCTACAATAGCCCCTTCACATGCCATAGATTTTAAAACTTTCAGATCGTTCATGCAGCTTACGCCTCCACTGGCAATGAGGTTGAGCGGCAGGCTTGATAGAATCTCCTGATATAATTCGTTAGCTGCACCACTCAGCATTCCATCTCTTGCGATATCCGTACAAACAACATACTGAACTCCCGATTCAAAATATTTACGAATAAAATCGAGCACATCGATCTCCGAATGTTCTAACCATCCCTGAGTGGCAATTTTTCGATTACGGCAATCGGCACCTAACATGATTCGCTCTGCACCATAGCTGGAGAGGCACTCCATAAATAACTCAGGATCATTAATCGCCATACTTCCCAGTGTTACTTGCCCTGCCCCGTTACTAAAGACCAGTTCCAGGTCTACCCGGGTCTTAATTCCTCCCCCAAAATCGATGATCAAGTTGGTTTTTGTAGCAATCTCATACAGGATCCGGTGATTTTGAACGGTGTGCGCTTTTGCACCGTCGAGATCAACTAAATGAAGATACTGAATGCCATGATCTTCCATTTCCTTGGCCAGTTCGAGCGGATTTTCATGGTAAATCTTGGCCGTCTCGTATGCGCCCTTGCTTAAACGAACACATTTTCCGTTGATCAGGTCTATGGCAGGGATAATTCTCATAAGTTTAAAAAGTTTCGTAAAATGACTTCGCCCACACCCGCCGATTTTTCGGGATGGAATTGTGTGGCGTAAAAATTATCTTTTTGAAGAGCAGCGCTAAAGGGTACGATATAATTGCAAGTGGCTACCGTATGGGCAGAAATCTCTGCAAAATAACTGTGTACAAAATAAATGTCATCGCCCAAACCTACCTGCTTAAACAGCGCTCCCTTCATTCCTGTGAGGGTGTTCCAACCCATATGGGGAACTAAATCAAGCGGCGGGAATTTTTTTACCTCGTTTTCAAACACCCCCAGGCAGGTCGTATCGTTTTCTTCCGAATGCTTGCATAATAATTGCAGGCCCAAACAGATCCCCAATACGGGTTGTGTGAGCGAAGGAATAAGCAGATCTAACTTTTTGTTTTTCAAATAGTTCATGGCAGAACTCGCCTCACCCACCCCGGGGAAAATAACTTTTTCTGCTGCTGAAATCTCTTCCGGGTCATCGGTCAGGATGCTTGAAGTACCTAATCGTTCCAGTGCGTTTTGCACCGACCGGATATTACCGGCATTGTATTTAATAATAGCAATCATAAACTTCCTTTTGTACTGGGTATCGAATTTGCTCCACTTGGGGCAATAGCCATTTTCAAAGCTTTAGCAAAAGCCTTAAAAATAGCTTCTATTTTGTGGTGCTCATTCAGCCCCTTGGCCTTGATATTTAAATTGCATTTGGCATGATCACTGAACGATTTAAAAAAGTGGAAAAACATTTCAGTGGGCATTTCACCCACTTTTTCTCGCTTAAACTCAGCATCCCATACCAACCATGGGCGCCCGCCGAAATCAATGGCCACCTGGGCCAGCACATCGTCCATAGGAAGTAAAAAACCATACCGTTCAATGCCTTTCTTGTCGCCCAAGGCTTGCTGAAATGCGGCACCAAGGGTGATGGCTACATCTTCAATGGTATGATGCTCATCTATTTCCAGATCACCTTCGGCATGAATCGATAGATCGACTTGTGCATGTTTAGCGACCTGCTCCAACATGTGATCAAAAAAGGGAATTCCAGTTTCAAGGTTGCTCTTACCGGAGCCATCCAGATTCAGCTGAACGCTTATCTGGGTTTCCTTTGTACTTCGCTCCAGGACTGCAGTTCTGGGCCGGGCTTTCAGAAATTGATAGATTTCTTCCCAAGTTTTTACGGATAAATCTGCTTCTGAGCAGGTTGAATTGCCGATAAAAATACTTCCGCAAGCCATATTCTTTGCCAGTTGTACGTCGGTCAGCCGATCGCCAATCACAAATGATTTAGCCAGATCACAAGCTCCATAAAGATAATGCGTAAGCATAGCCGTACCGGGTTTACGGCCAGGGGATTGCTCTTCGGGGAAACTGCGGTCGATGAGAATTTCCTTAAATTCAATTCCCTCATTTTTAAAAGCCTGAATCATTTTTTGCTGTGCCGGCCAAAAATCTACTTCCGGAAAGGAAGAAGTACCCAATCCATCCTGATTGCTGACCATCACTAATTCATACTCTAATTCCTGAACAATACGGGAAAGGTGCTGAAATACGCCGGGAATAAATTCAAGTTTCTCCAAGCTATCAACCTGAAAATCGCTGGGCGGTTCAACAATTAAAGTACCGTCGCGGTCAATAAATAAAATCTTTTTCATGTGCTATTTGTTTCAAGGCTTTAATTAATTGCTGGTTTTCTGCTGCAGTGCCCACTGTAATTCGTATGGCGTTCGGTACCTGAGTATTCCGGTTACGGGTGACGATTTCTAATGCTAATAAACGCTGGTAAATTCGATCGGCATCGGTTACTTCAACCAATAAAAAATTGGCATCAGACGGAAAAATTTTGATCACCAATCCACTTATTTTTAGTAGTTCTTGCCTAAGAAATTCTCTTTGCTTAATAACTTCTTCTTTTTCCAGCCAAATTTTTTCAGAGTCTGCCAATAAGGCTAAGGCTGTTTCCTGATTGACCTGACTAATATTGTAAGGAGGTTTTACTTTATTGAAATAGGACAAGATTGCTGGTTGTGCAAAAGCAATTCCCAGCCTTAATGCAGCCATGCCATAGGCTTTACTGAGAGTTTGCATCACCATCAGATTGGGATATTCACCGATTTTTTGTGCCCAGGAAACTGAATTGCTGAAATCGATATATGCCTCATCAATGATCACCATCCCTTTAAATTGTTTGAGGATACGATCAATGTGGTTCAGCATATTACCAGTAGGGTTGTTGGGCGAACAGATGAAAATCAGTTTCAAGTTGGGATCTCCAATTAGTTGATCCAGTCCTTCAAAATCAATCTGAAAATTTTCATCAAGCGGAAGCTTGATCAGTGTTACCTCATTAATGCCGGCCGATACTTCATACATGCCGTAGGTAGGCGAAAAAGTAAGTGCTTTATCCTGACCGGGCGTACAGAAAATACGAAAGGCGAGGTCGATCACTTCATCACTTCCATTTCCAATAAAAATATGCTCCATTGGCACCGATTTGAGCGCTGATAGCGTTTTTTTTAACTCCATCTGATACGGATCGGGGTAGCGATTCCATGTCCCATTGGGATTTTCGTTGGCATCTAAAAAAATACCCGCTGTTCCGGTATACTCTTCACGGGCACTTGAATAAGGCTTCAGCGCTCGGATGTTGGGGCGTACAAGGCTTTCGATGTTGATCATATTTTAATGTGCTAATCTGATACTTACTGCCCTGCTATGGGCCATTAACTGCTCCGCTTCGGCCATTTGCATGATGGCCGGGCCTATGTGTTGAATACCCTCCTGGTCAATTTCCTGAAAAGTGATTTTTTTAAGGAAGGAATCTAAGGATACGCCGCTGTAAGCCTTTGCAAAACCGTTGGTGGGTAGGGTATGGTTAGTGCCGCTGGCATAATCGCCGGCACTTTCACAAGTATAATGACCTAAAAACACCGAACCGGCATTACGGATGCTTTTGGAGCGGGCACGGGCATTTTCTACTGCCAAAATCAAATGTTCGGGCGCATACTGATTGCTAAACTCCATACATTCGTCCATATCCTCTAATAAAACCGCTCTGCTGTTTTGCAAGGCTGCCTGTGCAATGGCGCTTCTTGGCAATAAAGCGAGTTGTTGCGATAAGGCCTCGAGCGTTTGTTTAATCAGTTCATCCTGATCGCTGAGCAAGATCACCTGACTATCCGGACCATGTTCTGCCTGAGCAAGTAAGTCAGCAGCTACAAAAGCTGGATTGGCCGTCTGATCTGCAATTATCAATACTTCGCTGGGCCCCGCTGGCATATCAATGGCTATACCATACTGCTGAACCAATTGCTTTGCGGCCGTTACGTACTGATTTCCGGGACCAAACAGCTTATCTACCTGTGGTACCGTTTCGGTTCCAAAGGCCATGGCCGCAATAGCCTGAATGCCGCCAATACGATAAATTTGTTGGATGCCTACTAACTGAGCTGCGTACAAAATTTCCCCTGCAACTTCAGCGGTCGCATTTGCAGGTGTACAAAGTATAATTTCTGAACATCCGGCTAATTGGGCCGGTATGCCCAGCATGAGCACTGTTGAGAACAGGGGGGCACTGCCACCCGGAACGTAAATGCCCACCCGCTCAATGGCTCTAGACTCACGCCAACAGCTCACCCCTGGCATGGTTTCCACGATTTGAACTTTTTCTTGCTGTTGTGCATGAAAGGTGCGAATGTTTGAAGCCGCCAGCTGGATGGCAGACTTGAGCGTTTCGGGTACACTTTTGACGGCTTCGCGGATGGCAGCTGGGTCAACTTTAAATTCGCTGATGTCCAGGTGGTCGAACTGCAGGCTATACCGCTGAATTGCCCGGTCTCCATCTGTACGGATGGCCTCAAACATAGCTTGCACCATTGGATACAGTCCTTCGGAATTAATTGCAGGTCTACGACAAATTTCTGTCCATTGACTTCTCGGTGGATATGTGATCTGTTTCATATTTACCTGTTTTAAACGATCATTTTTTCGATCGGGATGACCAAAATTCCTTCAGCTCCCAATGCCTTTAACTGGTCGATCACTTCCCAAAATGTATCTTCTTTCACCACAGAGTGAACGCTGCTCCAGCCGGTTTCTGCCAGCGGCAGAATGCTCGGGCTTTTCATTCCGGGTAAAACTGAAATAATCTCCGGGATGCGTGCATTGGGGGCATTTAGGAGGATATACTTGTTTTCGGCTGAATTTTTCACAGCAGCAATTCGGAAAAGCAGCTTGTCGAGTATGGCCTTTTTTTCTACATCAAGTGCCTGCGAGCTTATCAGCACTGCTTCACTATTTGCTACCAATTCCACTTCCTTCAATCCGTTCATGAGCAAGGTGCTGCCTGTACTCACAATGTCGAAGATGGCATGAGCCAGACCAATCCCCGGAGCAATTTCTACACTCCCTCCAATTTCTTCTATCTCAACTTCAATTTTTTTCTCTGCAAAAAAGCGCTCTAAAATTTTGGGATAAGTGGTAGCAATCTTCTTGTTTTTAAAATAGGACAAACCGGTGTATCTTTCGTCTTTCGGGATGGCCAGCGAGAGCCGGCAGTTGGCAAATCCCAAACGGTCAATTACCTGCACCTGTTTTGATTTTTCCCATACCTCATTCTCTCCGAGTATACCAATATCGGCTACCCCCTGCTCTACATATTGAGGGATATCGTCGTCTCTCAAAAACAAGACCTCTACCGGAAAATTAGCAGCTTCTGTTTTTAGTTTTCGCTCTCCATTAGAAAGCTTAATACCGCATTCGCGAAGCAATTCAAGTGATTTTTCGCTTAACCTGCCACTTTTTTGAATAGCAATTTTTAGTTTACTCATGCCTTGGCTTTTATGGCTGAGTAGAATGGACGAGGAAAGAAAAAACCCGTCCAAATTACTCAGACGGGTTTCAGATATATTTTTTTAAGTGCATATCAGTTCATCCACGCCTGTGCGAGAGTATGATGAAGATGATGATGTACTTGATTGTTAGACATACTTTTTATTTGAATTACAAAGATAGATTTTTTGGTGTTATAACATTAATACACCCCCTCCAGGAATTAAGAAGC
>JBEDFI010000052.1:0-10552 GCA_041175245.1 Bacteroidota bacterium
GATCTTAATGTAATGCATGCGCATTTTACCCGAAATATGTGCAATAATCTCGTGTCCGTTCTCTAATTCTACACGAAACATTGCGTTTGATAACGCTTCTTTAATAATGCCGTCTTGTTCAATTGAAGCCTGTTTGGCCATATTTTATTGATTTTTACTCAATTATACCCGTATTAACGGGGACGCAAAATTAAATAAAAAAAACTAATTTCTTAAATATTTATGCTAAAACTTGTTCGATAAACGCAAAGGTAGATAATACCTCCGCTTTACCTTTCTTTACCGCTACCGTATGCTCATAATGAGCAGAAGGCAATCCATCCAGGGTACTTACTGTCCATCCATCATCCCAAAACTTCACTCCTGGCTTACCCATGTTAATCATCGGCTCAATGGCGATCACCATTCCCTCTTCCAGTTTAATTCCGGAGCCTCGTTTTCCGTAGTTTGGAACCTCTGGTTTCTCGTGAAGTTTAACCCCCACACCGTGTCCAACCAGTTCCTTCACCACTCCAAATCCATGTTGCTCAGCATGCTGCTGAACTGCATATCCTACATCTCCAACCCTCATCCCTGCAACTGCTTTTTCAATCCCAAGTGCTAAACACTCTTTGGTTACTTGCAGTAATTTCTTTCTCGATTCATCAATTTCTCCAATCGGAAAAGTATAGGCAGAATCTGAATAAAAATTATGGAGAATCACCCCGCAATCTACCGAAACCAAATCACCCTCTTTCATCACATAATCACTCGGAAAACCATGAACAATTTGATCGTTCACAGAGATACAAAGCGAATAGGGGAAACCACTGTAATTTAAAAAAGCAGGAGTTCCGCCATGATCTTTGATAAAGGTTTCAGCCAATTGATCAAGGGTTTTTGTTTGAACCCCCGGGCCAATTACTTTAGCTAGTTCACCGAGGGTTTTTGAAAGAAGCAAAGAACTCTCTTTTATGAGTGCTATCTCCTCGATAGACTTATAATAGATTTTCGACATCGAAAATTAAATACTGCCTGCTGTACCTGGGTTACGACCTTTGATACGGCCGGACTTCATCAGACCATCGTAATGGCGCATCAACAAATAACTTTCAATTTGCTGCAAGGTATCTAATACCACACCTACCAAAATCAAGAGGGAGGTACCCCCGAAGAAATTAGCAAACTGACTATTAACACCCAGCTTATTTGCAAAGGATGGTAATATGGCAATGATGGCTAAAAAGATAGCACCAGGCAAAGTAATTTTAGAGACCACTGCATCGATATAATCTCCGGTAGTTTTTCCGGGTTTAATACCTGGAATAAATCCACCATTCTTTTTCATATCATCCGACATCTGAACCGGATTAACGGTAATGGCCGTGTAGAAAAAAGTGAAAATGATGATCAATAAAGCGAATGAAAAATTATACGTAAATGAAGTATAATCGCTGAGCGAAGTCAGGAAGGTAGACTGCGTAGCGGGAAAAAATTGGGCAATGGTTGCAGGCACGAACATGATTGCTTGCGCAAAAATGATCGGCATTACGCCTACTGCATTTACCTTTAATGGGATGTACTGTCGCACTCCGCCAACCTGACGGCTACCCACTTGTTTCTTGGCATATTGTACGGGTATTTTACGAACTCCCTGTACGATCAGAATGGTAAATACCACCACAAAGAACAGAGCAGCGATCTCAACAATGAACGGAATCAAGCCCCCATTACCTTCCATACGGGTAGCGAATTCTGCAAAGATCCCATAAGGCAATTGAGCAATAATCCCCACCATAATGATTAATGAAATACCGTTTCCAATTCCTTTATCCGTAATTTTTTCTCCCAACCACATCACAAATAAGGTACCCGCAGTTAAGATAAAGAGTGAGGAAATACTGAATAAAGGTTCCGCCATCATGATCGCATCCGGTGAGATCTGTGATCGAACATATGCCACAGCTTGGACCGCTGTAATGATGATGGTGAGATAACGGGTAAATTGATTCATGGTTTTTCGACCACTTTCACCGTCTTTCTGTAATTTCTGGAAATAAGGTACTACAATACCTAACAGCTGCACTACGATAGAAGCAGAGATGTAAGGCATTACTCCTAATGCAAAAATGGAGGCTCTTGAGAAGGAACCACCTGCAAACATATTTAACAGCCCTAATAAGCCTTCTTTATCTTCGCTGCTTAGGGAGGCGGGGTTTACACCCGGCAACACAATGAACGAACCGATACGGTAGATTAAAAGACATAAGAGCGTGAATAAAATTCTCGCTCTTAGATCTTCAATTTTCCAAATGTTTGATAAGGTTGAAAACAGCTTTTTCATGCTTACAATTTAACGCTGCTTCCGCCTGCTGCCTCAATTGCTTTTTGAGCAGTTGCGGTGAAAGCGTGAGCTTTTACTTCTAATTTAGATTTCACTTCACCACGACCTAAAATCTTAACCAGGTCGTTTTTAGAGGCCAAGCCATGGGCTTTCAACACGTCAAAATCGATGCTGGTCAATTTGAATTTATCAGCCAAGGTTTGCAAAGTATCTAAATTGATTCCTACGTACTCTATTCGATTGATATTTTTGAACCCTACTTTTGGCAAACGGCGTTGTAAGGGCATTTGTCCACCTTCAAAACCTACTTTGCTGGTATAACCAGAGCGTGAGCCGGCACCTTTGTGACCACGGGTTGACGTACCGCCACGACCAGAACCGGTACCGCGACCAATACGTTTTCTATTTTTTGTTGAACCTTCTGCAGGTTTTAAGTTACTTAAGTTCATAATTAAATGCTTTCTACGGCTACTAAATGATTAACTTTTCTTACCATCCCGATAATTGCCGGGGTAGCTTCTACCTCCACAGACTGGTTAATTTTGCTTAAACCCAAAGCCTGCATGGTTTTCTTTTGGCGCTCGCTTCTGTCGATTACGCTTTTAATCTGAGTGATTTTAATCTTCGCCATGATCATTATCCGTTAAATACTTTGTTTAAATCCACCCCACGTTGCTGAGCTACGGTATACGCATCACGCATTTGCGAAAGAGCAGATACCGTTGCTTTTACTACGTTGTGCGGGTTCGATGATCCTTTAGATTTTGCCAATACGTTGTGTACACCGGCACTCTCCAATACAGCACGCATTGCACCACCGGCAATAACTCCGGTACCGTTTGCAGCTGGCTTGATGAATACAAAACCACCTGAGAATTTACCATATTGCTCATGAGGAA
The DNA here is from genome assembly GCA_041175245.1 of Bacteroidota bacterium. GTDB lineage: Bacteria > Bacteroidota > Bacteroidia > Sphingobacteriales > Sphingobacteriaceae > JAIPAN01. The sequence continues at coordinate 3,223 of JBEDFI010000052.1, forward strand.
CCGTACCGTTGATGATTGGAACTTTCACCAGATTCTTCTTGGCATCGTCCACACCTTTGGCAATGGCTTCAGTTACCTCTTTGGCTTTCCCTAAACCGTAACCTACCACTCCGTTTTCGTCACCTACCACTACGATAGCTGAAAAACTGAAGGTTCGACCACCTTTGGTTACCTTGGCAACACGCTGGATGCTCACTAAGCGATCTTTTAATTCAATTTCGCTTGATTTTACTCTTTTTATGTTGATAGTTGACATCTCTTTTCGGATTAAAAGTTTAGACCAGCTTCACGTGCACCTTCAGCCAATGACTTCACACGACCGTGGTATAAATAACCATTTCTATCGAAAACAACCTGATTAATTCCGGCGGCCAGTGCTTTTTCAGCCACTGATTTACCAACAGCTTTAGACTGCTCCACTTTGTTTCCCTTTGCGCTGAAATCTTTAGAGATACTAGACGCTGAAATCAAGGTCTTACCGGTGTTGTCATCGATAATTTGAGCATAAATACCTTTGTTTGATCTGTAAACAGATAAACGTGGACGCTCAGCAGAACCGGATAATCTCTTTCTGATTCCTCTTTTGATTCGCTCTCTGCGAGATAATTTAATTCCTGCCATGACGATTATTTTTTAGATGCAGACTTACCTGCTTTTTTACGTAATACTTCACCAACAAACTTGATACCTTTTCCTTTGTATGGCTCTGGAGCACGCAATGAACGAATCTTTGCGGCAACCTGACCTAACAATTGTTTGTCGATACTTTCTAAAATAATGGTAGGGTTTTTTCCTTTTTCTGCAGTGGTGGCTACTTTAATTTCTTTAGGTAACTCAAACACATAGTGGTGAGAATAACCTAATACTAAATCTAAGGTATTACCCTGGTTGGTAGCACGGTAACCTACACCCACTAATTCCTGCTCAATCTTATATCCTTCAGTTACTCCTTTAACCATGTTAAAGATTAAAGAACGGTACAAACCGTGTAAGGCTTTATGGCGTTTTTGCTCGGATGGACGTTGAACGAACAGCGTCTCGCCTTCTTGAACAACTTTGATATCGGCATCAACCTGTTGGGTTAATGTTCCTTTCGGACCTGTTACCGTTACCAGATTATCTGCAGCTACCGTTACGGTTACACCCGCTGGTACTGCGATAGGAGCTTTTCCAATTCTTGACATCGTATGTTTCCTCCTCGATTAATATACGTAACACAAAACTTCACCGCCAATGTTCAGGTTTCTCGCTTCTTTATCGGTCATCACACCTTTTGAAGTTGAAAGGATCGCAATCCCTAAACCATTTAACACTCGTGGCATTTTCTCTACACCTGCGTATTTTCTCAAACCGGGCTTACTCACACGAGATAATGTGCGAATAGCAGGAACTTTGGTAATCGGATGATATTTCAAAGCAATTTTGATCACGCCTTGAACGGTTGTATCTTCAAACTTGTAGTTCGCGATGTAACCTTTATCAAAAAGTACTTTGGTAATTTCCTTTTTGAGGTTTGATGCAGGAATTTCAACAACCCTGTGGTTGGCCTTAATGGCATTCCTTACTCTCGTAAGATAATCTGCTATTGGATCTGTATTCATTTTATTTGGTTTTGGTAGTGGTATCCCAAAGGACCTGCTACCGGTTAATAATTCTAATTCAAAAGGCAAAAATCAAAAGTGAAAAAGACTAAACTTTTTACTTTTAACTTTTGACTTTAATGATTACCAGCTTGCTTTCTTCACTCCCGGGATCTTGCCTTCAAGAGCCATTTCGCGGAATGTAACACGTGAAATACCGAACTGACGCATATATCCACGAGGACGACCAGTTAATTTACAACGGTTGTGTAAACGTACAGGTGAAGCATTCTTAGGTAATTTATCTAAGGCTATATAATCGCCGGCTACCTTTAAGGCCGCTCTTTTTTCCGCGTATTTAGCTACTAATTTGGCACGTTTTAATTCGCGTGCTTTTAAACCTTCTTTAGCCATTATTCTGATTCTTAAATGGTAAACCGAATTGTTTTAATAATTCCAATGCTTCTACGTCTGTTTTAGCAGAAGTAACAAAGGTGATATCCATACCCATGATCTTATTGATTTGATCAATGTTGATCTCAGGGAAAATGATTTGTTCTGTAACACCCAGGGTGTAATTACCGCGGCCATCAAATCCTTTATCGTTGATTCCTTTAAAATCACGGATACGTGGCAATGCAACAGCAATTAAACGATCCAGGAATTCATACATCTGGTTATCACGTAAAGTAACACGTACACCAACTGGCATACCCTTACGTAATTTGAAGTTTGAGATATCCTTTTTAGAGTTGGCAGCAACTGCTTGCTGACCAGTGATGGTGGTTAATTCCTTGATGGCATTTTCAATCAACTTCTTATCGGTAGTGGCACCACCAATACCTTGATTGATTGCAATTTTTTGCAATATGGGAACCTCCATTACACTCTTATACTGAAACTTTTCTTTCAGCGAGGTACGGATCTCTTGTTTGTATTTCGATTTTAATCTTGGTACGTATGACATTACTTAATTTCCTCCCCAGATTTTTTTGCTATGCGAATATTTTTACCGGCAGCATTTTTTTGAATGCCCACACGGCTTGGTTTGCCTGATTTAGCATCTACCACCATCAGGTTAGAAACATGAACAGGGGCTTCCTTTTTCACAATACCGCCGTTTGGATTGGCCGCATTGGGTTTGGTATGCTTAGACACCATATTGGCACCCTCCACAATTGCCCGGTTTTCAGACAACATTACTTCTAAAACACGCCCTTGTTTTCCTTTGGAGTCTCCGGCAATAATTTGCACTAAGTCTCCTTTGCGGATTTTTAATTTAGGCTGTTGGTTATTTTTTCTTTCCATGTTACAATACCTCCGGTGCTAAGGATACAATTTTCATGAATTGCTTTTCACGTAATTCTCTGGCAACTGGTCCGAAAATACGTGTTCCACGTGGTTCATCTTGGGCGTTCAGTAAAACGGCTGCATTATCGTCGAAACGGATGTAGGATCCATCTTTACGTCTTACTTCTTTTTTGGTTCTCACCACAACGGCTTTTGATACCGTTCCCTTTTTGATGTTACCCGATGGCAAAGCGCTCTTTACGGTAACGACAATTTTGTCACCAATAGAGGCATAACGCTTGGCTGTACCACCTAACACACGGATTACTAACACTTCTTTAGCACCGCTGTTATCAGCAACATTCAGTCTTGATTCCTGTTGTACCATTACTTAGCTCTTTCTAAAATTTCAACTAATCTCCAATTTTTGGATTTGCTCAGCGGACGAGTTTCCATGATCAATACAGTATCGCCAATACCGCATGTGTTTGCTTCGTCATGAGCCATGAATTTGGTAGTTTTCTTTACGAACTTACCATAGATCGGGTGTTTTACCTTACGCTCTACTGCAACTACGATGGACTTGTCCATTTTGTTGCTCACCACCAACCCGGTTCTTGTTTTTCTTAATTTTCTTTCCATTTCGACTCTTTATTATACTTATTCTGCAGACTGTTGTGCAGCAGCATTGGCAGCTTTACGCTTAGTCAGTTCAGTATTCAAACGTGCGATATCTTTTCTAACGCTATTGATCCTTAAGGGATTTTCAATCGCAGAAACCGCATGAGCGAATTTCAATTTGGTAAGATTGGCCTTCTCTTCTGAGATACGGTCTACAATCTCCTCGGTTGACAGTTCTATTATTTCTGAATTTTTCATTGTCTTAATCGTTTTACGCTTCTACGTAATCTCTACGGGTTACGAAACGGGTTTGTACCGGCAATTTTTGAGCTGCCAGACGTAAAGCTTCTTTAGCAATTTCCAAAGGCACACCTTCGGCTTCGAAAATCATTCTTCCCGGGCGAACCACGGCCACCCAGTATTCTGGAGCACCCTTACCTTTACCCATACGAACCTCGGCAGGTTTCTTGGTAACCGGCTTATCTGGGAAAATACGAATCCAAACCTGACCCTCACGTTTCATATAACGCGTTACCGCGATACGAGCTGCCTCGATCTGACGGCTGGTAATCCATGCTGCTTCTAAGGTTTTGATTCCGAAAGAACCAAATGCAAGTTCTGCACCTCGACCGGTGAGACCCTTCATTCTACCCTTCTGCATCTTTCTGAACTTCGTTCTTTTTGGCTGTAACATTGCTGTCTATATTTTATCGTATACGATACTTAAAAATCAATTATTTTTTTCCTTTAAACCCACCGCGATTAGCTCCACCACCACGTCTGTCATTGCCCCCTCTTCTGTTATCACCTCCCTGGCGACGATCGTTGCCTCCAAATGCCGGAGCACCTTCGGTACGAGTACGCAAACCGGCAGTTTGGCCAATGTTTGGAGAAAGATCACGTTTACCGTACACCTCACCCTTGCAAATCCAAACTTTGATACCAATTTTACCATAAGTGGTTAACGCTTCAGATAAAGCATAATCAATATCAGCACGGAAAGTGTGCAATGGAATTCTTCCTTCTTTGTATTGCTCGGTACGGGCCATCTCGGCGCCACCTAAACGGCCAGAACACATAATTTTTATTCCTTCGGCACCCATACGCATGGTTGATGCGATGGAAGTTTTCATTGCACGACGGAAAGAAATACGTGCTTCTAATTGTTTGGCGATACCTTCGCCAACTAATTGAGCATCTAATTCAGGACGTTTGATCTCAAAAATGTTGATCTGAACATCTTTCTTGGTCAATTTCTTTAATTCTTCTTTCAGTTTGTCAACTTCCTGACCACCTTTACCGATCACAATACCCGGACGAGCCGTGTGAATGGTAACCGTAATACGCTTTAAGGTACGCTCAATCACTACTTTTGCAACCCCGCCTTTGTTAATACGGGCAGCGATGTATTTACGGATTTTTTCGTCCTCAACTAATTTATCGGAGTAGTTGTTGCCACCGAACCAGTTAGAATCCCAACCTTTGATGATTCCTAATCTGTTACCTATTGGATGTGCTTTTTGTCCCATTGCTCCTAATTAGTTATTAGTTTTATTACTGTCTACCACCAATGTAACGTGGTTAGAACGCTTACGAATACGGTAACCGCGACCTTGTGGTGCTGGTCTTAAACGCTTTAACTGACGACCGCCATCCACCATTACGGTTTTAACATACAATTCGCTGTCTTCGGGGCGTTGGCCTTCATTCTTTGCTTCCCAGTTTTTGATAGCCGATAATAAGAGCTTTTCAACGCGAATAGCGGCTTCTTTATTGGTATACTTTAAAATGTATAATGCTTTTTCTACACGCTCTCCACGAATCAGATCAACAACTAATCTCATTTTACGTGGTGAGGTAGGGCAATTATTTAATTTTGCTACTGCTTCCATGCTTATTTTTTCTTATCAGCGTGACCTCTAAATGTACGGGTTGGGGCAAATTCGCCTAATTTATGACCAACCATGTTTTCGGTTACATAAACCGGAATAAATTTGTTTCCGTTATGAACAGCGAACGTGTGACCAACGAAATCCGGAGAAATCATTGAACGGCGTGACCAGGTTTTGATCACCGATTTCTTACCACCCTCATTCTGAGAAAGTACTTTACTTTCTAAGTTATGATCGATATAAGGTCCTTTTTTAATTGAACGAGCCATTATTTCTTCCTTCTTTCAATGATGTAACGATCAGATGATTTTTTCTTGTTGCGGGTTTTGTAGCCTTTAGCCAACAAACCTTTGCGTGAACGTGGGTGACCTCCGGATGAACGGCCTTCACCACCACCCATTGGGTGATCTACCGGGTTCATCGCTACCCCTCTTACACGAGGACGACGGCCCAACCAACGTTTTCTACCAGCTTTACCTAACACTTCGTTTGCTTTCTCAGAGTTAGATACGCTACCGATAGTAGCCATGCAAGTTGCCAGGATCATACGAGATTCACCTGATGGCAGTTTGATGATAGCATATTTTCCATCACGGGCAGCTAATTGTGCATAGGTACCTGCAGAGCGGGCAATTGATGCACCCTGTCCGGGATTTAATTCGATGTTATGAATAATAGAACCCAAAGGAATACTTTTCAATGGTAAAGCATTTCCTACTTCTGGTGCCACAGCATCTCCAGATACGATGATCTGGCCTACTTGTAAGCCTTCAGGAGCAATAATGTAGCGCTTCTCACCATCTGCATAGTTTAGCAGGGCGATACGAGCGGTACGATTGGGATCGTACTCAATGGTGGCAACAGTTGCGGGGATAGTGTGTTTATCGCGTTTAAAATCAATTATTCGGTAAGCTTTTTTGTGCCCCCCACCGATGTAACGCATCGTCATTTTACCGGAATTATTTCTACCACCAGATCTCTTGATAGGCACCACCAACGACTTTTCAGGTACATTGGTAGTCACATCAGTATAATCTGCACCTACTCTAAAGCGGGTGCCCGGGGTAACCGGTTTAAATCTTTTTACTGCCATGATCTAATTAAATATTGCTATAAAAGTCAATAACTTCACCTTCTTTCAACGTTACAATTGCTTTCTTGTATTTAGGAGTTCTTCCTGAAACAAAACCGGCTTTGGTACCGCGAGTTTTGGTCTTACCTGAAACTACTGCAGTATTTACTGCTTGGATAGTTACACCATACATTTTTTCAACAGCAGCTTTAATCTGCAATTTGTTGGCTTTAGGATCAACCTGGAAAGCATAACGGTTCAACTTATCGGTTAAGGCCGTCGCTTTTTCTGTTAAAATTGGTTTCTTTAAAATTTCCATCTTATTTGGCAAATGCCTCCTCCAATTTTTTAACACTTTCTGTAGTTAACAAAAGTTTGCCTGCATTTAATACATCATAGGTATTTAGATCTGCGGCAGTAATCACTTTTGCTTTTTTCAGATTTCTGCTTGATAAATAAATAGTATTGTTTGCGGAAGGCAATACCAACAAGGTTTTCTGGTCAGCAATCTTTAAGTCGCTTACCAATTTGATGTAGTTTTTAGTTTTGATGGAATCGAAACTAAAATCTTCTAAAACCAAAATATTATTGTCTTTCGCTTTATAAGTAAGGGCCGATTTACGAGCCAATGACTTCAATTTTTTATTCAGCTTGAAGCTGTAGTCACGTGGCTGCGGACCGAACACACGACCACCACCATTGAATAGTGGAGATTTGATGTTACCGGCACGGGCACCACCTGTACCTTTTTGCTTGTATAATTTGCGGGTTGAACCAGCAATTTCATTACGTTGTTTAGACTTGTGTGTACCTTGACGTTGGTTGGCCAGGTATTGTTTCACGTCTAAATAAATGGCATGATCATTGGGTTCTAC
>JBEDFI010000053.1:0-10536 GCA_041175245.1 Bacteroidota bacterium
ATCCAGTACCTGATCCCATTTCTGTTGCCATTGAAAATTTTCGGCAATTTCAGCCCAAAATAATTCGGGCTGATCGATGCTTTTTTGGTAGGCTTGTTGGTATTCTGCGAAGGTATGGATGCGAAACTCATCTCTCAAAATTTAATCTAGTTTAGTCAGAATATTACTAAGAATCAATATGTGGCTGGTCAGCGCTCAAAAAGAATAGAAATAATCTGCTCAGGTATTGCGTATTAAATATTTATTCCAGATATTTGCAAGCCCTAAAACAAGGGTTTATTTATAAACAACACATAGTACAGTCATGTCGAGAGTTTGTGATTTAACAGGAAAAATGCCGATTAAGGGCCATCACGTGTCCAATTCGAACGTGAAAACCAATCGCAAGTTTTATCCTAACCTGAAGGTGAAGAAATTTTACATCCCTGAGGAAGACCGTTGGATTACGCTGAAAGTTAGCACTTCAGCCATCAAAACCATTAGTAAAAATGGAATCACTGCGGTAATCAATAAATTCCTGAAAAAAGGATACATTTAGTAGCAAACGGATTAAAACAACAGAACAATGGCTAAGAAAGGCAATAGAGTTCAGGTAATTTTGGAATGCACCGAGCACAAGGAAAGCGGTATGCCAGGCATGTCTCGGTACATCACTACCAAGAACAAGAAAAATACTACCGAGCGTTTGGAATTGAAAAAATTCAATCCGGTATTACGCAAAGTAACCGTACACAAAGAAATTAAGTAATCGTCGGTAAAACCGATAAAAAACATAGACCATGGCTAAGAAAGTAGTTGCAACGCTGAAAACCGGAACCGGTAAAGAATACTCAAAGGTGATCACCATGACTAAATCGCCTAAAACAGGAGCATATTCTTTCAAAGAAGTAATTGTACACAACGATCATATTAAAGACGCAATTTCTGCTGCCAACCAGCAGAACGCTTAATAATTGATCTCCAAATTATTTAAAAGCCTCCCCGAACGTTCGTGGGCGGCTTTTTTTGTTTAATTTCGCAGTATTATGGGATTATTTGACTTATTCAGAAAAAAAGCTAAGCCCGCTCCTGAGCCGGAGCCGGTTCAAGAAACTGTTCCCGAACCAAAGCCCGAGTCGGTTGAAGAAACGAAAGCTCCGTTAATTGAAAATTTAGCACCCCTTAAGGAAATCCATGCTCAGGAGGATCCTATTTCTGAAACCCTGGTGGAGGCCCCAATAATTGAGGAGGAAGCTGCTGAACCTGATTTGGAATTCGAAGGAGTCCAAACCCAAGCTCCAAGTGTGAAAAATTTAGTTCGGAAAGATCTTCCACCCGAAGAGCTGGAGAATAAAGAAGATTTAGAGAAAAGTTTAGAGAAAACCAAAACCGGTCTTTTTTCAAAACTTACCAAAGCAATTGTCGGTAAATCAACCGTGGATGTGGAGGTATTGGATGAATTGGAAGAAATTTTGGTAAGTTCGGATGTGGGGGTGAATACCACATTAAAAATCATTGAACGCATTGAAAAACGCGTTGCCCGCGATAAATATCTCCATACATCCGAATTAAATAATATTCTACGAGAAGAAGTTCAGGCCTTACTGGCTGAGAACAACAGCAACGATTTTGAAAATTTCGAATACGGCAAACAAAGTCCCTATGTGATTATGGTGGTAGGGGTAAATGGCGTGGGCAAAACAACGACCATCGGGAAGTTAGCTCACAAACTAAAGGGAGCCGGCAATCAAGTAGTTTTAGGTGCCGCAGATACCTTCCGTGCCGCAGCCGTAGATCAGCTTAAACTTTGGGGCGAGCGTGTAGGGGTAAGAGTAGTGGCTCAGGATATGGGCTCCGATCCGGCCTCGGTGGCTTTTGATGCGGTACAATCGGCTGCCGCCAATGGCGATGACGTGGCGATTATTGACACCGCCGGCCGATTACATAATAAAGTGGGCCTCATGAACGAATTAAGTAAGATCAAGAAGGTGATGGATAAGATTGTTCCGGGTGCCCCACACGAAATTTTATTGGTTTTGGACGCTTCAACCGGACAAAATGCCATTGAGCAGTGTAAGCAGTTTACCGAGGCAACTGATGTAAACGCCCTGGCATTAACAAAATTAGATGGCACGGCCAAAGGTGGCGTGGTGATTGGCATCTCGGATCAATTCAAGATACCGGTAAAATACATTGGCGTGGGAGAAAGCATTGATGACTTACAGTTGTTCAATAAAAAGGCCTTCGTAGATTCTCTATTTAAAAACTAAGCCATCGATGAAGACTAAAACGAGCGAAATCACCCTAAAAAAACCGAAGGTAAACGTCATCACCTTAGGCTGCTCAAAAAATGTATACGACTCTGAGGTATTGATGGGCCAACTAAAAGCCGGACAGCTGGAGGTAGCGCATGAATCAGAGGAATTGGGAGAAAACGATATTGTGGTCATCAACACCTGTGGGTTCATCGACAATGCAAAGCAGGAATCGATTGATACCATCTTACAATACAGTGAATTGAAAGATCAGGGTAAAATCGGTAAAGTAATTGTAACCGGATGTCTTTCAGAACGTTACAAACCTGAATTAGCCGCAGAAATTACCAACGTAGATGCGTATTTCGGCACCAATGATCTGCCTGAATTACTGGCCAGCATCGGGGTGAATTACAAACATGAATTAATTGGTGAACGCTTACTGACCACGCCTTCCCATTTTGCCTATTTTAAAATTGCCGAAGGCTGCAATCGTCCTTGCTCATTTTGCGCCATCCCTTTGATGAGAGGCCAACACGTCTCCAAATCCATCGAAGATCTGGTAAAAGAAGCTAAATTTCTGGCAAAAAATGGCACGAAAGAACTGATCCTCATTGCCCAGGACCTGACCTATTATGGATTGGACCTGTACAATGAACGTAAACTGGCTGATCTATTGCGTAATCTGTCGGATGTAAACGGCATTGAATGGATACGCCTGCAGTACGCCTATCCTTCCGGGTTTCCGATGGAAATTTTGGAGGTGATGAAGGAGCGTGAGAATATTTGTAATTACCTGGACATGCCGCTGCAACACATATCCGATTCAATGTTAAAATCGATGCGGAGAGGAATTACGAAACAAAAAACCATCGATCTGGTAGATCAAATTCGAAACAAGGTGCCTGACATCGCATTGAGAACCACCCTGATTTGCGGATATCCCGGTGAAACCGAGCAAGACTTTGAAGAGATGAAAGCCTGGGTGGAAGAAACCAAATTTGATCGTTTAGGTTGTTTCACGTATTCGCACGAAGAGAAAACACATGCCTTTAACTTAGCGGATGATGTGCCTGAGGAGGTAAAACAATACCGTGTAGAGGAAATCATGGATATTCAACAGGGCATTTCGCTGGAGAAAAATCAGGCAAAGGTGGGACAGACTTATAAAGTATTGATTGATAAGAAAGAAGGCGATTATTTTGTTGGACGGACTGAATTCGATTCTCCGGAAGTAGACAACGAAGTACTGATCGACGCCAGGAATAAGTATGCCCCGGTGGGGAGTTTTGTACAGGTTAACATTGAGCGGGCAGAAGATTTCGACTTATATGGCCATCTGGTGAAATAAAACCCAAACGATGAAAGCAAGCTACATCGATTATCAAGACACTAAACGCTTTCCGGCCGGCTTGCTTCGCTACCTGCAACAAGATCCTTCTTTGGATCGTTTTTACGATTATGAGCCAGAGTTTGATGGATTTGAAAAGCTGCTGAGGGACAAGAAAGTGAACGCAAACCGCCAAGTCTTGGTCAAGGTACTTCGGGAACAATACGCCGGCATGCAGTCCCCTTTGGCGGCTTCTGTAAGTCAGCAAATCGATTTACTCAGCCAGGAAAATACCTTCACCATCAGCACCGGCCATCAGCTGAACTTATTTACCGGCCCCCTGTATTTCATCTACAAAATAGCTACCGCGATCAAATTAGCGCAGGAACTCAAAAATAAATTTCCAGACAAGAACTTTGTTCCGGTGTATTGGATGGCTACAGAAGATCATGATTTTGAAGAAATTAATCATACCTACATCGCCGGGAAGAAGATTAGCTGGGAGGCCAAAAGTAGCGGAGCCACCGGAAGGCTGGCTACCGAAACCATCCCTGAAGCGTTAAAAAGCTATCAAGGTATGCTGGGTGCGTCTCCAAATGCCTTGCAATTATCGAGTTGGATGATGGAGGCTTATGAACAACATTCTAACCTGGCAGCTGCTACCCGATATTTGGTCCATAAATTATTCGAAGGGCACGGTTTAGTGATACTCGATGCTGATCATCCGGAACTAAAAAAACAGTTTAGTGAAATCATGATAACGGATATCATTGAACAAAACAGTTTCAAACTGATTTCGGAAACCAATCAGCAACTGAAAAAAACAGGCATTGAAGCACCAGTAAATCCGAGAGAGATTAACTTCTTTTACTTGGATGAGCAGCTTCGCGAACGCATTGTTTTTGAAGAGGGAACTTACCGGGTGTTGAATACGGAGATTGAATTTACCGAAACTGAGCTCCGAAGTCAAATCCAAAATCACCCGGAAAAATTTAGTCCGAACGTAGTGATGCGGCCACTTTATCAGGAGCAAATTCTACCCAACCTCGCTTATATTGGCGGAGGGGCTGAAATACTATACTGGCTGGAATTGAAAAGCAGTTTTGAATATTACAAACTAGACTTTCCGATACTGATTTTACGAAACTCTGCCCAGTTACTCGATGCAAGATCTGCTCATCAAGTCCATCGACTTGGTCTGCAACCAAAATATCTCTTTCAGCCGCTGGATGCATTAAAAAAAGCCTGGATCTTAGAAAATAGTCGGCATAAACTATCATTACTCCAAGAAAAAGAGAGCTTTAAGGCATTATTCGAGCAAATTAAAGAGCAGGCGAGGCTCATCGACCAAACATTGGTACCAAGTACAGAGGCAATTGAAGTGCGTTTGAACAAAGCCCTACAAAATCTGGAGAAAAAATTACTTCAAGCCGAGAAGCGGAATCACGAAGAAGCAATGGTCCAGCTCGAAAAATTACAGTTCGCCATTTTTCACCAGGGCGAACTGCAGGAACGGAGCGAAAATTTCGGTTTATATTTTGCACAAGCCGGTCCGGCGTTTATTGATCAATTGATAGCGGCTTTTAATCCATTAGATTTTAAATTTACGGTCTTTACATTAAGCAAATGAGCCAGTTCTTCTTCTCAGAAAACACCTTAAGAACCTTCACCGAATCGGTTTTCAGATCGATGGGTTGCCCGGAAGAACATGCGCAAAGGGCCGCCGATGTATTGATCAAAGCCGATCTGCGTGGAATCGATTCGCATGGAGTGGCCCGCCTGAGCGGCTACGTACGTTTGTGGGAGAAAAGCAGAGTAAATGTACAGCCCAACATTCGGGTTGTACACGAAACGGCCAGCACAGCCACGGTGGATGGTGATGGCGGACTGGGACTGGTTATTGCTCCGTATGCCATGAACATAGCCATGAAAAAGGCAATGGAATGTGGCTCCGGCTGGGTATCGGTTCGGAATTCGAATCACTTTGGGATTGCGGCCTATCATACCTTACTGGCTGTAGAAAAAGACATGATCGGATTTGCCATGACCAATGCAAGTCCGCTGGTTGCCCCTACCTATGCCAACGAGCGTTTATTAGGCACCAACCCCATGTGTTATGCCTTCCCGGCAGGTAAATATCCGCCGGTAATTGTTGATATGGCGACTTCGGCGGCAGCCAACGGGAAACTGGAAATTGCACAACGAACTGGTAAAGCCATTCCAAACGGATGGATCATCGATCAAGATGGAAAGCCATCAAGTAACCCTCATGAGCTAAAGGAAGGCGGTTCGCTTTTACCGCTGGGCAGCGATGTTGAACATGGCAGCCACAAAGGTTTTGGCTTAGGCGCTACGGTCGATATTTTGTCGGCTGTATTGTCCGGTGCCAATTATGGACCATGGGTTCCTCCCTTTGTTGCATTTCTGGAGCCACCGGCCGATCCGGTGGGATCAGGAATCGGGCACTTTTTAGGTGCCATGCGGGTAGATGGTTTCCGACCAACGGAAGAATTTAAAGCTCATCTGGACAATTGGATCCATCGCTTTAAATCGGCTAAACCCATACATGCTGATCAGCCCGTGATTATACCAGGAGAACCAGAATTGGAAGCAGAAACGGAGCGGAAAATCCATGGAATTCCGTTGGTAAGCAGTGTGGTGGAAGACCTGAACGCCCTGGCACTGAAGTTGGGGATTGCCACGCTTTAGCTCAGCATCAAAAACTTTCCTTTTCCAAAACCAAAATGCCTTTTTAGCCGTTATGTTTATTATTGGCTTATACATGACGAAAAAGAAAGGAAGCAATAAAGAACCTTCCCCTTCCGGGAGCATGGCCAATCGCTACATCAGTTCAAAAATCATCAAAAGACAGTTGAAAGAGCAGGGTGTTTCGAATAGTGGAGGTCAATTTTCCGATCAAACGGACAATAAACAATCGACCATCAACAAGGGCCAACAAAGTCCGGCCGTACAAGGAAAAAAGAAAGCGGCAAAGCTACCGAGCAAGAGCGGACCAAAAAAGAAATGAGGAAATTCATTCCTTGTCCGGATTAATGTATCCCCTTAAAAATTCTGTTCCACCGAATTTTATCAAAGAAGGTTCCTTGCGAATCCCAGCTCATCCAGATGAAGAGCGCCTTTCCAACTATATGATCTTCCGGTACAAAACCCCAAAATCTGGAATCCAGTGAATTATGACGGTTATCACCCATCATCCAATAATAATTCATTTTAAAAGTGTAGGTATCGGCTCTTTTTCCATTAATGATTAGGCTATTGCCTTCGCGTTGTACTTTGTTATTTTCGTACACGGAGATGGCTCTTAGATACAGAGGAATGGTGGTACTATCTAATTGGACGGTCCAGCCCTTTTTCGGAACAATTAGTGGACCGAAATTATCCTCATTCCAGGTAAATCGCGGATCTTGAGGGAAAATTTGCGGCTCATACTGATTTACCGGACGGATGACCGGCTCGAATACTTTCACATTCGACCATTTTTTAATGGTAGCAGCTTCTTCAGTTGTTAAATTGAAATAATATTCATCGGCACTGGCCCGCTGAGCTTCAATACGCATATCTTCAAAAACCGTTGGATTGAAATCGGTCCCATCAGTTCGCACATAATAGGTGGTCAGGCCAAACTGCGGCTGTTCGGCGGCTTTTCCGTTCACAAATACTTGCGAGTTAATGATTTTGAGTGTATCTCCGGCAATAGCCAGGCAACGTTTAATGTAATTTTCCCGTTTATCAACCGGACGATTGTAGGGTTCATCGGCTTCCATTGGCCAATTAAACACCACCGCATCATTCCGTTTAATTTCACTAAAACCCGGTAAACGGCGGTATTTCCACTGTACTCCGTCCCAATATGCTTTGGTACCAATAATGGGCATGCTGTGATGTACCAATGGAAATGCAACCGGCGTGATGGGAAGCCGTGCACCATAGTTCACTTTGCTCACAAATAAGAAATCGCCCACCTTCAAACTTTTTTCCATCGAGCCGGTAGGAATAGTATAGGCTTCGATAAAAAATGTCCGGATGAGCGTGGCCGCGATCACTGCAAATAAAATGGCATCAAACCATTCGCGGGCAGCGCTTTTCTTTTTTTTCTCCTGTTTTTTTTCCGCGGATTTCTTTTCCCAGAATTTTAAGTTCATATGTGATGCCTTTAATTTATTTAAAATCAAACAGGTCGTTGATGGAATAAAATCCACGTTTGCCTTCCAACCATTCTGCTGCAAGAATTGCCCCTAAGGCAAATCCTGCACGATTGTGGGCAGTGTGTTTAAACTCAATTTCGTCCACCTCAGAGCTGTAAATTACCGTATGGGTGCCCGGCACCTGATCGATCCGGTGCGATTCGATCAATAATTCATCCGGTTTAGTTAGTCGGCCTTCTTCTTGTCCCACCAATTCGTTCACCCAGGTATTTTTTCGCTCCAAGCCATCAAGAATGCCTTCTGCAATCGTAATGGCCGTCCCACTTGGAGCATCTAATTTTTGAGTATGATGAATTTCTTCCAGCTGCACTTCATATTGCGGATATCGATTCATCAGCTTTGCCAATATCCGGTTCACCTGAAAGAACACATTCACTCCAACACTAAAATTAGATGCATAAAGTAAGGTATTGTTACTTTCTGCACATTGCTTCTGTAAATTAGTTAGTTGGTCGTACCAGCCGGTAGTACCCACTACAATGGGGACATTGGCAGTAAAGGCAGCATTTATGTTTGATAAAACGGCCTGCGGAGTGCTGAATTCGATGGCCACATCGGCTTCTTTAAAACGATCCGATTGTAGTTCGTCCTGGTTATCGGCATCGATGATGAGAACCACTTCGTGACCTCGCTCTTTAGCAAGTTGCTCAATGAGTTTCCCCATTTTGCCATACCCGATTAATGCTATTTTCATAAACTAAGTTTAAGGCTGAGGACCGGCTGCGGGCTTAGCGAAGCATTCGTCCAATTATGTTGCACCGAGGGCCTGACCTGCAAGGTTAATTTTTCACTCAAATCGAAGCGAAAGAACTTGGCATCTACGTATGCATCAATAATATTAACGGCATACAACACCACCCCTCCAATAATGGAGAGTTCTCTATTTCTTCTGAAGTTATCTTTGATTCTGACCAGGCCCTCAAAACTGTAGCCGGCAAAGTCAGGATTACCGGGATTTCCTCCATTTGCCAAGCGATATTGAACTTCATTCAGAAATACGTGGTATTGATCATTATTATCCTGGTAAGCGACGACGAAACTGGCGAAACCCCCATAAATCAAGGGCAACTTCCACCATCGTTTGTTCTGAATTTGTCCCAGTCCGGGCAGAATGGCAGAGCTCCGGGCGGCCCTTTTCGGTAAACGCTCCAATCGGAGGCGGGCTGCATCTTTCGGCGGACCTTGCGGGGCCGGCTCAATTTGTGTACTGTCTGTTTTTTTTGTGTTCAGCTGATTTTCCTGCTGAGCGAAAATCGGCAAAGCAAGCAAAGAGAAGATACATATGACGAAAACACGAATCGGCATTACCAATCTAAGAGTTCCAAAATACGGTTCAAATCGTTTTCAGAAAGAAAGGGGATTTCAATTAGTCCAGAATTTTTCCCCTTCATTTTCAGCTTTACCCGGGTTCCTAATCTGGAGGCCAGATCGTCCTGTACTTTTTGGTATTGGAAAGAGATCAAGTCATATTCGTTCTTTTTAGGCTTTTTAGCTCCCAATGACTGAATTTCGCGAACCAATTCCTCTACTTTTCTAACAGAAAGTCCTTTGGCTAAAATTTCTTTGTAGATGAATAATTGATGGTCTACATTTTCGATGCTCACCAGAGCACGGGCATGGCCCATGGATAGTTGCTGATCGCGGATGGCTGCCTGAATAGCCGGAGGTAATTTCAATAAGCGCAGGTAATTAGTTACGGTAGAGCGATTTTTACTCACCCGGTCGCCCAATTCTTCCTGCTTCAAATTACACTCATCAAGCATACGCTGAAAACTCAGGGCCACTTCCATGGCATTCAGGTTTTCACGTTGTATATTTTCAATCAGTGCCATTTCCAGCATTTGCTGATCGTTGGCACTGCGTACATAGGCGGGAATTTCAGTAAGACCGGCAATTTTTGAGGCCCTTAATCGACGCTCTCCGGATATGAGCTGGTAACTATTCTGACCAACCTGACGCACGGTGATGGGTTGTATTAATCCCTGTAATTTGATTGAATCAGCCAATTCTTGTAAAGCTTGAGGATCAAAATCTGTACGGGGCTGGTAAGGGTTTACCACAATCTGGCTGATGAGCACCGGATAAGTATGATTAACCGTATTGACAACATTGCCCAGCGATTGCGTATTCTGCACTACTTCTGTATCATCCAAAAGGGCACTTAATCCTTTCCCTAAGCCGGTTTTCTTCTGGTAATTCATCTTTTATACGGTGGCTTGTTGTACAACTTCTTCGGCGGGAGCCATTCCATTTTTTCGAATGATTTCGCGGGCCAGGTTTAAATAGTTAATTGCACCTTTTGAGTTGGCATCGTGCATAATCACCGAAACGCCAAAACTGGGGGCTTCACTCAAACGGGTATTTCGTTGGATGATGGTCTCGAAAACCAAGTCCTGAAAATGCGTTTTAACTTCTTCAACCACTTGGTTTGCTAAACGCAAACGTACATCGTACATGGTTAGTAAGATCCCTTCGATCGCCAATTGCGGGTTTAAACGATTTTGGACGATCTTGATGGTATTTAAAAGTTTTCCTAAACCTTCCAGGGCAAAATACTCGCACTGAACCGGAATAATAACCGAATCAGCGGCAGTTAAGGAGTTGATGGTAATCAAACCCAAAGACGGAGAACAATCGATAATGATGAAATCATACTCGTCTTTTATTTTATTTAAAACTGTTTTCATCCGGTACTCTCGTTCCGGAAGATTGATCATTTCAATTTCTGCACCTACCAGATCAATAT
>JBEDFI010000054.1:0-10491 GCA_041175245.1 Bacteroidota bacterium
TAACAGAACCTTTCAGCTCATATTCACACCTCTTAGACCGTACGGCTCGTAAGGTAAAGCAATATGCACAGCGGAAGTTCAATGCAGAAAATTTCGAGGTGACCGTTGACCAATGGCTGGTATTAAAGAATTTGAATGAACACCCCCAGCTAAACCAGAGCGAGCTTGCAGAAATCATCGGTAAAGACCATCCTACTCTTACCCGTATCATCGATTTATTGTGCAAAAAAGAGTTGGTGGAGCGTAGGGTAAATCCAGCCGATCGTCGTAGCTTTACCGTGCATTTAACAAGCAGTGGAGCTGACAAAGTGAAAAACTGGAGTCCCAGGATGGCCGAGATCCGAATGAAAGCCTGGGAAAACTTAACTGAAAAAGATTACAAAGATTTAAAACGGATTTTAGATACCATTTATCAAAATCTGGACACTCACTATTAGGTATACACAACATGATCAAGACAGACATCTGTATTATTGGAGCGGGCCCGGTGGGCTTATTTACAGTTTTTGAAGCAGGTTTACTAAAGATGCGTTGCCACCTGATTGACGCCCTTCCTCAAATTGGCGGACAACTCTCAGAAATTTATCCTCAAAAGCCAATTTACGATATCCCCGGTTACCCTGAAATTAAGGCTCAGGAGCTGGTGGACAATTTGATGGATCAAATCAAGCCATTCGATCCAACGTTTACACTCGGAGAGCGTGTAGAAGATCTGGAAAGACAAGCAGATGGATCATTAATTGTAAAAACCAGCGATGGCACCCAGGTGCATTGCCAGGTGGTAGCCATTGCGGGTGGATTGGGTTGTTTTGAACCCCGTAAACCTGAAATTGAGGGCTTGACTGATTTTGAAGGCAAAGGAGTAGCCTATATGGTTAAGAATCCGGAAACCTACCGGGATAAAAAAGTAATTCTGGCCGGTGGTGGCGACTCTGCGCTCGACTGGACCATTTATTTGGCCGACGTGGCTGAGAAGGTTACGCTCATTCACCGGGGAGATACTTTCCGGGGAGCACCAGATTCTGCAGAAAAAGTGTTTGAATTGGCTCAAGAAGGGCGAATTAATCTGATTCTCCAATCAAACATCTCCAGCATATCCGGCAACGGACACCTAAAAAATGTTTCCGTTTTGGGAAAAGATAAGGAAAGTCGCGAACTGGAAGCCGATTACCTGATTCCACTCTTCGGCTTAAGCCCTAAATTGGGGCCAATTGCAAACTGGGGCTTAAATATTGATAAAAACGCCATCGAGGTGAATACCTTTGATTATTCCACCAATGTAGAACGTATTTATGCCATTGGCGATATCAACACCTATCCCGGCAAATTAAAATTGATCCTTTGTGGATTCCACGAGGCTGCACTCATGGTACAAAGTGCCTTTAAATATGTGTATCCGGATCAAAAATTGAGTTTTAAATATACCACCGTGTACGGGGTAAATGCATTCTAACATGATTACCATCACCGTTGAAGACCGTAATGGCGAAACCAAAGATATCGAACTGCCAACCGATGTCAATTTAAACCTGATGGAAGCCTTAAAAGCTTCAGAATACACTATTCTGGCTACCTGCGGTGGCATGGCACTTTGTGCTACTTGCCATGTTCAGGTGTTGGCCGGAATGGAGAAACTAGCTCCTGCCGAAGACGCAGAATTAGATATGTTGGATACCCTGTTCGATGCGGGTGCAGACAGTCGATTGGCCTGTCAGTTACGTATAAATGAAGAAATGGATGGCCTCAAAGTAAAAATCAGGGGCGACGAACATTAAGACAACATTTTTTAAGAAAAGGGGTTATTAAAAGCATAATGTATGACAAAAAAAACCCTAACCGAAAACCATCATCCCCGAATTATCATCGTTGGCGGGGGCTTTGGCGGAATCGAAGTCGCTAAAAAGCTTAGAAATAAACCGGTACAAGTTATTATGCTCGACCGGCATAATTATCACACGTTCCAGCCCCTGCTTTACCAGGTGGCTACGGGAGGTTTGGAGCCCGATTCCATTGCCTTCCCGCTGCGAAGAATTTTTAAAGGTCAGCAAAATTTCAGCTTCCGGATGACGGAAGTCCGAAAAATTGTTCCGGAAAAACAAATCCTGGAAACGGATATCGGCGATATCGAGTACGATTATTTAGTGTTGGCCACCGGTTCTGATACCAATTTCTTTGATCAAAAAGAGGTTGAACATTTCTCTATGCCGATGAAAAGTATCCCGGAAGCATTAAATCTTCGTAGTATGCTTTTACAAAACCTGGAAGAAGCACTAATTGAAAAAGATCCGTCACGACAACAATCCTTATTAAATTTCGTGGTAGTTGGTGGCGGGCCTACCGGTGTAGAATTATCTGGGGCCTTGGCTGAACTTAAAAAACACGTATTAGTGAATGATTATCCGGAACTCGACCTAAGTAAGATAAATATCTACCTGATTGAGGGTTCAGCCAAGATTTTAGGTTCCATGTCTGAACAAGCCTCCGCTAAATCGAGAATATTTTTAGAAGAAATGGGCGTTCAGGTGCTTTGTAATCAACGGGTTCTAAATTACGACGGTGAATTGATCCAGCTGTCTGATGCCGCGGCCATCCATACCAAAAACGTATTATGGTCGGCCGGAGTAAAAGGAGCGCTTATTGAAGGTATCCCAACTGATCTGATTACTCGTGGTCAACGAATTTTGGTTGATGAGTACAATCGATTTAAGGGCTTCAAAAATATATTTGCTATTGGCGATCTGGCGGCGATGTTGTCTGAAAAATATCCGAACGGACATCCCGGCGTAGCTCCAGTTGCCATTCAGCAGGGTAAAACGCTCGCAGAAAATTTGATGCGGCTGATTCAGCGAAAACAACTTATGCCTTTCGATTACCATGATAAGGGATCTATGGCAACCGTCGGGCGTAACCGTGCAGTGGTAGATCTGGGAAAAATCAGATTTCAGGGCATCTTTGCCTGGTTTGTCTGGATGTTTGTCCATTTGATGACACTGGCCGGCTTCCGGAATAAACTGGTGGTGTTTGTGAACTGGGTATGGAGTTATTTCAGTTATGACCGAGGTACTCGTCTCATCATCCGAAAATTCAACAGAGAGATGATGACTGAAGATCCAGCTGCGAAATAAAATAACTTATCCTTCTTGAGTTTACAGTTTAACATTGAACTTAAAGCTTCGAACGGATGAATTTAATTAATTTTGAATGTGCAAACAGCAAACCGCTTTAAACTCATCGAATGTCCCCGCGACGCCATACAGGGGCTGGATCAGTTTGTACCCACCGAACTGAAGGTTGAATATTTGAATGTACTCCTGCAGGTTGGTTTTGATACGCTTGACTTTGGCAGTTTTGTTTCGCCAAAAGTGATGCCCCAAATGCAGGATACTGCTAGTGTTTTAGGTCAATTGAATTGGGATGGAAAAACAAAACTATTGGCCATTGTGGTCAATCAGCGGGGTGTGGAGGAAGCGGTAAAGTTTGAAGAGATCAGCTATCTGGGTTATCCGTTTTCGGTTTCAGAAACTTTTCAGCAGCGAAATACCCATTCTTCGATTCAGGACTCTTTACATACAGTGGAACAACTACTCAATCTGTGCCAAAGAAATAAAAAAGAAGCGGTAATTTATTTGTCGATGGGTTTTGGGAATCCTTACGGGGATGAGTGGAGCCCTGAGATAGTGAGCGATTGGGCGCATGAATTGGTCAAACGAGGAGCAAGAATTCTATCCCTGTCTGATACGATTGGCATTGCCCAGCCCGAGCAGATCGGCACTTTATATCGTCATTTAGCCAGTGAATTACCAGATATAGAGATCGGTTTGCACTTGCACAGCATCCCAGCATCCTGGGAAGAAAAAATGGAAGCCGCCTATGTTGCAGGCTGCCGCCGGATGGATGGCGCTCTTAAAGGCTTTGGTGGCTGCCCCATGGCCAGCGACCGACTGACCGGCAATATGCCTACGGAAAATATGATGAACTTTCTGGAACAAAAAGGAGAAACCTTGGATCTCAATATGGGTAAATGGCAAGACGCACTGCAGTTATCCTCCCGTATTTTTGCTTAAAAGAAAGCAGCTATCTCATTTCGCCATACCAAGACCAATACCCCTGTAACCGCGATCAATGCACCCAACACTGCCTGAAAGGATATCTTTTCTTTGTAAAGAAAATAGGAAGCTGGCAGGATAAATACCGGAACCATGGAAAACAGCGTTTGAGCAATCGAAACCTTGATCAGATCAGCGGCATACAATGACAGCGAAACACCGATAACCGGGCTGATGATGGTGGCTAATAAGGTATACTTAACTGCGGGAGCATCGGCCTTTAAAATTGACTTCGTGATTTGAAGGGCCTTATTTCTGAAAATTGAAATCAGATACAGACTAAGTGCAGCGATCAACAAGCGGATCCATGAGGCGTGCAAAGGGCTAAATTCTGCAGCTTGCTGCATCCCAATTTTAGAGAAAACCAGTCCGATACCTTGTGTCAAGGAGCCCCCAATGGCCAGCAATACTCCTCTGAGATGATTTCCTTTATCTCCAACAGATTCCTGATTTTTTTTACTGAAAATTACCCAAAAAACCCCGGATATGGTGATCATCATTCCTACAAGTGCTATGAAAGAAATGCTTTCTTGTAGAAAGATCATGCCGAATAACAAAGCTGCACCCGGTGCAAGGGTATAAAAGAGAGCGGTTTTTTTCGGACCGATGATATCGAAAGCGCTGAATGCGAACCAGTCGCCTAAGGTTAAGCCAATAAAACCGGAGAGCCCCAGCCAGAGCCAGGAATTTAATCCCGGGAGGTTGAATAAATCGGGGAATGAAAGTCGATCAAAAATCAATACTGCCACACCCAGTATAAATGCGGCTAATACCAGACGAAAATGATTGAGCACATTGGCACCCAGCCTTTTGGAGGCTTCGGTAAAGAAAAGCATGCCAAAGGTCCAGCAAACAGCTGTTAAAATGGCAAAAAACTCCCCTTTGAGCTCAATACTCATCGATTCAGCACCATTTTAAAGTGCTGGATACCGGCCTCTTCAAATTGAGGCCCCTCTGCCACAAAATTAAATTTAGTGTACAAGCCCATGGCTTGAATTTGGGCATGCAGGTAGATATAGCTGGCATCTGCCGGCAAATCTGCCAACACCGTACGAACTAATTCCTGTCCTAATCCCAGACCCCTGAAGGATTTCAAAACGGCAAATCGCTCCAGTTTATATCCTTTTTCTGTTTTACGCCAGCGAGCTGCTCCGGCAGGTTCGTCGGCTATCTTTGCCAAAAAATGTGTTGATTCTTCTTCAAACTCCCATTCCAATTCTGGTGGGCATTCTTGTTCCAGTACAAAAACCTCCCTCCTGATGGCAAAAACTTGCTCTAAATCACTTGGACTTTCTACTCGTTGTACGCTTAACTGGGGCATCGCTTGTTGATCTGATTTTTTGAGATTGACGGTAGGTTTTCTTTTCAGAATGGAGATGCTCAGCTGCATCAATGGAATGGGAGCTGTGAATATTCTCTTCCTTTTCAGCAAGATTGGATAAACGCTGATAAAACTGGTGTAAGTTATCCAACTCCTCTTCCGTTAAATTTTCGATATCGACCATTCGGTTACTGGCTTTTTCACTGGCAGCAATGAGTTCATTCAGTTTTAATTGAATGGCTTTATTGTCCTTATTTTGTGTTTTTTGAATCAGAAACACCATCAGAAAGGTAATGATGGTGGTACCGGTATTGATGATTAGTTGCCAGGTTTCAGAAAAATTAAAAAGCGGACCTGTGATGGCCCAGGCTCCAATAATTAATAAGGCAGATAGAAAAGCATAGGAACTGCCGGTAATTACGGTTACCGCATTGGCAAAACGCTCAAATAAACCAGCCGGCTTTTTAACTTTTCTCGACATTCATTAAAACTTATCATTCACCCTAAGACAATTCAGGTCTTCAAAAGCCTGCGTCAGACGTTTAACAAACTGCTCCTCGCCTTTTCTCAACCATACCCGGGGATCATAAAATTTCTTATTTGGCACATCGGCTCCTTCCGGATTTCCGATTTGACCTTGCAAATAGGCCTCTTTAGCCTTATAAAAATCTAAAACTCCTTCCCAAAAGGCCCATTGCATATCGGTATCGAT
The DNA here is from genome assembly GCA_041175245.1 of Bacteroidota bacterium. Lineage (GTDB taxonomy): Bacteria > Bacteroidota > Bacteroidia > Sphingobacteriales > Sphingobacteriaceae > JAIPAN01. The sequence goes on from JBEDFI010000054.1 coordinate 6,140, forward strand.
ATTCATTTTAATGGCGCCGTATGAGATCGCTTCTCTAATTTCTTCTTGAGAGGAACCCGATCCACCATGAAAAACAAAATTGATCGGTTTTTCTTCAGTTCTGTTAAACTCCTTACGGATAAATTCCTGAGAATTTTTAAGAATCACCGGCTGCAACTTCACATTGCCGGGCTTATACACTCCGTGCACATTCCCAAAAGCGGCTGCAATGGTAAATTTATCACTTACTTCCATCAGTTCTTTGTAGGCATACGCTACTTCTGATGGCTGGGTATATAATCTTGAGCTATCTACATCGGTATTATCCACACCATCTTCTTCTCCTCCGGTTACTCCCAATTCAATCTCTAAGGTCATGCCCATCTTAGCCATCCGGGCCAGATATTTTTTGCAGATCTCAATATTTTCCTCGATAGATTCTTCCGATAAGTCGATCATATGAGATGAAAACAATGGTTTTCCGTGTCGTGCGAAGAATTTTTCACCATAATCCAATAAACCATCAATCCAGGGCAAGAGCTTTTTGGCAGCATGATCCGTATGCAAAATAACTGCCACGCCATAGTTTTCAGCTAGGAGATGTACATGCTCCGCTGCCGATACTGCACCCAGTATGCAAGCTTTCTGGTCTTCGTTGGATAATGATTTTCCGGCATAGAATTGAGCACCACCGTTTGATAATTGGATAATTACCGGTGAACCTACTGATTTGGCTGTTTCCATCACCGCATTAATTGAATTGGTTCCAATTACATTAACTGCGGGTAAGGCAAACTGATATTTTTTTGCAACTTCAAATAACTCCTGCACGGCATCGCCAAAAACCACACCGCTATAATTTTTCAAACTCATGATGTATCAATTTTAATTAAGAATGCCCTAAAATTAAGGAAATTGGCGCCAAAATCAAGTACTTTGTACGAGTTTTCTTGTGGGAGGCGTAAATAATTCAGGCCAGATCCACCACGTTATTTTCTTGATTTTTTTGTTTCTTTGTAGCTCAAATTAGAAGGTATATGGCTTGGTTTAAGCGTGATAAAAAAGGAATTTTTACGAGCACTGATGATAAGCTGGAAGCACCCGATGGTATTTGGGATAAATGTCCTTCTTGTAAAAAACCGCTTCATTACCAGGAACAGGTAGATAATAAATACGTTTGTCATTATTGTAATTATCACCTCAGAATTGGTTCGGCAGGTTATTTTGAAATATTATTCGACGACAATCAGTATACTGAACTTTTCCCAGACCTGCGCTCGGGCGATCCTTTGAACTTTAGCGATAGCAAAAAATATACGGAGCGATTGGAAGAAAGTTATGCCAAAACCGGACTGAAGGACGCTATACGCTCTGGACATGGCAAAATTGACGGCCAAGACCTGGTGATTGCCTGTATGGATTTCAACTTTATTGGCGGCTCCATGGGCTCGGTTGTTGGTGAAAAAATTGCCCGCTCCATCGATTATTGCATCAAACACCGTATTCCATTTTTGATGATTTCCAAATCAGGTGGGGCCCGCATGATGGAAGCCGCATATTCATTGATGCAGATGGCTAAAACGTCGGCTAAACTGGCCTTATTAAGCAAAGAAAAAGTCCCGTATATTTCTCTTTTAACCGATCCGACTACCGGCGGTGTAACGGCATCATATGCCATGCTAGGCGACATTAATATTGCCGAACCGGGCGCCCTGATTGGCTTTGCCGGCCCACGGGTAATCAAAGAAACCATTAAACGAGATCTGCCAAAAGGTTTCCAGACATCTGAATTTGTTCTGGAGCATGGTTTTCTGGATTTTATTGTAGATCGTCGCGAAATGAAAGCCAAGATTGCTGCATTTATACGCCTGATGGCAAATTAATCAAATGAACCTCTTCGGGGCAGACCCTTCGCTAAATTTATTGCCTTTGGATGGTACCGTTAATTATTTCGGACCGGTACTCTCGGCTGAACGGGCAAACCATTTTTACCATCAATTACTAGAAACAATTGCTTGGAAAAATGATGAGGCCAGGATCTTTGGCAAACATTACATCACCAAGCGAAAAGCAGCCTGGTACGGCGATGCCGGCTATGCCTACACGTATTCTAATACGACGAAACAGGCACTGCCCTGGACTCCTGAATTGGTTGATCTGAAAATAGTAACAGAGAAAATTACGGGGGTAAGGTTTAATTCATGCCTGCTGAATTTATACCATGATGGAAACGAAGCGATGGGTTGGCATAGTGATGACGAAAAATCTTTGGGCAGAAATTCAATCATTGCCTCGCTAAGCTTGGGTGCTGAACGAAAATTTAGCTTTAAACATAAAGAAACGGGGCAAACTGTATCTTTAAATTTAGAACATGGGAGTTTGCTGGTCATGAAGGACGCCACACAAACACATTGGTTGCACAGGCTAAACAAAAGCAGCAAAATTAAGCAGCCCAGGCTTAACCTGACATTCAGAACGATTGTGTCCTGATTATTTTTTATTCAAAAAGCAGGTTTTAAGCACCAAAAGTGTTCCGTCAACCTTTCCTTCAATTTCTTCATCATTATCGGTTAAACGGATATTTTTAACGGCTGTACCCCTTTTAATATCGTTTTGCATTCCTTTAACTTTTAAAGATTTGATCACAAGTACGGTATCGCCTGCTTTCAATATATTTCCATTACTATCTTTCGGTTCCATACGCAAAGTTTTAATGATGGAGCCGAAAGTATTGATAATATTCTAATAATGCTTCGAAATGAAAAAAAAGCTCTTAAATACCGGCTATCCGGGGCTCATGATCCGTCATGGGATCGGTTTTACGATTCTGTGCCGGATCCTCAAAATTGGTTTCATACGGGTTGCTAGCCGGAGATGAATCTTCATCTCCGGGATTTTTTATCGTGGTATCTCTTCCACGTTCGGTATCCTCCTCCTGATCATCCTTATCAAATATTTCATCACCTTCCTCCTCCTCCTCGTCGTTTTCATCTTCCTGATCTTCATCGCCATCATCCTCTTCCTCACCGGGTTCAATATCTTCTTCTTTTGTAATAGGAATTAGTTCATCTTGATCATGTTCAGATCTCGACGAATCGGTCATATCTTCATCCATCGGGGTCGCCTCCTGATCAGCTGCACTTTCTTCGGAAGCGCCAGAACCTGACTGACCAAGTACTGATTCATTTGGTTCTTGATGATTTGCTTGATTTTCCCGATCCCTTGGATCTTGGGGCATGTATTCGTTGCTGGTATTCATGTTTGCTATGGATTATTGTGTATACTAAACATCCATAAGGGGGGTATTTGTTTGACAGGGTAGAAATTTTTATAATAGAAAAGCCCCAACGCGTGTCGGGGCTATGGTGTACCCAGCGGGAGTCGAACCCACATCAGCAGAACCGGAATCTGCCATTCTATCCATTGAACTATGGGTACAATATAAAGTTCTAATATACGGCTTTTAAACGTTGAAGCGGAAGTGCATGATATCGCCGTCTTCTACAATATAGCTTTTGCCTTCTACACTTAGCTTACCCGCTTCTTTACAGGCATTTTCGGTGCCTAAAGCAATATAGTCAGCGTATTTGATCACTTCTGCACGGATAAATCCTTTTTCAAAATCGGTATGGATCACTCCGGCTGCCTGTGGCGCAGTCCATCCATTTTCAATGGTCCAGGCACGTACTTCCTGTACACCGGCCGTAAAATAGGTGGCCAGATCCAGAAGTTTATAAGCGGCCTTAATTAATTTATTTACCCCAGACTCTTGTAATCCTAAATCCTCCAGAAAGATCTGACGCTCCTCAAAACTCTCAAGTTCTGCGATTTCTGATTCTATTTTGGCAGAGATGATCAATACTTCTGCTTGTTCATCTTTTACGGCCGCTTTTACTCGGTCTACATAGGCATTACCCGTGTTAACGGAGGCCTCATCCACATTACAAGCGTATAAAACCGGCTTGGCGGTCAGTAAAAATAAATCAGTTAAATGAACCCGGTCTTCTACCGAAATAGGTGCCGTTCGTACCGACTTACCCGATTCCAAATGCTGTTTCACGACAGAGCATACTTCAAAGGCTTTTTTTGCATCTTTATCGCTTCCGGTTTTAGCTTGTTTCTCTACCTTTTGAATTTTCTTGTCAACCGTTTCAAGATCTTTTAATTGCAATTCAGTATCGATGATTTCTTTATCACGAATCGGATCTACGGAGCCGTCCACATGAATCACATTTCCATCATCAAAACAACGTAAAACGTGTATAATGGCATCTGTTGCCCGAATATTTCCTAAAAATTGATTCCCTAAACCCTCTCCTTTACTGGCGCCTTTTACCAAACCTGCAATATCTACAATCTCGATGGTATTGGGT
>JBEDFI010000055.1:0-10388 GCA_041175245.1 Bacteroidota bacterium
AATGAGGTTAGAAGAAGAAATATCCAGTCATAAGTTTTCGAGCAATTACCACCGTGCCATCGTCAATATTTTATACACTCACGGCTGGCTGACCGGTATGCTCAGACAGCGTTTAGACGATCATGATATTACCCTGCAGCAATACAATATCCTACGCATATTAAGGGGGCAATTCCCTCATCCGGCTACGGTGAATTTATTAAGAGAGCGGATGTTGGATAAAATGTCTGATGCTTCCAGAATTGTAGAAAGGCTGTTTAAAAAAGGCTTGTTAAGCCGATCAACCAACGAAAAAGATCGTCGGGCAGTTGATATTTTCATCACTCAAAAAGGACTCGACTTATTACAAGAATTAGATCAGGAAATGAACATGGACGAGTTGCTGAAAAAGAATTTAAAACCTGAGGAGGCCGGTTTATTAAGCGACTTGCTCGACAAATTTAGAGGATAGTCTACTCGCTTAAGAATCCAATTACCGCAAAGCCCAAGCCCAGCAAAACGGCCAAAATTTTCTTTAAATTGAACCGGTGATCAACACTTGATTCAAATAAGATCGTCGTGGAAATGTGTAAGAACATCCCGATCACAACTCCCATAATATTTCCAAAATACTCTTGGATATTTCCCCCAGCGGTGCTGCTTACACGCAAACTGGTATAATACCCAAGGGGCGACATCAGGGCGAAAATAGCCAGCAACATGAGAATAGTTCGCTTAGAGATGTGATGCTGACTCAATACTAAACCCAGGGCGAAGGCCGCAGGAATGTGGTGCAGGGCGATGCCAAAAACTAATTCGTTTCGAAAATCATTCGCTAAGGGCATTCCCTCCAAAAAGGCATGGATACATAAACTTAGCATGACTCCGATTGGAAAAACCTGGTGCGTTTTGGCATGTGAATGTATGTGGCCGTGTTCAATTCCTTCAGAAAATTGTTCTAAAATGATTTGAAATAAAAAGCCCCCGATCACATAGATACCAATACTGGCATGGCCTGTACGATAAACCTCGGGCATTAAATGTAATACCGTGATGGCAAAGAGATAGGCTCCACTGAAGGACAAGATGAGTTTTAAACGCTGAGTATTTGCTTTTTTGGAAAAAAGCATAGCTCCCCCACCCAAAAAAGCACTTGCAAATAACACCACTACTTTCCAGACTTCCATGTATGTTCAGGTTTGAGACGCAAAAATAAAAAAGCAATTAAATATCCGATGCTTGAACCAAGCAAGGCACCAGCCGTTACATCTACCGGAAAATGTACACCAACGTATACTTGTGCAAAACTGATGGAAGCGGCCCACAGTAAAGCGAGCGGCATTAACCAGGCACGGTTTTTTCGAAACAAGACAATTAAAAACAATGCGATCGCAAAATGATTGGCCGCATGAGAAGAAGGGAAACTATAGCCCCTGCCACATGGAATACGCAGAGTTAACTGATCTGAAAAAGGAATCTCATTACAGGGCCGGAGACGTTCAACAGCCGGTTTGATTATGGATGAGCTGGTATAATCAGCTATTCCGAAACATAAAACTAGGGCTAAAAGCATAAACCAGGCAGTTTTACCAAAGTTTTTTATCAATAAATAGATGATTAACACATAGAGCGGAATCCAGGTGTAACGATTTCGCAAAATGGGCATCAGGTAATCGAAAAATGGATTAGAAAGTCCTTTATTCACGGCCAGAAACCATTGGTGGTCGAGCTGTATAAGTTGTTCTATCATGCGATTTTTTTACAAATGAAAATGAGCCGATCAGATTGAGCTTCCTTGAACGGATTCAATTGATAATCGCCAAACAAATGAACTATCTCAAACTTTGCTTTGGTGAACAGCTCTTTAAAATCGGCCAAGCTGAATGCCTGAACTTCTTCTTTAAATCCAAATTGTTTCCCCTGGTGCTCAAATTCAATTGATTTAAGGATTTTGTTCCCCGAAATCTGTTTATGAATATGGAAATCCATTCCCTCAATGGATTTTAGCTCTTGTATTGCAGCCTGTTGTTTAATTTTAGTGGTATTAAAATAATCCAGGACCAGAATTCCCTCAGGTTTTAATGATTTATGAAACATGTTAAGCGCCTTCAAATGGTCCGCATTTTTATCAAAATAACCAAAACTAGTGAAAAGGTTAAAGGCAAAATCAAAATAATTGATGTAGAAAAGATGGCGCATATCATGCACAAAGAAATGCAACTGTTCATTCTCAAAATCTTTCGCAAAACGAATATTGGCCTGAGATAGATCGATACCGGTCACATCGTATCCCTTTTTACTCAGGTAAATGGCATGCCTCCCACGGCCGCAAGCAATGTCAAATAAGCGGGCATTTGCCCCTGGTTTAAGAAAAGCACATAAATTATCCATGAAAAACTCAGCTTCCTCATCATTTCGCTGGTGGTACAGGATATGATAATAAGGGGAATTAAACCAAGTTTGAAACCATTTTGTGGGCATTCGATATCGATGAATAAGAAAACAAATATAAGCTTTAAATTTGGGGCATATAAATACCAGGAACACAAAACATGTTCTTTAAAATGTTATTTTTGCTACTATTTAGAAGCTGCTTGTGACACTGATTAAATCAATCTCCGGAATAAGAGGAACCATTGGCGGAAAGCCGGGCGAAGGACTCAGCCCCATCGATATTGTTAAGTTTGCTGCTGCCTATGGGCAATGGGTGATTAACCAGGGGAATCCCAAAAAAGTGGTGCTCGGCCGCGATGCCCGCATTTCGGGCAGTATGCTCGAAAACTTGGTATTGGGAACCTTGCAGGGGCTTGGTATTGATGTAGTCAATCTAGGTCTATCTACCACTCCCACCGTTGAGTTAGCCGTGCCCATGGAACAAGCCGGCGGTGGTATTATTCTAACTGCCAGCCACAATCCGAAACAATGGAACGCCTTGAAACTGCTTAATGGGCGGGGCGAATTCATCAGCGATGCGGAAGGCAAACAAGTCCTTGCTTTGGCTGAACAAGCAGATTTTACTTTTAGCGAAGTAGATGAACTGGGGGAAATCATCACCAACGAGACCTACCTTCAGAAGCACATTGATCATATTTTAAATTTAGAACTGGTGGATGTTGATGCAATAAAGACAGCCAATTTCAAGGTGGTGGTTGATAGCGTCAATTCAAGCGGGGGGCTTTTTGTGCCCGCTTTACTGAAAGCTCTGGGCGTGCAAACGGTGTATTCAATTTTTGATGAACCGAATGGACATTTTCCTCATAATCCTGAGCCCTTGCCAGAAAACCTGACAGCTCTCTCCAATGAAGTGGTCGAAAAAAAGGCTGATCTCGGCATCGCCGTCGACCCGGATGTAGACCGTTTATGTTTTGTTTGCCAAGATGGTTCCATGTTTGGCGAAGAATACACGCTGGTAGCTGTGGCAGATTATGTGTTAAAAAATACGCCTGGAAATACCGTTTCGAACCTCTCCTCTACCCGGGCCTTGAGAGATGTTACCGAGGCCAGGGGAAATCAATATGAAGCTGCGGCTGTTGGAGAAGTAAATGTGGTAAACCTCATGAAACGAACCGATGCTGTAATTGGCGGCGAAGGAAATGGCGGAGTGATTTACCCTGCATCTCATTACGGACGTGATGCCTTGGTGGGCATCGGTTTATTTTTAAGTCATTTGGCCAAATCTGGGAAAGATATCTTAGCGCTTCGGCAATCCTATCCAAACTATGTTATCTCGAAAAATAAAATCGATCTTACAGCGGACCTGAATATTGATCACATCCTGTTGCAGGTAAAGGAAAAATACAAAAACCAGCCGCACAGCACCATTGATGGCTTAAAAATTGAATTCGAGAAACAATGGGTTCACTTGCGTAAATCAAATACAGAACCCATCATCCGGATCTATGCCGAAAGTAAAAGTACCGAGGCCGCCGAACAATTGGCTAAACAAATTATGGCGGATATCCAATCCATTGCTAACCTCAATTAAACTGGCATGAGAGTCTACTTAGATAATGCAGCCACCACGCCCTTAGACAAAAGCGTATTAAAGGAGATGTATGAAGTGATGGATTCCCAATTTGGAAATCCGTCCTCGATTCATGCCCATGGACGAGAAGTTAGATCAGTAGTTGAAAAAGCCCGAAAAACAATCGCCGGCTTGTTAAAAGCCTCCCCTTCAGAAATTTTCTTTACCTCCGGAGGAACTGAAGCTGATAATACCGCCATCCGATGTGGCATATTGGATCATGGAATCCGTCATGCCATCACTTCAAAAATTGAACACCACGCAGTTTTACACACCTTAGAGGCATTGGCCGACCAAGGTTTGATTAAATTAAGTTTTGTAAACATCGATGAAAAGGGAGTTATCGATCTGGATCATTTTGAGCAGCTTTTAAAGACCAATGAACGTAGTTTCGTTTCTTTGATGCATGCCAACAACGAGATAGGGACTTTAACCGACATTGAACGGATAGGAACAATTTGCGAGCAATATCAAGCTCTTTTTCATTGCGATACCGTACAAACCGTTGGTCATTATGCACACGATTTAAGTAAATTGAAGGTACATTTCATGGTTGCTGCTGCTCATAAGTTACACGGCCCAAAAGGTGCCGGATTTCTGTATGTCAACCATCAGGTGAAGATCAAGCCGTTCATTTACGGTGGTGCCCAGGAAAGAAATATGCGTGGTGGAACTGAAAATGTGTACGGCATTGTGGGTCTGGCAAAAGCTATGGAATTAGCTTATACAGAAATGGAAGCGCACCGCTTACACATTCAGGGACTGAAAGATTATATGATCACGGAATTAAAAAATTCGATTCCGGGCATTCGTTTTAATGGCGACATAGAAGCTGAAAATAGTCTTTATACCGTATTAAATGTTTCATTTCCGGAGATGGAAATGGCCGAAATGCTACTATTCAACCTGGATATTGCCGGAATTTCTGCTTCTGGTGGCAGCGCCTGCAGTTCGGGCACAAACATCGGATCGCATGTATTGAGAGGCATTGGTGCCGATGCCAAGCGGCCTGCTGTGCGTTTTTCGTTTAGTAAACTGAATACCCGATCGGAGATCGATTATGTGGTAGCTGAATTGAAAAAGCTTTTTGATCCAAAAAGTTAAGCTAAATCTCCAAAATTTAGCGTTAAAAGATAATGTAATTCGAAGATCTTGATGAAAAAACTCAGCTACCTGGTTTGTTTTTTGCTTATTTCATATTCGATTAAAGCACAAAAAGTAGGCTTGGTGCTAAGCGGCGGCGGTGCGAAAGGATTGGCACATATTGGCGTATTAAAAGCCCTGGAGGAGAACCATATCCCCATAGACTACATTACCGGCACCTCCATGGGTGGAATTGTGGGTGGCATGTATGCCGCCGGATATACCCCATCGGCCATTGAGTACATTGCGCTCAGCAACGATTTTCAGAATTGGGTGAATGGTCGTTTAGACAAACAATATCAATATTTCTTCAGTAAAAAGCCCGATAATCCATCGGTTTTAAAGGCTAAACTTGAAATTGACACCAGCTTTAATGCAAGTTTACGTTCAAACCTGATTAACGACATCCCATTGAACTTTGCCATGCTCGAATTATTGGCACAGGCCTCGGCAAATGCCAAGAATAATTTCGATAGTCTGTTTGTCCCATACCGCTGTTTGGTTTCAGATATTTTTACAAAAAAGGCAATTCCGGTACGAAATGGCAGTTTAGTGGAAGCCATCAGGGGCACCATGGCTGTTCCACTGGTATTTCGCCCGGTGAAAGTGAATGATCGGTATGTATTTGACGGAGGCTTGTACAACAATTTTCCGATCGATGTAATGCAAGAGGAGTTTAGGCCCGATTATATCATCGGCGTAAATGTTTCTTCAAAAAAATATAATGAATACCCAAAGGATCAGGAAGAAAAACTCGCAAATCGATTTCTGATGTACATGTTCTTGTCTAACCCCGATTCTGCAGGGATTGGACCTAATTCAGCCTACATTCAGCCCGATATTTCAAACCATACTTCAACCAATTTTAGTTCGGTACAAGAATTAATTCAGTTGGGATATGATGCGGCCATGGCGCAAATGCCAAAAATATTAGAGGATGTACGCAGACGTAATCTTCCAGAGGAAGTCAAAACTCGTCGCCAGGCATTCAATTCAAAAAATCCGGATTTGGTATTTGAAAATCTGTATATCAGAGGTGCAAACAGCCAGCAACAATCCTATATTGAGCGGATATTTCGCTCCAAGGGTCAGAAACTCGATTTATTCAAGATTAAAGCTGGCTTTTCCAAACTGGTTGCCGATGAGAACTTCGAGACTGTTTATCCCAGAATCAGCTATATCGATTCCTTGAATACCTTTGATTTTGATCTGGAAGTAAAAACCCAGAAAAATTTTAAAGTAGATTTTGGGGGCAGTATTTCCACAAGACCCATCAGCAATGCCTATCTAGGCTTGCAATACAGCATCTTGGATAAAAACGCCTATACTTTTGGGGCTAACTTCTACTCCGGAAGATTTTACGAATCAATACAAACTTCCGCAAGGATGGATATTCCAAGTAAAAAGCCCTTGTTTTTTGAAGCTGGTTTCACTTACAATCATTGGAATTATTTAAGTACAAGTACCATCATCGTAGATAAAGTGGAGCCTACCTTCGTTGAACAATCGGACCGCTTATTTGCGCTAAAAGTAGGTACGCCCATCGGGCAAAGTGGGAAGATCGAATTTCAGACCGCTTTTGTAAATTTTGAAGATCAGTACAGCCCAAATGATAGTTATATTTCAGGAGATATTTTTGATAAAAACTATTTTAATGGCTTTAGTAATTCTTTGAGCCTATCCATCAATTCGCTCAACCGGAAACAATATGCCACAGAGGGTATAAACGTGCTAATTGGGCTAACACAATACTGGGGCGAGGAGCATTATCAACCGGGAAATGTATTGCGCAATGAGCCGATTTTCCCCACACTTCAATCGTTCGAAACCAACAGAGGCTGGCTAAAACTCAAATCGTCCATTGAGCACTATCCCCTATCTGGCAAACGATTTTCATTGGGATACCTGGCCGAAATGGTCTTGAGCAACCGGCCTTTATTTAATACTTACAAATCTACGCTTTTAACTGCACCCAGCTTTAACCCGCTTCAGGACTCAAAATCTATCTTTTTAACTAATTTCAGGGCAAACAGCTACCTGGCTATGGGTGTAAAAAACATCCTTCATTTGAGAAAAAATTTAGATTTCAGAGTAGAGGGATACTTATTTCAAGCCTATCAAAAATTTGAGCTCATCAGTTATCAGGATGTTGCTTTTGGACCACGAATTCCTAAAATGGACCTTGCTGCTACTGCAGCTTTGGTATACCATAGTCCCTTGGGTCCCATCAATTTAAGCATCAATCATTACGAGAATCACCAGCGGCCTTGGGGAATGATGTTCCATGCTGGTTTTTTACTGTACAATAAGCGTTCGTTCGAGTAACTTAAAAAGGCATGCCGATACCAAAATTGTATTGAACAAATCGGTAAACATCCGGAAAATTAGTTTGAGCAAACGTTTGCTTAAAGGATTTATTGAATAGATTTTTGATCACCCATTGCTCGCTTCCGATAAACTGCGGATCTTTAACTTTGACGGCTGCATCTAAACGAAAAATAAAGTAATCCATATCAAATCGGAGGCCGGCACCCGCACCAATGGCAATTTGCTGAAAAAATTTATCAGATCTAAATTCTCCACCAGGATTATCATTAAAGGGCTTAATCCGCCAAACATTACCTAGATCTGTGAACGCTGCACCTTTCAATTTAGCTCCAAATAAATTGTTCAAGATCTTGAAACGATATTCGAGGTTGGCCTCCAGCTTGATCTCTCCCAGTTGATCCAGATTCCTCAAATTTTGACGAATTTCAACGGGGATATCTGCCCGGTTATAATTTCCCGGACCAAGCGTTCTGGCTTGCCATGCCCTGATGCCATTGGTTCCACCTGCGAAGAAATTCTTTTCAATTGGCAAAGATTCACTGTTGCCATAAGGAACACCAATACCGGGATTAAGCCTGACTACCAGCTGTTTATCACCCCCAAAATGTTTGTACCATCTTAAATCTAATTCTGTTTTAGCATATTGCAAGTACGTTAATCCGAAAACAGTCCGATTACCGTCAATAATTTTTAAATTCAGCGCCTTGCTGAGCAAACCCAGACTATTCCCACTTAAATCGGCAAAAGCTCTGAAATAGAAAAAATTATCCAAACTGTTTAGTCGAATGTTATTGTAGGTAAAGGAGTATTGACTTCCGAAATTCACAAACTGGCGGTCGTTGGTTCTTACATACAGATTATAGCCGTTGTCTTCCAAATACTTTTTGAACGCAGGATCGAGTTGACCATTTCGGTACTCCAAACTTATAGGCGTAAAACTGTGTTTTTTAAACCTGGTCTCCATCCAATCGTAAGTAATGGAATTGATGTAGGCCCGGTTCTTAAAAGCGTCTTTCTGTCTGAATAATTGAAAACTACTGGAAATGGTGGTATGCGGAATCCCACTTCTTCCGGATACAGAATTTCTGAACGGGATTAAAATACGAGGGAAAATAAGGTTTGCGCCAATTTCAAAATCACGGTTAAAAGCCCGGTCTGCAGACTGACTGACCGATTTTGTATCAAAAAGTGCACCATAACGTACTTTCAGATCTAACTGTTCTGCACCACCAAAAACATTCCGGTTTGTATAGGTATTTGCCAGGTTAAAGCCATTTCTTGCTGCATTGAAGGTGTATTCGCCTTCAATACGATTACTCATTTTTTTAAGAGGCGTGAGATCTAAAACCGGACTTAGAACATTAGAGCTATCGGTTTTCTTCACATAACTGACCTTCACATTTCGAAATACATTTAATTCGTACAGCCGGTCATAAGTCAGGTTTTCCATTTCCAGATTATAGCGATCTCCTTTTTTGAGAAACATATACTTGGCGATTGGTTTCAGCCTGAATCTACCCGAATAGTCTTTCAACTGATACTGCTGGGCATAGAAGCTGCTATCGGGACGAGTGTTTGCGATACTTCCCGAACTATTTCTGATGAGGATATTCGTGGTATCCAGGCTAAACACCGGGTGGCTGTTTTTTCCAACCGGATTCATTAAATACAACTTAAGATCTGCTGTATGAGCTTTATTGAGCATAGTATCTACCTCAAACCTTACATACTGCCTCAAATACTCATAATAGCCATTTTTCTTCATTAGCTGATAGATCAATTCCCGCTCAGTTGCAAGAGAATCCACATCATAACGCATTCCAGTATGAAGCCGGGTAAAAGTGGGCCTATTCACTTCATAAAGCCAGGCTACAGCACTATCCGGTATATTAAATTGAATATTTCCAACTTTAAATTCTGGCCCGGCAACGGCAATAAAACGTAGTTTTGCCTTCTTGTCCTCTACCTGTATCTGGCTTTGCACCCTGGCATTTAAAAAACCTTTGGTAGCCAAAAACTTCTGCAGTTCGACTCTGGAGATTTCTACCAAAGAACTGTCTAAAATCGCAGGAGCTTGTCCCAGTCTTTTAATTTTTTCTTTCCGGTATTTCCCATTTTTAGTGTTTACCAGGTTATAAAGCATGAGATTTAAGGCTGAAGCAGGTCTGAGATCACGTTGAATGTAGTCTCCTGCTTGCTCTTTAAAACGCGAATCAAAATTTTCTAATTCTACTTTCTTTACCAATACTTGATCATCTTCGAGAAAACGAGTAGCACGGCAACCGGAAACTAAAATGAGTCCGAAAAGCAGTATTATTGTATAATTTATTTTGATGTTTCCCATTATGCTATCAAAATCACAGATCAGTTTCTTAACCTCCTTACAGCTGAAAAAACAGCGTAAAGAACATGGGCTTTTCCTTGTTGAAGGTTTAAAATCTGTCGCTGAATTCATCAAATCTGATTATCAGATCGAAACGATTTACTATACCCCTGCTATTCTTTCAAAATTGGACAAAATCTCCGGGAAAATAAAGCTTGAAGAAGTTAAACCTGAAGAATTGTTAAAAATCAGTGCATTAAACACGCCACAAGACGTCCTGGCCATTGTCCGAATCCCGGAAGAACAAAAAATAAGCACTAAATGTTTAAAAGGAAACTATAGCCTGGTTTTAGATGGTATACAGGATCCTGGCAACTTAGGTACCATTATCCGAACAGCAGATTGGTTCGGGTTTACCCAGGTTATTTGCTCCAACGATACCGTAGAGGCATATAATCCGAAGGTGGTGCAGGCCAGCATGGGCTCTCTGGCACGGATTAAGCTACATTATACCGATCTCGTTTCATTTTTAGATGAGCACAAACTGAGCACGTACGTAACTGCACTGGATGGGTCTTCTATTTATGAAGT
>JBEDFI010000056.1:0-10100 GCA_041175245.1 Bacteroidota bacterium
TAACAATGTATTAAGAACCATCCTGCAGCAGAATGTAAATGCGAACGGTGTGATCAACAATAATCAAAATACCGACAATAATACTACCAATATCAACCATCGATTAAATTGGAATATAGAGTACCGGATAGATAGTTTAAATTATTTGAAGATCACCCCATTTTTTAATGTGGCGCAAAGTACTGGAAATAACAACGCTAATTTCCAATTCTTGCAAAATGGTACACAACTGAATTCTGAAGGAACAAATACCGGACTGAATCGTTCGGAGACGCCAAATTTTGGGGCAGATGTATTGTTCAATCACCGCTTTGCCAAGAGAGGTCGTTCTGCATCGATCAATCTTTCGGTCAATCGGAACATCATTGATCAGGATGATAATACCTTGAACGAAAGTATCATTTTCCCGACGGGCGGAGGTACTATTAATCAATATCAGGAGCAACAAATTGCGATCAATAATAATAACACCACCACCCGTTCCGGTCTATCTTACATTGAACCTCTCAGCAGAACCTCCAGCATTGAGTTTAACTGGAACTTTTCTCATGCGAAGTACCACAATTCAAGAGAAACACTTGGAACCCTCACAGAAGGTGGAACCCTCCTCTTGAAACCTGATCAGAGTAATGATTTCAGCTATTATTTCATGACCAACCGGGTTGGATTTAACTACCGGGTAACACAGAAGAAGTTTAATTACGCACTGGGCTTAGGATTACAACCTACCCTCTTATCGGGTAATTCGGTTAATAACCAAACCAATTCCAGAAGATCGGCACTTTTCATTGTTCCAGTAGCTCGTTATTCTTATAATTTCTCCAGAACCAGAGCATTCAATGCTTCGTACAATGGTAGAAACAACGAACCCAGCTTTTCTCAATTGCAACCAGTTACCGACTTGTCCAACCCTCAGTTTCCGGTGGTGGGTAACCCCAATTTGAAAGCAGAATTTACCCATAACATCAACCTGCGCTACAACAATTATAATTTCGAAAAAGGGGATGTATTGTTCACCAATTTTTCTGCAAATTTCAGCCAGAACCGCATTGTATCCAATACCCTGTTTTTAACCGGTAACCGGATCGAAACTCGTTACCTGAATACCAACGGATTTTATACCCTGAATTTCTTTTACACCTGGTCTAAGCCATTGGCAGAAAAAAAGTATACCTTATCATTTAATGGTAGTGCCAACTATACCAACAATGTTAACTTTATCGATAATCAGAAAAACATCGGTAAAAATTCCATCTTTAGCCAGGGGGCCAATTTTCAGATCAATCCAAAAGAATGGTTAGAGTTGAGTCCGGGTATTAACTACACCAATAACCGTAATAATTACAGTTTGGCCAGCCAGCCAAACACGAGGGTATCTAACTGGAACGCCACCTTTTATGGGAAGATCTACTTGTGGAAAACATGGTTATTGGGTGGAGATTTCATCAAAACTATCAACCAAGGATATAGCGGAGCCTTGGCCGTAAATCCGTTCATCATGAATGCCTATCTGGAGAAACAATTCTTGAAAAATAAAGCTGGAGCTCTGCGCTTGCAAATATTTGATGTGTATAATCAAAATACCAGCGTTTCCCGTTCGGTGAGCGGAAACAGCATTACCGATACCCGAAGCAATCGTCTTGCACGCTATGCCTTGCTTACCTTTAGTCTGAAATTACAGAAATTCAATGGGCAGGCCCCCGCCAATGTGAACATGAATATGCCGGGCGGAATGATGATAAGAAGAGATATGATGAATTAATTGGCTTTGTACAAGCCTGAAGCCGCCCCGGTATTCCGGAGCGGCTTTTTTATTTTACCATGCCTAAGATTTCAATGTAAAATTTTTTATATACCTGATTTTAGTTAAATTAGAAAAACTTAGATGAAGAGTTTACACACCCAATTGAATTGTCATGATGCCGGAACGCATTAAAATCGCGTTTATTGAAGACCATGAATTGTTATTGGAGAATTATATTGAATATTTCGAAAGTGACGAACGATTTACGTGTGCATTTGCTTACGGTTCTGTAGTAGCTTTAAAAGACGCTGCAAAAGCCGAACGTCTCCAAGCACCCGATTTGGTCTTACTCGATATTCAATTACCAGAAATTAATGGAATTGAAGGTATTGCGCTTATCAACAAATTTTTCCCAAATGCATCGGTCATCATGATGACGGCATTTGAAGATGCTGAAAATCTGATGAGTGCCTTTCAAAACGGTGCAAGTGGTTTTTTAACCAAAAACATGTCTTTGGCAGCCGTAAAAGAAGCCGTATTGAGTATTTTTAACGATGGGGCTGCTTTATCCCCTACTGCCGCTAAAACCTTGATCAGTGGGTTGAATCAAAAGAGAAGGAAGATCAACGCATTAATCGGTAAACTTACACCAAGGGAGAAGGAAATTGCACAATACATTAAAGACGGGCTTTCTTATAAAGAAATAGCTTTGCAACTGTTTATTTCATCCAGAACGGTAAATCAACATTTAAAACACATCTACCAAAAAATAGGCGTAAACTCCCGTTCACAGCTGGCCGCAAAAATGGCCGATTAAAATTAATCATGGAACCCACAAAAAAAGCTCTTTGTATAGACGATGATGCCGTGAACAGAATGGTTATGAAGCATCTTTTGCAACCGCTCGGTTTTCAGGTTGACCTGGCCGCCGATGGCTTTCAGGCGATCGATTTGGTACATCATTCCACTTACGACCTGATTTTGCTGGATATTATGATGCCAGGAAAGGATGGCTTTGAAACCGCCAACGAGCTGAGAGAGCAGGAGCATGTGGATGCACCCATTATTTTTGTTTCTGCCTATTCTCCCGAAGAATTACAGCAAAATATGGAGAGGAACAATATCCAATACTTCATCTCCAAGCCAATTGACAAAGACAGCCTTTATCAAATTTTAGACAAGGCACTTCATAATTAAGACCATGCCCCACGAAAAACAAGCCTTTAACCGAGCACAAGAGGTAATTACCAAATTACCCTTAGCCATCTTGGTAGAGGATGAGAATCGTCATATCAGTGTGGCTAACCAGTATTTTTGTGCATTGTTCCAAGTTCCAGCAACACCTGCCCAGCTCACCGGTATGAACTGCGAGGGGCTTGCTGAACAAGCGAAGTCATCATTCAAAGATCCGGCAAGTTTTGTGGCATTTATTGATGAGGCGATCAGCACCAAAGCCCCGATGCTCGATGTGGAGTTAGAATTAAGCAATGGAAGATATGTTTCGGCCAGCTATGAACCTTATTTCAAAGAGCAAGAATTTGCAGGCCATATTTGGATCTATAAAGACATCACCTCAAAAAAACTTGCTGAAAATGAGCTATTAATTACCATCCAGAAAGAACGTCGGCTGAATGAAATGCAAGCACGTTTTATGAGCATGGTATCGCATGAAATACGTACCCCCATGGCGGGTATCCTCTCCAGCGTGGAATTACTCGAAATGCTGACCGGCAATTTGGATCAAGCTGATATTCAGACCAAGTTAAATAAACATTTCGACCGCATTAAGAGCCAAATCAACCGGGTAACAGAACTCAGCAACGATGTACTGATGTTGGGTAAGCTGGAAGCAAGAAAAATTAAGTACCAGCCGGAAGAAGTGAATGTGCTCGGTCTGGTGAAAGACATCATCGAGCAAAATTTCAGTCAGACAATAATCCATCGAAAAATCAACATTGAGGTGGAAGGCTTGCAACGTGAAAGCATGCTCGATATTGGTCTGTTCAAACACATTGTGATCAACCTGTTGGGGAATGCACTCAAATATTCATCTAAACGTCCAGACCCAATCCTCAAAATAACTTATCAGGGGCAGCAAATACAACTGGAGATTATTGATTTTGGGATAGGGATTCCTCTGCAGGAACAAAAAGAAATTTTCACGGCCTTCTCCAGAGGATCGAATGCGCACAACATTGAGGGTACCGGTTTAGGTCTGGCTTTGGTAAAACATTTTGTGGAAATGCACAAGGGAAAAATTACCTTTAAAAGCTCAGAAAATGAGGGCACCACCTTTAAGGTTACCCTTCCGGGATAATAATTACACCGTACCAAATGAAAATCGTTATTGTAGAAGATGACAAAACTATTCGTGATAACCTGCATGAAATACTGGAGGCTTATGGCTATGAGGTAAGCTCTTATGAAGATGGATTGCAGGGATTAGGAGGTATTAAACAAATTATACCCGATCTGGTAGTTTGTGACATTATGCTCCCCCTGATGGATGGATATCAGGTTTTAAAGCAACTAAAATCAGAGGAGCTTACAAGAAATATTCCTTTTATCTTTTTGACGGCCCGGTCCGAACGTGCTGATCAACGAAAGGGGATGGAATTGGGTGCAGATGATTTTATAGTAAAACCCTTTACCACACAAGAACTCATCAATGCCATCAATACAAGGTTGCAAAAAGAAAAAAATACCGAGAACAAAATTCAAGATGCTCTATACCTCAAACTACATGACTTCACTAAAATCAATAGTCATGAATACAACACGCCACTAAACGGAATTCTTGGACTTAGCAGCACACTGATCGATTCAATCGATCAACTCTCAAAAGACGAAATTGTGGAAGTGGCAAAAGCAATCAGAACTTCCTCCAAAAGGCTATTCCGTACATTCAAGAATTTCTTACTTTACATCCAAATACAAAGAGCTGAACTTAAAAGCCATAAAACACTTACTGATACTTCATGGATTTTAGCGCATGCAGAAAATCTTCTGAATCAAAAAGCGATGAAATTCAATCGGCTGGAAGATGTTGTTTTTGAGAAAAGCGTAAATGGCAACTTTGAGCTGCAATTGCCCACCGAAGATCTTAGCTATTTATTGGAAGAATTAGTTTGGAATGCCTTCAAATTCTCAAAAAGAGGGGAGAAAGTTAGCCTCTTGGTTGAAACTGATCAAAAAGGATTCAGCATACACGTCCGTAATCCGAGCAAAGAGCGTTTTTTATTTGAGGATATTGAAGCCTTTAAACAATTTGACCGGGCAGCACAAGAACAGCAAGGCAGCGGCTTAGGCCTTTATCTGTGCAAAAAAATCTCCGAAATTTATGCTTGGAAACTTTCTGCCGTACAGAAAGCAGATATCCTCACCATGAGCCTTCAGGTAACTTCTTAAACTTTTCTCTGATAACTCTTATCGAATTTAATTGGCGAAAGGAAGTAGAGCAACAAGACTCTGGAGTACCTGAAATTAAACGGCATGAGGATGAAGATCGGCGATAATACGATCCCGATTAGCCACCAAATCTGGGCTTCTCCCAAACCAAAAAATTGTACCGCTATAATGCCGGTAGTTACCAGTTCAGCAACGTTTAAAGCATAACTCACATACATGGCCGCCCAAAAAAAACCGGGTTCAATTTCAAAACGCAAGTTGCAGATCGGACAAAACTCATTCATTTTGTCGTACTTGAAACTAAATAAACTATGTTGATACAGATCGCCCCTACGGCAACGGGGGCACTTACACTGAAGAACGGCTTGCAACTGGGTCATGAGCAGTAATTGATCTAAAATATGTTTTTTAGTTATTGGTTGATATGATTAGGAGTTAAATTGCTCGATTACCTGTTCTAGCAGCGAAATAGGTACTACACCCGACTGACGCCATGTGATTTCGCCCTTTTTAAATAAAATCAAGGTTGGTACACCCGTAACCTGATAGGCTGCCGCTGCAGCGGGGTTCTTATCTACATCAATTTTAACAATCGTCGCTTTATCTCCCAGCCTTGTTTTCAACTCCTTCAAGATGGGTGCCATTGCTTTGCAGGGGCCACACCATTCTGCAAAGAAATCAACTAAAACCGGCTTTTCTCCGTTGATCAGCTCAGCAAAACTGGATTTGGGCTTAGTATATTTTTCCATGTGATATGCTTATTTTATTTCTTCATAACCAGTTTCAGTGAAACTTTGTTGTTCAATCAGCAAACGAAGCATTTACATCCGGTTTCAGCTGTCCAATAAAGTTATTTTATCATTTCAGACGGATTAATGCGGCATTTTATCCCTCAATACACCATATAAATACGTACCCATTACAGCTCCCAGAATAATCAAGAGAAACGCCCAATATCCTTGACCCACATTAATAAACATCGGACCAGGACAGGCGCCTGTCAGGGCCCAGCCCATACCGAAAATACTTCCGCCGATAATTCCTTTCTTCCATCCTTTCTCTTTTTCAGGAATGGTAATTGGTTTGCCCTCAATATCTTTTACGTGATATTTTTTGATAAGATAAATACTTAAAATACCAATAGATACGGCCGTGCCTATGATGCCAAACATATGAAACGACTGAAAACGAAACATCTCTTGTATTCGATACCAGGAAATGGCTTCCGATTTGCTCATCACGATGCCAAATAATACACCGGCAAGAATAAATTTTAATCCTTTCATCTGCTTAAAAAATTAATGGGAATAATACATGTGTCATCAGCAATCCGCCAATAAAAAAGCCGATTACGGCAATTAAGGATGGCCATTGCAGGCTTGATAAGCCGGTTAGGGCATGCCCCGAAGTACATCCGCCTGCATAACGTGAACCGAAACCAACCAGCAAACCTCCACCAATCAGGGTTAGAAATCCTTTAAAACTTAACATGCTTTCTACGCTAAAGAGTTGCATTGGATTGATCAATCCATCAAACTGAATGCCCAAGGCAGCTAAGTCTGAAATGGTGGCGTCGGCTAAGTGTAGGGGTTCAGCATTATTTAAAAAATTAGAGGCCAGGTAACCACCAATGACCGATCCGAAGAGAAAAAGTAGATTCCACTGTTGAGCTCTCCAATCGAAATCAAAAAACTTGGTTTTCTTGCCGGCTCCACAAGCCGCACAAATGGTGCGGAAGTTGGATGAAAAGCCAAATGATTTACCGAAATAAAGAAGCGAGAGCATGAGGGCCGCAATCATGGCGCCAGAAAAATACCAGGGCCATGGGGCTAATAAAAATTCTATCATACAATTTTACAGATTTATAATAAGGTACTTGGGCAAACGTAATCGCTCAGCTTAAATTTGCCAGATTCTTTAATGGCCTTGAAACCACCCTTCACATCGATCAACTTATCAAATCCCCGGGCTTTTAAGATAGAAGCATAAATCATGGAACGGTAACCGCCGGCGCAATGGATGTAATAGGTTGTATCCTTGTCCAATGCAGCCATTTGATCGTTGATATAATCCAAGGGCAGATTTTCTGCGCCTAAAATATGCTCTGAAATGTTTTCAGATGTTTTACGCACATCTAAAATGGAAATAGATGGATCTTCTGCCTGACGTTTAGCCAGTTCATCCGCATCGATGGATTCGATGGTATCCAGTTCGAAACCAGCTTTTTTCCAGGCTTCCACTCCGCCTTTGAGATAGCCAATGGCATGATCGTACCCTACACGGGCCAATCGGGTTACCACTTCTTCTTCACGGCCTTCTTCATCAATAATTAAAATTTCCTGATTGATATCAGGTATCAGGGCACCTACCCATGGTGCAAAACCGCCATTCAGACCAATATTAATAGAATTAGGAATGAAGCCTTTGGCAAAGGTTTGGGCATCGCGAGTATCCAGTAAGATGGCGCCAGTTTCGTTGGCCGCGGCCTCAAAAGCCTCCGGACTTAGGGCACGGGTACCTTTTGCCAATACTTGGTCTATACTCTCGTAGCCCATTTTATTCATGCGAACATTCTCAGGGAAGTAAGCCGGTGGAGGCATTAAACCGTCGGTTACCTCTTTAATAAACTCTTCGCGGGTCATATTGGTCCGCAGGGCGTAGTTAAACTTTTTCTGATTGCCTAAGCTATCTGTGGTTTCCTTACTCATGTTTTTACCACAGGCAGAACCAGCTCCATGTGCAGGATACACGGTTACGTCATCGGGTAAGGTCATGATTTTGCTACGCAATGAATCAAATAAAGTGCCTGCTAACTCCTCCTGAGTGAGGTGAGCTGCCTTTTGGGCTAAATCAGGACGACCGACATCACCTATAAATAAGGTATCGCCAGAAAAAAGAGCGGTTTCTTTGCCGTTTTCATCCATCAATAAATAGCAGGTAGATTCCATGGTATGGCCGGGCGTGTGCAATACCTTGATTTTCAGCTTACCCACAGAAAATATTTCCTGATCCTTTGCAATGTAAGCTTCGAAACCAGGCTGTGCGGTAGGACCATATACAATCGGAGCACCGGTAGCTTTAGCTAAATCCAAGTGTCCCGAAACAAAATCAGCATGAAAATGCGTTTCAAAAACATATTTGATTTTTGCGCCATTAGCCCGTGCCTTTTCGATGTAAGGTTTTACTTCGCGAAGCGGATCAATAATGGCAACTTCATTTTCTGATTGGATGTAATAGGCGCCCTGAGCCAGGCATCCGGTATAAATTTGCTCGATTTTCATACAGCGGTTGTTATTATCATTTATATCTATTTCACAAATATCCGAAAACCGTATTCAAACAATGGTAACTAAAGTCACAATTGCAGTAATTTAATTTCGTTTCTATAAAGCAGTATTTTACCCTCGTTTTCTAATTGTTTGAGCAAGCGTGAAATCACCACTCTGGAGGTAGCCAACTCATCAGCAATAGAATAATGGGAAACTTTTATTACACTGGATCCACTTAAACGTTTTTTTTCTTTCAGATAAGCCACCAGCCGCTCATCGAGCTTATGGAAAGCGATGCCTTCGATGGATTTCAAGAGCTCGATGAATCGCTCGTTAAAGCTGCGCATGATGTAGTTTTTCCAGCTGGGATATTTACAGAGCCATTCATCAAGCTTGGTATGGGGAATGGCAATAAGTTCCACATCGTCTTCAGCAATAGCTTTTACCTCACTTCTCTTGGCTTCCATACAGCAACTATAAGCCATCGAGCAGCTTTCATTACTGGAAAGGTAATACAGCAAAATTTCTTTGCCATTTTCATCCTGACGATACACCTTTACGGTCCCGGCCACCACCATCGGCATCATACGAACGTATTTGCCGTAGTCCATGATGAGCTCACCTTCTTTGTACTGCTGAGCTTGACCAAATTCTTCAATTTCGCGAATTAAAGCCGGTTCAAACAGTTGAATGAGCATTCCTAAGTTCATCAGAGGGTTTGGTTATAGATAAAAGCTATGGATACAAATTTAATGATATTCTATGGCTTGTTTGGCCGATGAACCTATCACCAACATTTCTACTTGAGGAACAGCTCTTTCGTAATGATGTAGGTTCCCATCAGTAATACAAACCAGCCGAAAGCTACTTTGAGTTTATTGCCATCTACCCTTTTAGCGAGCCATCCGCCAATAAATATGCCGGCTACCGCGATAGATGTGATCGCAAGTAGCAGCTTCCAGTTGAGCTCAAAATGGCCTAAATCACCCGTAAAACCAATGAGCGAATTGAGGGCGATGATCAACAGGGAGGTACCCACCGCTTCCTTCATTGGGAGTGCAAAAACCAAAACCAGGACCGGAATGATCAGAAATCCGCCTCCGGCGCCTAAAAATCCGGTTACTAAGCCTACCAATAATCCATATGAAAAGAGTTTGAGGTAATCTGGAGAAGCATCAGCCGATATAACCACCTGATGAAGCGGCTTGCTCCTGATCATAGCGGTGGCTGCCATCAGCATCAGTATGGCGAACAAGACCATTGTAGCCATTGCTTTGGTGATGACCATACTACCTGCACTAAAAAGTTGGTCGGGGATGAGCGGTATAAGCCATTTTCGACTTATGTATACCGTTAAGATTGAAGTTAAACCGAATAAAAAAGCAATTTTTACATGTACCCATCCTTTTCGGTAGTTATTGAATGCACCCACCAAAGCGGTGGTACCTACAATAAAAAGTGAATAGGACGTGGCCAAAACTGGTTCCAAGCCCATCACATAAACTAATATAGGTACCATTAAAATGGAGCCGCCGCTACCAATCAATCCAAGGGAAATCCCTACCAGTGCCGCAAGCAAAAATCCTAAAATCTCCATGCTGTTTTAAATAGTTTTTGTCAAAACTACTTCGAAAAATAGCTAAAAAAGGTAATAAATGTTACTTAAAAATAAATACTAT
>JBEDFI010000057.1:0-9943 GCA_041175245.1 Bacteroidota bacterium
TCTCAATTATGCTTAGCATTCGAAACATCGTTAAACAATATGCCCAGCACCGTGCCCTCGATGGGGTCAGCATGGAGATCGAAAAAGGCAGCATCTTTGGCTTATTAGGCCCCAACGGGGCGGGTAAGACCTCCCTTATTCGTATTATCAATCAAATTACGGCACCCGATGAAGGTGAAGTGTATTTTAATGGCGAAAAACTCAATCCCGACCATATTGCCAAAATAGGTTACCTGCCCGAAGAACGCGGTTTATACAAGAAAATGACCATCGGCGAGCAAGTGCTCTACCTGGCTCAGCTGAAAGGATTATCGAGGGCCGAAGCCATCAAGCGCATTAAATACTGGTTCGAGAAAATGGACATGCAAACCTGGTGGGACAAAAAGGTGGAAGATCTGAGCAAAGGCATGCAACAGAAAGTACAATTTGTGGCCACCGTTTTACATGATCCGGAATTGATCATTTTGGATGAGCCTTTCTCTGGTTTCGATCCGGTGAATGCGGAAATCATTACGAAAGAAATTCTGGAGTTGAACCGTAAGGGAGCTACCATCATCTTCTCCACCCACCGCATGGAATCGGTAGAGCAATTGTGCGACAGCATTGCGTTGATCAATCGTTCACATAAGATCCTGGATGGCAAGGTAAAAGATATTAAAAACGCCTACCGGAATCATACCTATAGCCTTCGTTACACAGGCACCTTCCCGGAAGCGAAAGCAGGATTATTCGAAATTGTGCAAGCTCCTGATGGGGAAAAAGTAATTGTTAAAATAACGGATGGTAAAAGCACCAATGATCTGCTCAAGTATTTGTTGCCAAGCATCCAGATTACTGAATTAAAGGAAGAAGTTCCGAGCATCAACGATATTTTCATTCAAAAAGTAACTCATTTAAGTTAAAAACATGAATAAGATCTTAATTATAATACAACGCGAATACCTAAGCAGGGTAAAAAAGAAATCATTTTTGGTGATGACTTTCCTGGTGCCCGCACTCATTATCGGCATGTATGGCCTGATTGCTTTCTTGAGTGTGAAGGGCGGAGATAAAAAAGCGGAGGTGAAGGTGATAGATAAAAGCGGGATTTTCGCAGGTAATTTCAAGAGCAGCCGATCGGTCAATTACAGCATATCCAAAGAAAATTTAGCTACAGCTAAAAAGGAAGCCACCGAAAAGGGAGATGGCTTTGTGCTTTACATCCCTGCGAATGTCGAAAATGGAGGTAAAATTGAACTCTTTTCTACTAAAAAAGCAGGACTTTCGGCAGTGTCGAACATTGAGAACCAAATCAATGACCTCTTGCGGAATAAACAACTAAAAGATGCGGGCATTGATCCGGCCACGCTCAAGGATATTGACCCGGATGTGAACATTGATTCGATTGAATTGAGCGAGGAAGGAGAGAAAGACAGCAGTGCCGGAGCCGCCTACGCCATCGGTTTTGCCGCTGCAATTTTGATTTATATTTCATTGTTCATTTACGGTTCACAAGTGATGCGTGGAGTAATCGAGGAAAAAACCAGTCGCATTGTAGAAGTGGTCATTTCTTCCGTAAAACCTTTTCAATTGATGATGGGTAAAATTATTGGAGTAGGACTGGTCGGGCTCACACAATTTATTCTGTGGATCGTATTATCTACCACACTCACCGGGGCAGCAAGTAAACTCATATTCAAAGACAAAATTGAGCAAGTACAATCGGGCCTGAGTAGTTCGGGTGCCGAAGCAGATGCCGCACAAAAAGCACAAGTAGCTGAAAATAGCGGCCTTGGCAGGGGAATTATTAAAGCCGTTCAAACCCTCGACATGACGTATATTTTTACTTGTTTTCTGGTATTCTTTCTGGGCGGTTACCTCATTTACAGTGCATTATTCGCCGCAATTGGGGCCGCAGTCGACAACGAAACCGAAACGCAACAATTTATGTTTCCCATTACCATGCCCTTGTTGTTTACGTATATCATGTCCTTCAGTTTCATCGTCAATAATCCGGATAGCACCTTGTCCTTCTGGCTGAGTATCATCCCGTTCACCTCCCCCATTGCCATGATGGTTCGTTTACCGTTCGGAGTACCGGCATGGGAGTTGGCCCTTTCAATCGTTTTATTAATTGGAGGATTCCTTTTTACCACTTGGCTGGCCGCACGAATTTACCGGGTGGGTATCCTGATGTATGGCAAAAAAGTCAATTTCAAAGAATTGGCCAAATGGCTCACCTATAAAGAATAACATGAGTCAAACTAAACAGAAACTCATAGAGGCCGAGCAAAAGGCCTTGTATTTGTTTAACACCTTGGAGCAAAGAGGGCTCATCTGCCCGGGTAAAACCGAAGAACAGTTAAATGAAGAGGTTTTTTTGCTGGCCAAGGAATTATTTGGGATTGAGAAATACTGGCACAAACGCATTATCCGGGCCGGAAAAAATACGCTCCTGCCCTACAACGAAAATCCGCCTAATTTAACCTTGAGGGAGGAAGAGATTCTTTTTCTGGATTTCGGTCCCATTTTCGATGAATGGGAAGCTGATTTTGGCCGCACTTACGTGATTGGCCAGGATCCGGTGAAACTAAAGCTGAAAAATGACCTGGAACCTATTTGGCAGGAGTGCAAAGCTTTTTTTGATACCCAGACAAGCTTAACAGGTGCTGAGTACTACGCCCATGTGCTTGCCGTTTCGAAAAAATACGACTGGGAGTTTGGCGGACACATCGCCGGGCACATCATCGGGCATTTTCCGCATGAAAGGCTGGAGAAAGAGATAAAGGATAACTATATCCATCCCGAAAATCAAACCGATATGTTCGGACCGGATAAGTCTGGAAATCCACGTGAATGGATTCTAGAGATTCACTTGGTAGACCGCGAACGCGAAATCGGTGGTTTTTTTGAGCAGTTATTGAGCGTTTAAACTAGTTTCAGCAGTTCTTCATACAAGCGATGAGTAGGCAAACCCACCACATTCGTGTAAGAACCGTTGATACGCTCAATGCCAATCAAACCGATCCATTCCTGGATGCCGTAGGCTCCGGCTTTATCCATCGGTTGCCCGCTGGCAATGTACGATCTGATCTGCTCTGGGCTTAAGTTTCTAAAATAAACTTCCGAAGTTTCTACAAAGGAATGTAGTTGATGCGCTTTCAGCAAACAAACGCCGGTCATCACCTCATGCTTGCGGCCTGAAAGCAAGGATAACATCTCAAAAGCATGGTCCTCATTTTCTGGCTTGCCTAAAATTTGTCCTTCCACACAAACCAAGGTATCGGCAGTAATCACAATCTCGTCTGTGATGTCTTCATCAAAGGCTTTTGCTTTTTTTTCAGCAATGTAGAGTGCAACCTGAGCCGGACTTAAATGGTCTGGATAACTTTCATCCACTTCTTTAAGCACTACACGGAAATCCAGGCCAAGCAAATGCATCAATTCCTGACGGCGAGGGGATTTTGAAGCTAAAATAAGTGGAGGGAAAACAGGCATTGGATTAGGCTTTCGCCGATGGATGTTCGTCCATCCAGGCATCCTGAACTTTCAGTACTTTCTCAATAACATCGCGGGCACAACCCTCTCCTCCTTTTTTTGGAGAGATATAGGCTGAAATTGCTTTGATTTCCTCCGCAGCATCGGCAGGACAAGTAGCCAATCCGACTAATTTCATCACAGGCAGATCGGGGATATCATCGCCCATATAAAGTACCTGCTCAGCTTGTAAATCATGTATCAATAGAAATTCTTCAAAAGCGTCCGTCTTGGCATCCACACCAATGTAAATATCCTGAATGCCCAAGCCTTTTAAACGTCTGACCACACTTTGTGAGCGTCCGCCGGAGATAATTGCAATTGGAAAGCCACGTTTCACGGCTAATTGAAGGGCATAGCCGTCTTTAATACTGAATCTGCGCAATTGCTCACCGGTTTCTGTTACGTGTACGGTACCGTCGGTCAGTACGCCGTCCACATCGAAAACAAAGGCTTTTATTTGAGCAAGTTTCTGCAACATGGATTATTGATTATCTCGCCATTCGTATACCCAGGCAGACTGGATCTGTTCCAAATGACCTTCATTGCACTCTTCGCGTTTACCGGCAAAGGAGGGCAAACTGAGTACCCATTCCATCAGCTCGGTAAAGCGGATGCGGTAAATTTTAGATTCGCCAAACTCATCGCCAAATTTCTCATACAAACCCATGGCAATATCTTCGTAGTCATTCCAGTGAATCGGAAGAGCGTATTTATCGTCAATCATAATTAATGTCCTAAAAATTGGCTTTGATCGGGTAAAGTTACTTCAATATCTCCATCAATTACCACACATTGGCAGCCCAAACGTGAATTGATGCGTGGATTTACAGCACGGTCGATGAAATCTTCCTCCTTGTCAGAGATTTCTTGTAAATGGTCCATGCCCTGGTTCACATAAATGTGACAGGTGCTGCATCCACACACCCCGCCACAGTTGTGCTGCAGCTCAATGCCATTATCCATACACACGTCTAATACAGACTCTCCCTTAGCAATCGCTAATTCAACAGGAGCATGATCGGCTTCCTCAAAATTGATCTTGATCTTGAACATATTCATCGCAGCGCAAAATTAAAAAAATTAGGCGGGCAAGCGGAATGCTAACGTAAATTGACTATGCTCTGACTGAGCAAACGATAGATCTCCTGAAGCTGGGGTTGATCTTTCAATAGATCGAGGTGCTTTTGAATGCTGAGCTCGTCTTTGCGAATGGCCGGACCTGTTTGCACCTCAGTGGGCAGGTTTGACTGTACTTTTAAGGCAGTTTCGGCAATTAGCGGGCGGATTAGTTCGAAATCGAGTTGGTGTTTGGCCAATAATTGCTGGGCAATGGCGAATAAATGGTTACTAAAATTACAGGCAAAAACCGCAGCTACATGCAATACCATTCGCTGTTTTGAATCTGCTTCCAGCACTTTGGAGCTAAGTTTAGCTCCTAAGTTTTGCAATGTTTTTAATAACTCTGAATCATTAGACTCAATAAGTAGGGGTACTGTACTAAAATCTACTTCCCTTTCAAAAGAAAAGGTTTGAAGCGGGTAGAAAACGCCGATGCGCTCAGATGCCTGCTCCAGCAAAGCCATGGGGCTTGAGCCCGAGGTATGGACTAGCAATTTGTTTTCTAGTGACAGATTTTGGATGAGGGCTGGAATGGCATCATCCTTTACAGATATGATGTACAAATCTGCATCTGTACGCAGATCGGCTAAATCACTGGTGAAATCCGTATTCAATGCTTTCGCTAATGCAGTTGCATGAGCTGCCGTGGGGCTATAAATTTGGATGATTTCTTCTCCCGCCTTTTGCAAAGCCCTGCCCAATTGTGTGGCCACCCGGCCGCTACCCAGGAGAACAATCTTCATATCAGGCAATTTTTAGCTCTTTATTTCTTCTAAAAATAGAGAGGAGAAAACCAATGGTCATAAGAATAGCTCCGGCCCAGAATAAATTGATGTAAGGAAATACAATTGCTTTCATGACAATCCAGTTTTTTTCAGCCTTGGGCTTTTGATAGATACTGAGTTCCAACCTATCTTCTTTAGGGAGTATATTGGTGAAACGCAATTTCATCCCGAATTCATCGATCGTTTTTCCGAAATCGTAGGTATTATTTCCCTTGATTAGGAATGCCGGTGCTACACGAACTGTTTTTTGTCCGGAGGTCACCTCCAAATCCATTGCTACCGAAACATCTCCTTTTGCCAATGGAATATTTTGGAGTTTGGCTCCCCGGTCTACAGACCTTACAACAATCACGGCATCCCGTACACGAATGCTATCGCCTGGCTTGACCTGATAGAGAACCGGCTCGCCGTAATCTTCTTCGTCCGTATGTCCCTCATGCGGCTCGTGTTCAGCTTCCTTGAGAGGCACACTGCTTACATGCGTATAAATATCTTTCCAAACATAATGACGGGTATCTGGCGAAGCAATGATCTGGCGCATTTTAGCATTTTGCTGTGCGTTCGGATATAAATCGAATTCCTCCGTAATTGCACCAGTTTTAGGGTCGATCACTTTGTAATTAACACGATAATAGGTATTCGGTCCTGAGGTTGAGTCGCCCAGATAGGTAACCGTATACTTGTCCATGCTTACCGGTTCGTTTTCGTACAAGATGATGTTTTCTCTTGGATTATTGTCCTTGGCGAATGCATCGCCAAAACCAATTCCACTACTATTAATTGAAATTACCTTATTGGTAGCCGCAGCCACCATGGCGCCTATCAACAATAAGCCAAAGCCAACGTGAGCCAGGGCCGATCCGGCAAGTTTCCACTTTCCGCGGATAGCATCATACAAAATATGAGCATTGGCAATGACGGAGAATAAGGCCGAAAAAGTGAGGAGGAGGTAGCCAATGTTCGTATAAATTCCACAAATATATGCGGTAATCGCAGTTAAAATAACTGAAATGAGCAGGGCACGAAGTACCTGACGATAAAACTGTTTTGGATCTGTTTTTTTGTATTTGAGGTATTGAGTAAATCCGGAAATCAGGGCAGTGATGATGGCAAAATTGATTTGCCATTTATTGTAATGCTCTACCACCTGAGTGGGTGGAGCAATTTCGGTACCAAAAATTTTATTGAATACCGGTATGGAGGTAGTTGCTAAAATCTGTAAACAGGCCAGGACCAAAATGATCGCTCCAATAAAGAGCCATAATTCTCTGGAATACGTTTCTTCCTCTTTTTTAGAGAAAGGCATGGATTTCCATCGGGACCAAATTAAGCCGATGGCCAATAATTTGAAAGCCGCAATAAACAGATATAACTGCCAGAACATGCCCAGATCGGTAAAGGAGTGAACCGATGCTTCACCCAAAATACCGCTGCGGGTAAGAAAGGATGCATATAAAACCAATAAAAAGCTGATGAGCGCCAAAAATACCGATGTAAAATAGGCCTGCCCGCTATTTTTATAGGCCAGCATCACATGGACAGCGGCAATAAGGGTCAGCCAAGGGATCAACGAGGCGTTCTCAACCGGATCCCAGGCCCAGAAACCTCCAAAATTTAGTGCTTCGTATGCCCAAAAGGAACCCATAATAATACCCGCACCCAACACCATCACGGCAAACAATGCCCAAGGCAAGGCTGCTTTGATCCAATCTTCAAAGCGCTTTTGCCACAAGCCGGCAATGGCAAATGCAAAGGGAACAATCATGGCCGCAAAACCCATAAACAAGGTTGGCGGGTGGATGACCATCCAGTAATTCTGCAATAAGGGGTTCAGACCATTCCCATCGGCAATCAAGCCGAGATAATCGGGACGAGAGAATACGGGAGCATCCATGGCTTCTCTCAGCAAGATAAATGGAGAACTTCCCACTCTTGCACCTAATATCTCTACACCCAAGAGCATGGAGGCAAGAAAGACCTGTGAAAGCATCACCACACTCATCACCGGACTTTCCCAACTCTTGGCTTTGAAAAGCAAAACCAATCCTAAGACCGATTGCCAGAAAGTCCAAAGCCAGAAACTACCCTCCTGCCCTTCCCAAAAGCTGGAAATGATATAATAAACAGGCAATGAACGCGAAGAATGCGCCCAGGCATAGTGATATTCGAACAGGTGATTGTAAATGATGTAGAACAGACTGGCCCCGATCCCAATAACTGCCAAAAAATTCAATGCAAAGGCATATCGGGCAATTTTTCTCCAGGAACCATCGGCTTGATCTTTGATGGTATCAAAATAATAGGCAAGCGTGGAGAGTAAGGCAGTGCCGAAAGAAAGTACTACAAAAAACTGCCCCAGTTGTCCGGGTAAGAGGTTTTCGCCAATAAATGTGGTATCCATATCTGTGCTGGGGGTTTAAATGGCGGATGAAGCTTTAACCTCTACCTCGTCCTTATTGTATTTTGAAGGACATTTCATGAGCATTTTGGTGGCATGAAACTCATTCCCAACCATTTTACCTGTCAATACAATGTTCTCCGACTTTTCAAAATCTTGAGGCTTGGTGCCATAAAAAACCACCTTACACACTTTACCATCCTTATCCTTCATGTGAAAAGAGAAATAATTAGCGTCTAACTGAGGATTGTAGACCATTGCCTTTTGCACATCTAAATTCCCAGACACATAGCACTCGGTTTCTGATTCTTTGGCATCATTAAAATTACCGTAGGTGCTCGAATCGGCATATAAGCTGATGATCACCCCAATAGATACTGCAATAATGATTAATCCGATAATTGAGCTCTTCTTCATAGAGATGAATAATATGATGTAATAACTGTGCAAAAGTACATATTATCCATTTTCAGGGCTAATAATTCTCAGAAATATCTCGGGCTTTTTGTCATCAGAGCATCAATAAATAGAAAAGGGATACTGAAAGAATCAGCACCCCTTTTCTCTTGCTTAGTTTAACAACAAATTAAGGCCAAATTCCCATGTTTGAATACGACACGGCAACTTTATCAATCGCATTTACAAATGCAGCGATACGTAAAGTTTCGATTTTAGGATTCGCCATTTTTACCTCACGAATTTCGTGGTATGAACGGATCATGGTGTCCTCCAATCCTGAATTAACTAATTCCAATTCAGTGGCGCCTTTTACAATTACACTGCGTTGCTCCGGGCTGAGTTTTACACCGGTAGTGGCTTCGACCATGTTCACCAGGTTTTGGTTAGCAGTTTCCTCATAACGCTTGTCCATACGGCCAAATGCCACGTGAGAAAGGTTTTTCAACCACTCAAAATAAGAAACGGTTACCCCGCCAGCATTACA
Source organism: Bacteroidota bacterium (assembly GCA_041175245.1). Taxonomy (GTDB): domain Bacteria; phylum Bacteroidota; class Bacteroidia; order Sphingobacteriales; family Sphingobacteriaceae; genus JAIPAN01. The sequence continues at coordinate 8,765 of JBEDFI010000057.1, forward strand.
GTACATGTCGGGAATAATAATGCCGCCTTTTTTTACAAACATGGCTTCCGCACCCGGCGTGGTTGGGCCATTGGCACCCTCAGCAATTACTTTTGCCTGAATGCGACTAATATTTTCTTCGGTAATTACATTCTCCAATGCAGCTGGAACCAAAATGTCGCATGGCTGCTCTAATCCTTCTGGTGAATTTTTGAACTCTTTTTGAGCACCTTTGAAACCCAGAATTGAGCCGGTAGCTTTACGATGGTTAAATACTTCATCCAGGTCTAACCCATTTTCATTGTAGATAGCCCCTTCATATTCACAAAGACCCACGATGCTTGCACCAAATTCGGCCAGGAATTTAGCAGAATGGTAACCAACGTTACCCAGACCTTGCACAATCACCCGTTTGCCTTCCAAACCAGGAGTCAGTCCCAAAGCTTTCATATCTTCCGCCACAGAAACGCATTCGCGAACCGCGATGGCTACTCCGCGACCGGTTGCTTCGCGACGACCTGCAATACCATGCAAAGCGAGCGGTTTACCAGTTACACAACCCAAGGCATCTAATTGGCCTGGATTCATAGTCTGATAGGTATCGGCAATCCAGCTCATTTCACGTTCACCGGATCCATAATCGGGTGCGGGAACATCAATGGCCGGACCAATAAAGTTCTTTTTTGCCAGTTCTACTGTATAACGACGGGTAATGTTTTCAAGTTCAGCCAGCGAGTAGTCTTTTGGATTGATTTTAATGCCCCCTTTTGCACCGCCAAAAGGCACATTTACAATGGCGCATTTGTAGGTCATCAAGGCAGCCAAGGCCATTACTTCATCCTCGTTCACCATATCGCTGTAGCGAATACCCCCTTTGGTAGGAGATTTATGATGAGAATGCTCTACTCTCCAGGCATCTATTACTTCTACCCCATTTCCCTTTCTGATCGGGAAACGGAATCGGTACACACTATTACAAGATTTAATTTGATCTAATAAGCCAGCATCGTGATTGGTAAATTGTGCTGCATGATCAAAAAACTCACACACATCTCCAAAAAAACTCAGTTCCTGATGTGCTGCTTTTGAATTGGCCATAAAATGAATTTTAGTTTTATTAACGCTTAGGTTCGGAATTTGGGAGCAAATTTGAGTGAAAAAAACCCATACCTGCAAATAAAAAATTACTAAGTGTATGAC
>JBEDFI010000058.1:0-9896 GCA_041175245.1 Bacteroidota bacterium
CTACCGGGATGAAATGGAGCTTTTTGGCCAAGCCAGAAGGCGTGCCACGTTACCTGGTGTGCAATGGCGACGAATCGGAGCCGGGTACCTTTAAAGACCGCTACCTGATGACCCACATCCCTCACTTACTCATCGAGGGGATGATCGTATCGAGCTATGCTTTGGGAGCCAACACTTCCTACATCTATGTTCGTGGTGAGATGATGCCGCAAATCCGCATTTTGGAAAAAGCAATCGCGGAAGCCAAAGCCGCCGGATTTTTAGGTAAAAATATTTTAGGTTCAGGTTTCGATCTCGAACTGTATGTACAACCCGGAGGTGGTGCCTATATCTGCGGTGAAGAAACCGCTTTATTGGAATCCCTGGAAGGAAAACGTGGTAACCCACGTATCAAACCTCCTTTCCCGGCCGTGTCTGGTTTATATGGCTGCCCAACGGTAGTCAACAACGTAGAATCGATTGCTGCGGTGGTGCCTATCGTGAACGAAGGCGGCGATGAGTATGCCAAAATCGGAATTGGCCGCAGTACCGGTACCAAATTGATCTCTGCTTCAGGCAATATCAATAAACCCGGTGTGTACGAAATAGAATTGGGCGTTCCGGTAGAAGATTTTATCTATTCGGATGAATATTGCGGCGGTATTGCCCATGGTAAACGACTCAAAGCGGTGGTGGCCGGAGGTTCTTCGGTACCTATTCTGCCTGCCAACCTGATTTTAAAAACTGTAAATGGCGAAAACCGTCTGATGACCTACGAGTCATTATCAGATGGTGGTTTTGCTACCGGAACCATGTTGGGTTCGGGCGGTTTTGTGGTATTAGATGAAGATGCCTGCATCGTTCGCAATACCTGGAACTTCAGTCGTTTCTATCACCACGAAAGCTGCGGACAATGTTCACCTTGTCGTGAAGGTACCGGCTGGATGGAAAAAGTACTCCACCGTTTGGAGTATGGCCACGGTACTATGAGCGACATCGACTTATTGGTGGATGTGGCTAAAAAAATTGAAGGAAATACCATTTGCCCATTGGGAGATGCGGCAGCCTGGCCGGTAGCCAGTGCTATTCGTCACTTCCGCGATGAGTTTGAATGGCATGTTACGCATCCGCAGGAAGCCCAAAAAGGCAATTATGGCCTGGCAAAGTATGCCGATCCGCTTCCATCGGTTGTACTGGCATAAAAATAACAGATCATTCTGAGCGAAGTGAAGAATTTTAGGATGCTTCATTTCATTCAGCATGACAAAAAGAAAAAAGAGATTAATCTTTAACAATGAGCGAAAAAGTTAAAGTCACCATAGACGGAATTACCGTAGAAGTAGATCCGGGAACGACCATTCTGAATGCCGCAAGGCAAGTTGGGGGTGACATCGTTCCGCCGGCCATGTGCTACTATTCTAAGTTGGAAGGCAGCGGCGGTAAATGTCGTACCTGTTTGGTGAAAGTCAGCAAAGGTTCTGAAAAAGATCCTCGTCCGATGCCTAAACTGGTGGCCAGCTGTCGTACTACCGTGATGGACGGCATGGAAGTGGAAAACATCACTTCTCCGGAAGTAGTGGAAGCTCGTAAAGGCGTGGTGGAAATGTTGTTGATCAATCACCCATTAGATTGTCCGGTTTGCGATCAGGCAGGAGAGTGCAGCTTACAAGATTTAGGTTTTGAGCACGGTGCTGCACAAACCCGTTATGAGTTTGAGCGTCGTACTTTTGAGCGCATCGATATTGGCGATAAAATTCAGCTGCACATGAACCGCTGTATTTTATGCTACCGTTGTACTTACGTTGCCGACCAAATTACCGATAACCGGGTACATGGCGTGTTGGGCCGTGGCGACCATGCCGAAATATCTACCTATATCGAGCAAGCCATTGATAACGATTTCTCTGGAAACGTAATTGATGTATGCCCGGTAGGGGCTTTAACTGACAAGACTTTCCGTTTCAAGAATCGTGTTTGGTTTACCAAGCCGGTAGATGCGCACCGCGATTGTCCAACTTGTTCGGGTAAAGTGACTTTATGGTACAAAGGTGAAGAGGTAATTCGTGTAACCGCCCGCAAGGACGAGTACAACGAAGTGGAGGAATTTATTTGCAATACTTGCCGTTTCGACAAGAAAAATACCAGCGATTGGGTAATTGAAGGTCCACGTGCCATTGCTAATACTTCGGTAATTTCATCTAATCACTACGAAACATTGAAACCGTTGCCGGTTATTCAGCCGAATCCGGCTTTAATGGCAGCCAACAAAGAAGAATTCGAACGAACTAAGAAAAACTAATGGAAATCGCATTCGTTATAGAGAAATTTGTATTCATTACGGTGATTTTCAGCTTGAGCTTGCTGGTAGCGATGTACTCTACCCTGGCTGAGCGTAAAATTGCGGCTTTCCTTCAAGATCGGGTAGGTCCGAACCGTGCCGGTCCGGGAGGGATGTTCCAGCCTTTGGCCGATGGGGTAAAAATGTTTCTGAAAGAGGAAATTATTCCGACGGAATCAAACAAATTTCTGTTCATCGCCGGACCTTCACTGGCTATTCTCACCGCTTGTATCGGCTCTGCCGTGATTCCATGGGGGCAGGATATCCAATTATTTGGCAGAACCATCGCCTTGCAGGCTACCGATATTAACGTGGGTATTCTCTACATTTTTGGAGTGGTTTCGCTGGGTGTTTATGGCATCATGATTGGTGGATGGGCATCTAACAATAAATTCTCACTGATGGGAGCCATCCGTGCTGCATCTCAGAATATCAGCTACGAAATTCCGATGGGCTTATCCATCATCGCTTTATTATTGCTTACCAATTCGCTAAGCCTGAAGGACATTGCCGAGCAGCAGCACGGCATGAACTGGAATGTCTTTTATCAGCCGCTGGGCTTTTTGATCTTTTTAGTTTGCGCTTTCGCGGAAACTAACCGTACTCCTTTCGACTTGCCGGAGTGTGAAACCGAGCTGGTGGGCGGTTACCATACGGAGTATTCGTCGATGAAACTGGGCTTTTTCCTGTTCGCCGAATACATCAACATGTTTGTATCCTCAGCGGTAATGGCCACTTTGTATTTCGGTGGGTATAATTATCCAGGAATGGATTTCATGAACAATTTATTAGGCCCCACCTTTGGCCCGCTATTGGGTATGGGGGTGTTGTTCCTCAAAATATTTGCGTTCATTTTCTTCTTCATGTGGGTACGCTGGACCATTCCGCGTTTCCGCTATGATCAATTGATGAACCTCGGCTGGAAGGTATTAATTCCTTTGGCCATTGCCAATATTGTGATTACCGGAGTAGTGATTGCTTTAGTAAACGGATTTTAAGATGGAAGCATTAAGTAACAGAAAGAAAGTTTTAGAGCAGAAACCGATGAATTTCTGGGAGCGCATGTACCTCCCCGCGATCTTCAAAGGCATGGCCATTACTTTCCGCCATATGTTTAAGCCGAAGGAGACCGTATTTTACCCGGAGGTGGAGCGTGAGTTTTCTGAAAACTGGCGTGGTATGCATTCGCTTAAACGCGATGAAGAAGGACGTGAGCGTTGCACCGCCTGTGGTTTGTGCGCACTTTCTTGTCCGGCAGAAGCCATTACCATGGTCGCTGCCGAGCGTAAAAAAGGCGAAGAAGCCTTATACCGTGAAGAGAAATATGCTGCAACCTATGAAATCAATATGCTGCGTTGCATCTTCTGCGGATTATGCGAAGAGGCTTGCCCCAAAGAAGCCATTTATTTAGATGGTCCGATTGTGCCTGCCGATTACCTGCGTAAAGATTTTATTTACGGAAAAGATAAACTGGTTGAAAAACCCCTAACCGAATTGACCAAGTAATGAGCCAGTCTTTATTCTATTTAGTCGCCTTTTTATCGATTTTCTTTTCGTTATTGGTGATTTTTTCAAAAAATCCGGTGCATAGCGTATTGTACCTCATCATTACCTTTTTCACGTTCACCATTCACTATATTTTGCTCAATGCCCAGTTTCTGGCCATCGTGAATTTCATTGTGTACATGGGGGCCATCATGGTATTGTTCCTATTTGTGTTGATGTTGCTGAATTTGAATAAGGATACCGAACCGGCCAAATCTAACCTGCTGAAAATTGCAGGGGTGGTGGCCGGCATGTGTTTGCTGGTAACGCTGGTGGGTTCAATTAAAGCACTCAATGTTTCTAATCCGGTGGTTTTAACTAATCCGGGTTTAGGATTGGTCAAAAACCTTGGTAAAGTATTATTCAACGAATTTTTATTACCCTTCGAGATTTCGTCCATTTTGTTGTTATCAGCGATGGTCGGAGCGGTATTATTAGCCAAAAAAGAAGCCTAAACGCATGGAAAATATCACACAAGCCATTCAGGGCATTCCATTAAATCATTATATCCTACTCAGCGCAATCATTTTTGCCATTGGCGTGATGGGGGTACTCATCCGCAGAAATGCCATCGTGATTTTCATGTCGGTAGAGCTGATGCTGAATGCCGTAAACTTATTGCTGACTGCGTTTTCGGCTTACCGTGGCGATGCCGCCGGACAGGTATTTGTATTTTTTATCATGGCCCTGGCTGCCGCCGAAGTGGCAGTAGGCTTGGCCATTATCGTGATGGTGTATCGCAATACGAGCTCCGTCGATATCAATGTTTTGAATAAGTTAAAGTGGTAAACCGAGCATGATCAATTTAGTATACTTAGTTCCTGTTTTTCCCCTTATCGGATTTTTGATCAATGGTTTGGGCAGAAATGTCTGGTCTAAAACCCTGGTGTCTTGGATTGGAAGTTTAGCGATTCTCCTGTCCTTCGGATTAAGCCTCGGCATCTTTTTCGAACTGCAGGCTGCTACACAAAAAAGCTTTTTGGTCCCCATTTTCGACTGGATCAGCGTGGGTTCATTGCACATTCCTTTTTCGTTTCTGGTCGATCCGCTGAGCGCCATCATGCTCCTCATCGTTACCGGAATCGGGTTCCTGATTCATGTGTATTCCAGCGGATACATGCATGAAGATGCCGGTTTTGCTAAGTTTTTCGCTTACCTCAACCTCTTCATCTTCTTCATGTTGCTGCTCGTATTGGGCTCCAATTATGTGGTGATGTTCATCGGATGGGAAGGCGTTGGTTTATGTTCTTACCTGCTCATCGGTTTCTGGTTTACCAATGGCAATTATGCCAGTGCGGCCAAGAAGGCCTTTGTGATAAACCGTATTGGTGACTTGGGCTTTCTCTTAGGCGTATTCTTGATTTACAGCACATTCGGCAGTGTAGAATTTGCCCAAGTATTTCCTCAGGCGGCTTTGATGGCTCCTGGAAATGCCACTCTGGCTTTAATCACCATTTTATTATTCATCGGTGCTACCGGTAAATCGGCACAATTGCCTTTGTTTACCTGGTTACCTGATGCGATGGCAGGTCCAACGCCGGTTTCGGCTTTGATCCACGCCGCTACCATGGTGACTGCCGGTATCTATATGATCACCCGCTCGAACATCTTGTTCACCCTGGCGCCATTTACTACCGAAATTATTGCGGTGGTAGGTTTGGCTACCGCGATAGTGGCTGCTTTAATTGCACTTACCCAAAACGACATCAAGAAGGTATTGGCTTATTCTACCGTATCGCAGTTGGGTTACATGTTTTTGGGATTGGGCGTTGGTGCGTACACCGGAGCCTTCTTCCACGTGATCACTCACGCTTTCTTTAAGGCGCTTTTATTCCTGGGTGCCGGTTCGGTGATCCATGCTATGCACCACGAGCAGGATATGCGCAGCATGGGTGGCTTACGTCAGAAATTGCCGATCACTTTCCTGACCATGCTGACTGGTACCATCGCGATTTCCGGTTTACCGCCATTCTCGGGTTTCTTCTCTAAAGACGAAATTTTGGCACATGCGTATGAGCATAGCCCGATATTATGGGCCATCGGTGTTGCCGGTGCCATGCTGACTGCTTTCTATATGTTCCGCATGTTGTTCCTGACTTTCTTCGGTACTTTCCGCGGAACCAAGGATCAGGAAAAACACCTGCACGAATCACCTGCTTCTATGACCATTCCATTAGTGGTATTGGCCATCCTTTCCATAGTTGGTGGATTTATCGGGGTACCCGAAGTATTGGGCGGCCATCACTGGCTGGCACAATTCTTAAGCCCGGTATTAGCGTACACGAATGCAGTAGCCGGCGAAACCATCCCCCTAGACCATGCCACTGAATATTTGTTAATGTGTATTTCAGTAGGCGCTGCTCTGATTTCCATCGCAGTAGCTTATGTTATTTACATCAGCCGTAAGGCGGTACCGGCTGCCGATACCGAAGAACGTTCATTCTTATCGAACTTATCTTACCACAAATTTTATATCGATGAGTTATATAGTGCTATAATCACCCGCCCGCTGGATATAATTTCTCAATTCTTCTTCAAGGTGGTAGATAAATTGGGTATCGATGGTTTGGTGAACGGCATCGGCACGAGTGCGAAAGAAGCCAGCAAAACTTTACGTTTAATTCAGACCGGAAATGTAGGTTTCTATATTTTCATGATGGTACTCGGCATTGTGGCTTTATTGATTTACGGATTTTATCATATTTAAAGGAACAGCAAGAGATCAATGGATATACTTTTACTCCTTTTATTGCCCATCGCGGGAGCAGCAATCACCGCAATTATGGGCTCATCACCTAAAGCAAAGTATGCAGCATTGGCTTCGTCTTTGATTTCTTTGGCTTATGCCATTTGCTTGGTAGCTCGCTTTCAGCCAGAGGCCGGAACTCAATTTTTGGTAAATCAGCCTTGGTTGACCAGTATTGGTATCAACTTTAAAGCAGGCATTGACGGTATCAGCTTATTGCTGGTGTTATTGACCAATGGACTTTTGCCATTGATTGTGTTGGCCGGTTTCAAACAACATCAATCGGGTGCTTTTTATGGCTTAATGTTATTTATGCAGGCCGGGTTACTAACCGTATTTACTGCTTTGGATGCTTTCCTGTTCTATGTAGGCTGGGAAGCGGCCTTGATTCCGATTTATTTCATTTGCGCCCTTTGGGGTGGCGAAAATCGCATCAAGGTCAACCTGAAATTTTTCGTGTATACCATTTTCGGAAGTTTATTCATGTTGCTGGCCATTATTTACCTGCACCTGCAAACTCCGGGTAAAACCTACGATATCCAAGATTTCTATGCCCTGAATTTAGATGCCACCACGCAGGGCTGGATCTTCTGGGCCTTCTTCCTGGCTTTTGCCATCAAGATGCCGGTATTTCCATTTCACACCTGGCAGCCGGATACCTATACCGAGGCGCCAACCGCAGGCACTATGTTGCTTTCGGGCATCATGTTGAAAATGGGTATTTATGGCGTGATTCGCTGGTTGATTCCGGTGGCACCCCTGGGCTTTAGCCAGTGGGGTCAAACCGCCTTGATTTTGTCGATCATCGGTGTGGTATATGCTGCAGTGATTGCCTTTACCCAAAAAGATGTAAAACGATTGGTGGCTTATTCGTCCATCAGTCACGTGGGTTTAATTTCCGCGGGTATTTTTGTTTGGAATGTACAGGGTCTCCAAGGCGCTATGATCCAAATGCTGAACCACGGCATCAACGTAGTGGGGATGTTCTTTGTATTGGATATTATCATCCGCCGAGTAGGTACCCGCGAAATCGCTTCGATGGGCGGTATTGCCAAATCGGCTCCGCAATTGGCCATTACGTTCCTAATCATTTTATTGGGTACGGTGGCCCTGCCACTAACCAATGGATTTATTGGTGAATTTTTATTACTGATGGGCATCTATCAGTATAACTTGTGGTTAGCCGTTGTTGCCGGACTGACCATTATCTTCGGTGCGGTCTACATGTTACGCATGTACCAGCAGGTCATGTTGGGTGAAGCCAATAAAGCCACCGAAAAGTTTGCAGATCTTGACTTCACCGAGAAAGGGGTGTTGTACATCATTTGTGCCCTGGTCATCCTGATTGGTGTGTATCCGCAACCCATTTTGAATATTTCTGAACCCGCCGTTAGCCAGCTGATTGAAGTGGTGAACGCTAAACTATTAGCCCGTTAATCTGATGAATGCTATTATCACCATATCGCTTTTAGCACTTTTTGTGTTGTACCTGGGTTTATTTAAGGCCACGAAGTCTTTATTACCTGCCACCTTAATCGGTTTGTTGGTCGCTTTGGGCTTTACCTTGGCCGAGTGGAATGTACATACCACCCCGATTTTCAGCGGCATGCTATTGTTCGATAATTTCGCGGTAGCATTTGGGGCTATTTGCATTGTATCTACCTTCCTAATTTTGGCCATTGCTAAACAATCTTTTGAGCGCATTAGCGAACATGTGGCCGAATACTATGCCATCATGTTGTTTGCCCTTGCCGGGATGTTGGTCATGCTGTCTTACCACAATTTATCCATGCTGTTTATCGGTATTGAGATCATGTCGGTAAGTCTGTACATTTTGGCGGGCATCAAGAAGAAAGACGTGGCTTCAAATGAAGCTGCCCTAAAATACTTTTTGATGGGAGCATTTTCTACCGGATTCCTCTTATTTGGTATTACTTTGATTTATGGTGCTACCGGCTCATTCGACCTGTCTGCCATTAGTGATTATGTGATTGCTGGCGCCAAAACCGGTATTGATCCGTTATTTTACACCGGTCTTTTATTGATGTTGGTAGGTTTGAGCTTTAAGGTAGGTGCCGCCCCTTTCCATTTTTGGTCGCCCGATGTGTACGAAGGTTCACCGGCTTTGATCACCGCTTTTATGAGCATCGTAGCCAAAACGGCCGGCTTTGCGGCATTTTTACGCTTGTTCTTATTCTGCTTTGCTCCATTACATGATTTCTGGATGCCGGCCATCCTCGTAATCACGGTATTGACCTTATTGGTAGGTAACATCACCGCCTTGTACCAACACAGTTTTAAGCGCATGCTGGCTTATTCAGGTATTTCGCATGTGGGTTATTTGCTGTTTGCCATTATCGCCTTGGGTGCATCTTCTGTTAATTCGGTATTTGTATATGCAAGTGCCTATTCCATCGCCACCATTATCGCTTTTGCGGTCTTGATCTTAGTAAAACGTCAAACCCAGTCGGAAGAGTTTGATGCCTTTAACGGCTTGGGCAAAAGTAATCCCTTCTTAGCTTTTGCTTTAACCGTTTCCATGTTGTCATTGGGTGGTATTCCCCTAACGGCCGGTTTTATTGGTAAGTTTATGATGTTCAGCAATGTCTTGGGCGAATATCGCATCTGGCTGGTGATTTTGGCCGTGCTGAATGCGGTACTAGGTATTTTCTATTACTTGCGTGTGGTGGTGGCTATGTATTTTAAGTCAGCCGAGCGTGAGCGCATTACCGTTTCTGCCAATTTCAATTGGGTGATCGGCATTTCTGCCATCATTACCATTCTATTAGGAATTTATCCTAATTTGGTAGCTAATCTGTTTTAGTACAATCTGATTTTATATTGTAGCTTTACAGGGTAAGAAATCTATGCACCAATTCTGGGATTACCTACAAACCCTTGTTGATCCTGTACAAGTACTTCGGGAAGGAGGCTTCTATCTCTTACTTTTTGTGATTTTTGCCGAGACAGGTTTATTCTTTGGGTTTTTCCTTCCCGGTGATTATTTACTCTTTTTGGCCGGCATGTTTGTGGCCACTGACCGCTTGAATGTGAGTATTTTTGGCCTGATCATTGGTTTAATTTTGGCGGCTATCTTGGGCAATTTTGTGGGCTATTGGTTCGGGCGAAAGACAGGTCCGCTTTTGTATAATCGTAGGGATAGTCTGTTTTTTAAGCAGCGCTATTTAAGAGCAGCCGAAGAATATTACCATAAGCAGGGGGCATTTGCCCTGATCATGGGGCGTTTTATTCCGATAGTTCGCACTTTTGCGCCTATTTTTGCCGGTG
>JBEDFI010000059.1:0-9827 GCA_041175245.1 Bacteroidota bacterium
ATTTAAGGTAGCTTATATGTAGTAAGTAATTTTATATATGTATTTGACAAAAAAAGCCCGACAAATGCCGGGCTTTGTAGTAGTTCAGGTATTTATCGTTTATTCGAAGTAATTATTGGTTCTATATCCTCCCTGTTTCAGGAATTCGTCTTTTTTCATCAGATGCAGATCCGAAAGTACCATATCCTGTACCAGAGCAGGTAAATCGTATTTAGGCGTCCATCCCAATTGTTTTTTAGCCTTGCTTGGATCCCCGAGTAAAAGATCAACTTCAGTTGGTCGGTAATATTTTGGATCGACCTTAACTACAGTGGTGCCCAGTTTCAGTTGATCGGCATCAATACCTAATTCTTTACAGCGAGCTTCATTGACGTTGATGATCACTCCTTTCTCATTCTCATCCTTTCCGCTAAATTCAATTTCAATGCCCAGCTCCTCAAAAGCTAACTTTACAAAATCACGAACGGTGGTGGTTACCCCGGTTGCAATTACGTAATCTTCGGGCTTTTCCTGTTGCAAAATGAGCCACATGGCTTCCACGTAATCTTTGGCATGCCCCCAATCGCGTTGCGCAGAAAGGTTTCCTAAGTACAAAGTTTGCTGCAGACCTAAGGCAATTTTAGCGGCAGCACGGGTAATTTTACGCGTAACAAAGGTTTCCCCACGGATAGGGCTTTCGTGATTAAACAAGATCCCGTTGCAGGCATACATTTGGTAGGCTTCACGATAGTTTACCGTGATCCAATAGGCGTATAATTTGGCAACGCCATAAGGTGAACGTGGATAGAAGGGCGTGGTTTCACTCTGCGGAACGGCCTGTACCAAACCGTATAACTCGGAAGTTGAAGCCTGATAGATCTTCGTTTTCTGCGCCATCCCTAATAAACGTACTGCTTCCAATATACGAAGCGTACCCACGCCATCGGCGTTGGCGGTATATTCAGGGGTATCAAAACTCACTTTAACGTGACTCTGAGCGGCCAAATTATAAATTTCATCAGGTTGAGTTTCCTGAATGATCCGGATCAGGTTGGTAGAATCGGTTAAATCTCCATAGTGAAGTTTAAAATGCAGTTGATCTTCATGAGGATCCTGATACAAGTGGTCTATTCGTTCCGTATTAAACGAAGAGCTCCTGCGCTTAAGCCCATGTACAAAGTATCCTTTCTTGAGCAAGAACTCTGCTAAATAAGCCCCATCCTGACCGGTGATCCCTGTAATTAATGCAACCTTCATGTGTATAATTTAACGTATTACTGATTTAAAATCAATTTTGATTGATGATTCTGAGTAAATACTGCCCATACCCGCTTTTAACCAGCGGCTCGGCAATGGCTTTCAATTGCGCTTTGGTAATGAAGCCCATTCTGTAGGCAATTTCTTCTATACACCCGATCTTTAATCCCTGGCGCTCCTCAATTACCTGCACAAATTGCCCGGCCTGCATGAGGGAATTAAAGGTTCCGGTATCCAGCCAGGCGGTGCCTCTGCTCAATACCGCTACTTTTAGTTTGCCCTGGGCCAGGTAGGTTTTGTTTACATCGGTTATTTCATATTCTCCGCGAGCAGAAGGCTGTATATTTTGAGCGATTTTAACTACCGAGTTATCGTAAAAGTATAAACCGGGTACGGCATAGTTTGATTTCGGCTGGAGCGGTTTTTCTTCGATGGAAATAGCCTGTTTATCGGCATCAAACTCCACCACGCCATACCGCTCCGGATCGGAAACCGGGTAAGCGAAGACCATCCCGCCATTGGGCTTGGTTGATTCCTGCATCAGCCGGTCCATCCCATCTCCATAAAAAATATTATCTCCCAAAATCAAAGCCACGTCATCCTTCCCAATAAAATCGGCTCCAATTACAAAGGCCTGGGCCAAGCCATTAGGAACTTCCTGAACGGCATAGGAAAATGTACAACCTAGCTGTTCGCCCGTACCCAGCAACTTTTCAAAGTGCGGCAGATCATGTGGCGTAGAAATGATCAGAATTTCGTTGATACCCGCCTGCATGAGTGTAGAAAGCGGATAATAGATCATGGGCTTGTCGTACACAGGCATTAATTGCTTGCTTACGGCCAAGGTTAAGGGATGCAAACGGGTGCCGGAACCGCCGGCAAGTATAATTCCTTTCATTGGGTGTATGCGATAGGTGGATGGTTAAAAATAAGAATTTCTACAGAGATGCCTGCACCTTTTCCTCTAATTCGGCAAACCAGGCCTCTCCATATTTTCTAATGAGCGGTTCTTTAAGAAATTGGTAAACAGGCACTTTCAGTTCGGCACCGTGGGTACATGCGGCGCTGCAAATAGACCAGCGATCGTAGTGTAAAACATCAAATTCGGGATAAGAGGTAATCCGAATAGGATATAAGTGACAGGAGATCGGTTTTTTCCAGCTAAGCTGCCCAAGTTCATAAGCTTTTTCGATGGCACATTTGGTAATGCCATTCTCCCAGATTACGTAGGCGCATTCCTTGTGCTGATCCACACAGGGAGTGGTATAATCTCCTTCAAAATCTTTCACATAAGCGCCCTCTGCTTCAACCGTTTCAATTCCTTTTACGGTCATGAATGGTTTTAATTTGGGGTAAATTTCTTCTAAAATTGCCTTTTCAGCATGCTCCAGCGGAGCCCCCGCATCACCTTCTATACAACATGCTCCTTTACAGCTGTTTAAATTGCAAACAAATTGTTCGGAAATAAGGTCTTCATGCACTAGCACCTGGCCTACTTCAATCATGGCTCAAGTTTTTTTGCAAGTGGATATTTAAGGCCTTTTGCATTCACCAGTTCCATGGAAATGGAGCCCACCAACACTTCCACATGCGCTTTCACCGGGATGCGGTTGCCATCGTCGGTAATCCATAAATATAGTTTGCTATCTTTTCTAAATATCCGGCCGGGCTGTATGGAGGGACTAAATTTTAAGCAGTTAAATTTTCCCAAAGCGGTTCGCACTACTTCTTTTCCCAAATATTCAATCTCCAATTGTGAAATTCCGTCACTCAGGAAATAAGACATGGAGAGTTTATCTCCTTTTTTGAGTTTTGAGATGTTGATGCTGCGGGCAAAATAATAGGCAGAAATCACATCAAATGTTTGGGCCGGACCTTTGAACGTTCCTTTATTGGAAACTACCTTCTGTTGTTCTTGGTAGAACCGAGCCTTGTCATTCCGGCGATAACTGGATTCGTGGATATTTTCAGTGTACAAATAGGGAGTTAACTCTTTGCGGTCGATGTACGAATCGTAGCGGTTCCTCACCCGATGAAAAATATCGAAGGTGCCGGAGGTTCTTCCTTCGGCGATCAGATGGAATACCGATCGATCGTCAAACTTAAGATCAGTATCCACAACTTTTAGTTTTGCTTCGGCAGCCGTAAAAATTCCATATCTAAGTTTATATACCAACTCCTCGCCGGGTTGAAAAGCACTTTCGGCAGTATGCTTGAGTTCCTGGGCGTAGCTCGCATTAAAGCTGAGCAACAGCAGAAAGATAATTACATAGAAATTTTTCATGTTATTGGTTTAGATTAAGCCTCTTTCTTTTTGAACAAAGGCACGGTAGAACAAGGTTCTCCATACATCACACTTTTAGCAAGCGCAGTGAGTTTAGCTGCCAGGCTTACATAGGCAGCTTCTGGAATCGGAATTTCTCCGCAACCTTTCACTACTACCCGCTGATCGCGATAGCTTTCTAAGTCCAAATTAGCCATTGCCCTGTCGAACAATACCGTCTCTAATACTTTCAGATCTCCAAAAACAATACTTGCGGCATACGGACTTAACTTGGTAGCCAGCAACATGTATGCCCAGGTAGGCACGATGGCATCGGCAGAACAATAAACTGCAACGTGTTTACCCTCGTAAACGGTCCAATCGTGGACCTTTACCTGCTCTCTGAAGTCTTTTTCACGCAAAATAAGCCCCTGGAAAAGATTCTCCTTGATATCGTACAGTACGCGTTCACCCTGGGGATACCATTTGGACAGATCGATGCTCATGATGCCGCTTTCGGCAACTTTATTTCTGATGTTTAACTCGAGGTCCATGGTTGAGAAATAAAAAATCCGGAAAGAGGTTGAATTCTTTCCGGATACAAAGTTAAGAAATAAGCTTCTTAAAAGAATTTTACGCGATAATCTTTCACGTCGGCCTGATCACGCAATACGCCAAAGGCCGCACCGCCGCCACGCTGATACAAGTACTGAACCAATTGTTGTTTCTGTTTAGCGGTATTCAACAAAGGTGCTGCGTTTGAAAATCCATTAACCACAAAGGCATATACTCCGTTGTCGCCGCGAATAGCCTTCGATAATTTTGCAGGCTGGGCTCCAAAGATTGCGCCAATCAATTTGTTTTCCTGACCGATGCCCGGTAAGATCGGATTAGCGAATACCAGGTTTTGCACGGGGGTAAGCGTTTTGCCAAGTTTTTGAGCTACTTGTTCGAGACTAGCAGCTCCGCTGAGTGCCTGATTCAGTTTTTCTTCTAGTTGGTTTGCTTTAACTGCTTTTAACACCTGAGGCTCTAATTGTTTTTTAACCTGCTTTAGGCTAAGTGTTCCCTTTTCTTTGACATCAGTAATTTTTGCAATCACAAATTGATCTCCGATTTCAAATACTTGATCAGAGACATCACCAATATCGGCACGGTAGGCCCAACGAATGATTTCACGTGGGTTTTCTAAGCCTGAGAGATCCGATTGGGTAGCAACTACATCCTGGGCAATCAGTTTGGTATACCCTGATGCCTTTGCTAATTCATCGAATGCTTTGGCATTACTGGCTTTGTTTAAGAATGCCGAAGCTTTGGCATAGGCAGCTTGCTGAGTTTTGCTGCTGCTGCTTAAAGATTTATCTACTAATGCAACTTTAACAACTTTAGAGCTGCCTTTTTGTGCGTTGATCTTGATCACGTGAACGCCGAACTGAGTGCTGATTACCTTTAAGTCGCCGGCTTTACCATTGAACACCGCTTCTTCAAAAGCAGGTACCATGGCTCCTCTGCCAAAGGTTCCTAAATCGCCCCCTTTATCTTTACTGCCATCGGTACCAAACTTACTTGCTAAACTTGCAAAGCTCGCTCCTTTTGCAATCAGGTTACGGATAGAGTCCGCTTTTGCTTTCGCTTTGTCTACGCCGCCTTCGGTAGCCGGGTTAATTAAAATATGACTGGCAGAAACAGAATCCGGACCTACTTTCACATCCAGCACTTTGGCCAGTTTATAAGAAGTTCCGGTAAAAATTGGTCCGAGCAAACTACCTTTAGCTGCTTTAAAAACAACTGAATCTAAAGCCGGTTCCAATTGTCCTTTGCGAACATATGCAATCGGTGTTTTGGTATCTGAGTTGATGCTCACAAATAAGGAATCGTTGGCACTTACTCTGAAATCGTTGGTAAGCTTCACAATTTTAGCGTTCATTTCTGCGGAGTCAGTTTTAGATGGCTTTGCATCAAACACCACATATTCGAAGCTGCGGGTTTCAACCTTATTGTTGAAACGATATTTATTTTTTTCGTAGTAGTCTTCAAAATCTGCATCGGTCAACTTAATTTGTTGATCGGGGATGGAGGCATAATCCAAACTAAGATACTTGAAGCTGGCCAGTTTATTACGTTGTTCATAATCCTCACGGGCTTCAAGTGCAGTTACATACAAACTGTTTTTTACCAGATTGAAATATTTCTCGCTCAAACGGTTTTGTGTAAGCGACAACAAGAAATTTCCCCATTGCTGGCGCATTGGACTGCTGGCATCTTCTTTGGCAACATTGTTTAAAAACAAATTCAGCTGATCGCGATTAATCTGACCAGTTTGTGGATTACCGAAGGCCTGCATTACTTGCGGATCCGGATTTTTGCCGCTGATCATGTCGTTCAACTCAGTTTTTCCAACTTCCAAACCAAGCAGCTTCAACTCTTTTTCGAGTAAGATCTGAGACACCGTTTGGTTCCAGGTATTTTCTACCACATAAGCCATCATTTGAGGGCTTAAGGAAGCCTGACCCATTTGTTGCTTGAAATTATTGGCATTCACTTCTACTTTGCCATTGAAGGATTGTATATCGATCGCTTCTCCTGCTACTTCTCCAACCTGATTGTTGCTGGCACTCCAAAAAGGACTACCCAAACGAACCGCATCACTTACCAGAAATGCAACAATAGAAAGTCCGATTAAACTGACAATGATAACACCTGCACGATTACGCAGGAAACCCATTATTCCCATATGATTAGCTTTAGTTTCTTCAAAAGAGGCGCAAGATACAAATTTTCAGAAAAATTGGTAAAAAATTAAGCTGAAAGGCCAAAAACTTATGTTTATTGGCTCAGGTTAAAGTTTCCGGTAGATTGTTCAATCTCGTAGTAAGTAAAATCTTCATTTGCCCAAAATTTGGTACCATAAATGGTTTGAGAGATCGTTTGAATAGCTACAGTTTTGTTCGAATAAAATCTACGGGAGCTCTCGTCCCAGATCAACTCATCCGACTTAAATGTTTTTCCCTCTCGGGTGGTGACCACTACGTTATTGCGGAGCTCCATATTTTTTTCATTCTCCCTGCGAATGGCGTAATCTGCCACCACACGGCTTGTTTCTTGCTGATTGACATCCAGAAAAAGAATGGTCACCCCCTTCTTCATCTCATAATACGGTGAACTGGTTTTGTAATGAAGCAATTCGGGCGTAATGAGTTTGGCTTTTACCAGTGCTGCATCGCTGTAAATGAGCTCAACACCGGTGGAACGATCCATGGGAATGATTGCTTTTTTCGAGGCAATTCGCTCCACTTCGCGGATGTCGTTCTCACAGGAACTCATCAAAAAAATTGCAAAAACAAACAGGCTCAGATGAATGAATGATAGTTTCATGAGACTGTAAAATCTGATTAATCGTATTTTGGTTTAATAAACCACTTGTCATTCAAAGTAAAGCCTAAGCGGACATTGAGGTAGTTTTCGCGAACTAAGTTGTTCTTGAGCGTTCCCCGCTTACCCCATTCTGCTGCAAAATTGATCTTGTAGAAGGCTGTCCGATTGGAAGGAAGGGGTAAGCCCAAGCCGAAACAAAGAGCAGTTTGATTGATTTGCCGATCCTGGATTTTAATATAAGTTTTATTGAACCTGAAGCCAAGGCTGTAATCAATGAGTTTAAAATAATTTGAAACGGCGGTAATATCAGGTGTGTACTGCCCGCCTAATGCCAGTCCATAACTATCATTCAAGCCTGCGTTTATGCCCCCCTCACTAAACTGAGACCATCTGCTGTAGGTGAAATCAGCCCCCACCAACCATTTATTAGTTCGCTCAAAAGCAAAGCCAATGGCATGCGATTGTGGGATTCGTAGCTTAGATGAAACCGCGGGATCGTACAAAATCGTATCAATTGGAGCAGACTCAGACTGGTTAATTGCATCATAGGTGTACCGGAAACTTACCAAAGAGCCATCCGTGTTCAATCGGGAAGCCATGGTGCCGGAGTAGCCAATGGTGAGTATGTTTTTCCCGGTCGGATTTACGACGTACTGAAACCCGTATTGAAAATTAAATCCACCTATACTTTTTTCAATCTGATTTCTGGAGCTTAGAGCGGTAGGATCTTCGGGGAACTCGGTAGATTGTTTCTGTTTCAAATTCCCAAAAATATAGGCCAAATTGAATCCCAAACTTAAGTTCTTATTTATCTGATACCCATAACCCAAATGAGCCCTGGCAAGCCCCCCCTCACCGGCATAAATTTGATCGATTTTTACCGAGTCTATTAGTTTATGGCTGCGGTACTGATAGCCTAAATCTGTGTAAGGCATCAAACCAAAACTGAGGGCTGATTTCGGATTAACCGGAATTGCGATCAATAAATGACTCAGAGTACCGTTGGTAGTACGTTCAGAAATACTCGATTTACTGAGTGTACGCACATCTAAGGTGCCGCCAATATCAAAAGAGCTCAAATTGATTACGCTGTACGATGCAGGGTTTGCAACATTTACATTGTTATACCCCCCAGGTTTACGTACTCCAAGCGCAATGCCACCCATACCCATGTTCTGAGCAATGAGCGCAGGTTTCAAGTCACCTAATCCAAACTGGCTGTAAGGGGAGTTAGTCGTGTTTTGGGCATACCCCTGTACTGCAAAGAGTATCAAAACAGATAGGCCCAAATAGTTTAATTTATTAATCATGTTGATGATGGATAATTTCATTTAATCCGATAAGCACTAAATCTGGTTCGCATGAAATACAGTTGGCAAAGATGCTATTTTTAAGCCGAGTATCAAAAAACCGGCTATCGCCACCACAAAGCAGCACCTGCAAGGAGGTGTGTAAATGCTGGTATTTTTGGATGAAGCCTTCCACTTCGGCCAGGCATCCGTTTATCACTCCAGATAAGATAGACTCCCTGGTGTTTCTTCCTATCAGGTTTCCAAATTCAGGATCCAAATCGAGCAATGGAAGCCTTCCGGTAAAATGATGTAAGGCCTTCAAGCGCATATTCAATCCCGGACTGATGCTCCCCCCCTCATACACTTCTTGTGCGTCCATCAAATCATAGGTAATACAGGTTCCTGCATCTATCACTAAAACCGCTTTCGCTGGAAATACCCTTCTGGCTCCCATTAATCCCGCCAGACGATCTAAGCCTAGAGTTTCAGGACTTTGGTATTTATTGATTAAAGGCAGGGCGGTGGAAGCAGTAAAACGCAGATATTCGGTATTCGTTTGAAGGAAGGTGGTAATTTCTTCAGTTTCTTGATTTACGGAGCAAAGAATACTGTATTTGACAGCATACTCCTCTATGAGTTTTTGAAGTTGATCGAGCTTAATTTCTTGAAGAGCGAGTCGCTGAACCAACTCACGATCTTGAAAGATTGCCAGCTTGAGCGTGGAGTTCCCGATATCAATGACCAGGTTGTTCACAAGCTTAGGCTATTGCCATTTTTAAAATTGACTCGAAAATTCCAAGACCATCCTGGTTTGCCAAAATCGGGTCGGCCGCTCTTTCGGGGTGTGGCATCATGCCAAACACATTGCGAGCACTGTTGCATACCCCGGCAATGTTGTTGATCGATCCATTCGGGTTGGCCTCCGGAATAACGTTTCCTTGTTCATCGCAATAGCGGAACAAAATCTGATCCTGATCTTCCATCGATTTCAGCAGGTCTGCTGAAGCAAAATAATTGCCCTCGCCATGAGCGATCGGAATTTTTAAAGCAGTGTGCAAATCCAATTGAGCAGTTAATAAACTATTCTTGGTTTCTGGTTTCAGATAGATGTTTTTACAAATGAATTTACGGTGTTGATTGTGCAACAAGGCTCCGGGAACCAGACCGGCTTCAGTGAGAATTTGGAAGCCGTTACAAATACCCAACACGTAGCCACCTTTGTTGGCAAATGCGATCACTTCCTGCATAACAGGAGAAAAACGTGCAATAGCACCCGAACGAAGGTAGTCGCCGTAGGAGAACCCACCGGGTAAAATCACCATGTCTACTCCTTTGAGATCATGATTTTTATGCCATAAATTTTCTACTTGCTGACCCAAGATGTGTTGAAGTACATCGATCATATCTTGATCACAATTGGATCCAGGGAAGGTAACCACACCAAATTTCATACTACAAAGCTATTCAATTTGCCGGATTTTAGGAGACCGGGACTGTTAAAAAAAGTTAAAGCCGGGGAAGTGCTCAAAAAGTACAATGAAAGTTAGCATGAGTATAAAAATTCCTTCGTAAACCCACCTTTTGGACGCATGCATGAAGTAATAGGAAAATAAAACCGCCAAGGGAGCAGCAGCTAATAAATAATGATTATTAAGTACCCC
>JBEDFI010000060.1:0-9521 GCA_041175245.1 Bacteroidota bacterium
TATCCAAAAATTGCAGGAATGGATCATCGCCGTAAAACTGGAGCGAAACTATACCAAAGAAGAAATTATCACCATTTACCTCAATACGGTCGACTTTGGAGCCTATAACACCTTTGGCATTAAATCGGCAGCCCGCACTTACTTTAATACCACACCCGACAAATTAAATCCGGCACAGGCAGCCGTTTTGATCGGGATGCTCAAAGGGCCTTCTTTATATTCCCCTACCAGAAATCCCGAACGGGCATTGGCTCGCCGGAATACGGTGTTAAACAATATGCGTAAGGCTGGCTTTTTGAGCGATGGAGAAACCGAGAAATTTCAATCGACTCCCCTCTCTCTAGATTTCAATCCTTCCACCTACAATGTAGGCCCCGCTCCTTATTTCCGGGCGATGTTAAAGAAAGAAATTCAGCAGGTATTTGAAGATCAATCTATTACCAAAGCCGACGGTAGTTCGTATGATTTAGACCGCGATGGCTTGAAGATCTATACCACCATCAATTCAAACATGCAGCGCTATGCGGAGGAAGCGCAAAAAGAGTACATGCAGGACCTGCAGAAACAATTTAATACTCAGTGGAAAGGCCGGAAAGATCCTTTTAAAGATTACCCCCAACTCATCGATCAGGGCATTAAACGCTCCGACCGTTACCGCATGCTCCAGGAGATTGGTAAAACAGAAGACGAGATTTTACAAGAATTCAATACACCTGCCCGCATGACTATTTTCAGCTGGAAAGGAAATATAGATACCTTGATGCGGCCTATCGATTCCATTAAATATTACAAGCTGCTCCTGAGAAATGCCATGATGTCCATGGAGCCGCAAACCGGACATGTGAAAGCCTGGGTAGGCGGGACTAATTTCGAGCATTTTAAGTATGATCAGGTAAAGATGGGGACTCGCCAGGTAGGTTCAACTGCTAAGCCCTTTACGTATGCCGTAGCCATAGATAATGGTTATTCTCCTTGCATGATGGTTCCGAATGAGCCGGTAGATATTGAAGGCTGGTCGCCGAATGCCTATAAGCCTATACCGGGTACCATTAGTCTGAAAACGGCCTTGGCCAATTCACAGAACTACGTAACGGCCTATATGATGAAACAAGTGGGAGCCACTGCAGTATCCACACTCATTAAGAAAATGGGAATAACCTCAGATGTACCAGCTTATCCTTCCATTTGTTTGGGGACGTTTGATGCGTCTCTGTACGATATGGTGGGGGCTTACTCTACCTTCGTGAACCATGGCATTTGGACAGAGCCTATCTATTTACTTCGAATTGAAGATAAGAATGGGAACATCCTCTATGAACGCAAACCGAAAGTAGTACAGGCATTGAATGAACAAACGGCCTATGTAATGACCCAAATGCTGAAAGGCGTGGTAGAAAGCGGTACCGGTGTGCGATTAAGATACCGCTACGGTTTAACTAATCCAATTGGCGGTAAAACAGGAACCACCCAGAACAATTCCGATGGCTGGTTTATGGCCATTACCCCGCAATTGGTTACCGGAGTGTGGACAGGCTGCGAAGACCGGGCTATTCACTTCTTCTCCACCAACCAAGGAGAAGGGGCAAATTCGGCACTCCCAATTTTTGCACTTTTCATGAAGAAAGTATACGCCGATCCGAGTTTGAGTTATAGTAAAGGAGATTTTGAACCTCCAAAGGGTGAAATTAAAGTTACCTGGGATTGCAATGCTTATACTGCGCAGGAGCAAGCTCCGGCAACAGAGCTCAAATAATGCGTTTTTTGAGATCATTGTATGCAATCAGAGTTAGTTAAATAATACATGGACTCTTCATTCGATTACCGGTCGTTCTTGAAAACCTTACCTCCAAAACCGGGGGTCTACCAGTTCTGGAATGAAGGAGGAGAATTGATCTACATCGGCAAGGCTAAAAATCTTAAAAATCGCGTAAGCTCTTATTTTAATACCGATGCGCAACGTTTAAATGCGAAAACGCGGGTCCTGGTAAGTAAGATCAGAAAAGTAACGTTTACCCTGGTCGATACAGAAATTGATGCCTGGTTACTGGAAAACAGCCTGATCAAAAAGCATCAGCCCCGCTACAATGTTTTGTTAAAAGATGATAAGACCTATCCATGGATCGTAATTAAAAATGAACGCTTCCCCAGGGTGTTCAGCACACGGAAGGTGATCAAGGATGGCTCTACGTATTTTGGGCCATATGCATCGGTACACATGATGTATACCATCTTGGGCTTAATCAAAGATATTTATGCGCTGAGGACTTGTAATTTGGCCCTCAGTAAGGAAAATATTGAGGCCGAAAAATTTAAGGTATGCCTCGAGTATCAGATAGGGAATTGCAAAGGGCCTTGCCAGGCTTTTCAAAGTGAAACAGCGTACAATCAAAGTATTTCAGATATCAAAGATATCCTGAACGGTAAAATTGGGGCGGTGATTAGAAAAATAAAGCAGGAAATGGAACTTGCTTCCGCAGAACTGAACTTCGAATTGGCCCAGCAATTAAAGGAGAAATTGAGCAACCTGGAAGGCTATCAGAGTAAATCTACCGTTGTGAGCAGCTCCATTACCAATATCGATGTATTCAGTATTGCCTCAGAAGCGCAATATGCTTTTGTAAACTACCTTAAGGTGATGAATGGGAGCATCATACAGACACAAACCATCGAGATCAGAAAGAAACTGGATGAAAGTGATGAAGAACTTCTCAGTATTGCCATCTCTGAATTCAGAAATAGATTCAATAGCCAATCTAAAGAGATCATTGTCCCCTTTGAGCTTACGCTGGATGATCCACGAATCAGCTTTACGGTACCAAAATTGGGCGAAAAGAAGAAATTACTCGAACTTTCTCAAAAAAACGTACTCTTTTTCAAACGTGAACGTCTAGATCAGTACGAGAAATTAAATCCGGAGGTAAAAACGGAGCGTATTTTGACTCAGATGATGAAGGATTTGCGTCTGAATCAACTGCCTCGCCACATTGAATGTTTCGATAACTCCAATTTTCAGGGCAAATATCCGGTTTCGGCCATTGTGGTGTTTAAGGATGCCAGGCCTTCCAAAAAAGACTACCGGCATTTCAATGTAAAAACTGTGGAAGGTCCGAATGACTTTGCCACCATGGAGGAAGCCGTGCTTAGACGATACCGCAGAATGCTGGATGAAGGGGAAAGCCTTCCGCAGCTGGTGATTATTGACGGGGGCAAAGGCCAGCTATCTGCTGCGTTAAGCAGCCTGAAAAAGCTCGGTATCGATAAGCAATTAACTGTGATTGGCATTGCCAAAAAATTGGAAGAACTTTATTATCCCGGCGATCCCTATCCCCTGTATCTCGACAAAAGGTCGGAAAGTCTTAAAATCATCCAGCAATTAAGAGATGAGGCGCACCGCTTTGGTATAACTTTTCACCGAAAGAAACGTGATCAAGGTACTCTTAAAACGGAATTAAGTTTAATTTCAGGAATAGGAGAAGCTAGTGTGCAGAAACTTTTACAGCGGTTTAAATCCGTAAAAAAGATCAAGGAAGCCTCGACAGAAGAACTGTCGGAAGTACTGAATAGCAAACAAGTGCTATCCCTGAAAACTTATTTTCAGGAAACCAATTAGGGTTTATCTTGGCTCGTTTTTTTGGATTTCTTGGGTTCAGATTTAGGTTTTTCGGGTACCCAAAGGCTTTGTTCCCACTCAGCTAAAGATTTCTTGATCCGCTCAGATTCTTTGATTCGTTCTTCTCCCTCGGCATAATCCTTCACTCTGAGATTGGTACCATTGGATTCTTTGCTTACCAAACCATTGAACATACGCTTCATAAACACATCATCATAACTGAGCCCGTTGGCGTCGTTATACCCTGTATAGGCAGGTTTTGTAGCCAAAATGGGTCTCAATTCCGGAAAATAAATCCAAAAAGCGGGTTGTTCTTCAAAGTATTCTCCAGCCGCCTGCTTTTTAACCATTGGAGCAATTCCGATAATGCGTGGCTCGAATACCGAACGGTGTTTGTCAAATAACCAATCTTCTTTAATTCGAAATTTAACGATACTATCGGGATTGAATTCACCCGGCTTTTTCACCACGGCAGTCTGATTTCCTATAGAATCGAAAATAGGTACCAAAACGCTATCAGCAAATTGGGCAAAGGCCTGGTCGGGAGTAAATACGGTTGAAAATGCATCACCGGTGGGATCTTCTTTTCGGGGAGCGGGATCATAGGCCGTAAGTTCGCCGGCCATAATGGCGTCCATCATGATATCGATTAACCGGGATTGCGGATTGGCAAAAGCTCCATTCCCTTTTTCACGGACATCGATATCCTGCCAAATTCTCCTGCTGAACAATATATCCGATTCTTTGATGGGTGGATACTCGGTAACCCTCGACTGTACCACATTGGTTTTTTTGTAATAACCATCTGTTGGACGGGCCTTGGTTTTGGATTTACTTGTTTGAGCTTGGGCAAAAACCAAACTCATGAAACAAAACACCGTCAATACATACTTTTTCATATCAAATTAATTTGCTGTAAGTACAATGGGGTCTAACTGACGTAATAAACCATCAGGTCCCAAAGCCGTAATATTATCAAAAATCACTCTCGTTCCGGGGCTTACCGAGGCAAGCGCCGATTTCATGTTGGCATTTATGGCATTCCCATTCCCTTGAATCGGACCAATCACATCGGCCTTCGGTCTAGCAATAATCAGGCTGAAACTACTGATGGTAAACCTCGCATCAAAGTCGAAGCCGTCTAACATTGCAAAAATATTATCCTGAGATTTAATGATCACCGAGCTCATTTTACCCCCCGTTTTACCGGCAAATTTGGCTCTTGGATCTGGAATGCGTTTGGTTCTGAAATTGGTGGTGCTAATTTTTTGAAGTTTACCATTGATCTCTGCCGAAACATTTACTGTGGCCAAACCCGTATTATTTACTTTGACCACGTATACTCCTTCCGAACCGCTGATGGTACCTCCGGTCATACTCACCCGCAGGTTTTGTTTCGGGATACCGGGAGCAGAAATTGAGACTGGATTGGGAACACCGATGTAAAATACGTTCATCTTATCGGGCGAAACTACCGCCGAGGGACGGGCAACCTGATACTTCTGTTCGGGCGTTCGATAAACCTTTAGCGTGCCGTCCGTTTGTTTCACAGTGATGGTTCCTACCCAACTAAAAATTCCCTCCCTATTGGTATTTACAGAATAAATTCCTTTACCATTACTTACATTCAATACATTTCCGTTTACGGTAATGTTGGGACTCGATTTCGAATCGGAGGCCGTTAGAAAAACTTCCGCCTGATAAGGTTGACCCTGAATAATATAAGAACTGGGCGCAACGGCAACCGCAGAAAATTGATCTAAGTTGATGACTGCCTGATCCATCTCTCCTAAAATTTTCTTTACGATTTCCGATTCGGCGTTTTTCACATCGGCTTGTATTTTACTCAAGGCCGTAATGGCGGCAGTTAAAGGAATTCCGTCCCCAAAATTCGATTCTTCCCATGATTTTCTGACGCCTCCTCTCGCTGGCGGATCAATCGCATTTAAAGAAAAGTTAATGCCATTTTTTTGCTTTGTATTGAGCAGGGAAATCAGTTTGTTACGCGTTAGATTAATCCGTTTTTTCAATTCTGCAGCTCGCTTCTGGTTGATCATGTATCGAGGCGAAATATCTAAATCACCCCGTTTAGCTAAATCACCGGTTGAAGCATCAATGCCCCCTCCTTGTTCTTGGAGACCATTTTTTAATTGGTTTACGTAGTTTTCTAATTCACGGGCATAGGCACTCGCTTTTTTTGCCCGATCGTAAATGGGCCTTGCCCGCTTGGGTTCTTCTTTTAACTTAGTGGCTTCAAAAGCTGAAAAAGTAGCATCTACTCCATTTTGAACATTTTCAGTGGAGGTTTTCAGGCTATCGGTCAGGTTTTTAAAGGCATCCAAAATAGAATCACTTACGGTGAGAGCCACCAGGCCAAGCAGTACCAGATACAGGATACCGATCATTTTTTGCCGTGGGTTCTCTTTCTTTTTTGACATGCTCCGTTCAGCGATTTTTTAAGACTAATTACGAGGCTGATTCATAGCCGTCAGCATGTTGGCATACAAACTATTCAAAGCTGCCAGATTTTTATTGAGCTGAGCCAGTTCGGTTTTAAATTGCTTGGTTTCTTCTACCGAGTCAGCAAAATCTTTCAAGCTGGTGGTCATTTGTGTCAAATTATGATTCGCAGATTCGAAGGTGTGACCTAATTTTTCGTAATGCGCAGCGGCAGATTTAAGTTTTTCGACAAATTCGGCACTGGCCAAACTTGCGTCGGATGCATTCGAGATGGTAGCCACTTTATCGGCAAAATTTTTAAGGCCGTTTTCAATCTTGGCAGAAGTGTCCGCATCCACTTGCAATTCGGGAATACCCAGTTGAGCACTTGCTTGAGGAACTTCTCCATTTTCGTCTTCACGTTGAAAACCGAGAATAAAAAAGAGGATTGCCTCGGTAATTAAGCCGAGCGCAATCATATAATCCCCAAATTTCCAATGTAAAATTTTGAACATTAAACCAATGATCACCACACTGGCACCCCAGGAAATTAAGGAGTGAATGCCACCGTATTTCCAATCTTTGAACAGATCCTTTTTGTACATGGGTAATAATTTATGAATAATTATAACGCTAATTCCGCCCTTTTATTGAATTGGAATAGGTGCTCACACATCGAAAGCCAATGTAAGAGTGCG
Organism: Bacteroidota bacterium; assembly: GCA_041175245.1. Taxonomy (GTDB): domain Bacteria; phylum Bacteroidota; class Bacteroidia; order Sphingobacteriales; family Sphingobacteriaceae; genus JAIPAN01. The sequence goes on from JBEDFI010000060.1 coordinate 6,748, forward strand.
CTTCATCCTGATAGGCATAGGTGCGGGAAGAATTTTGCAGAAAATAGCTGATGTCTTTCCAGGATCCACCACGAACTGCTTTTCGTTTCAGAGCTTCGGGATCTTTCGATTTCGCATCGAAATTAAATGCGGGGTTGATGTCGCCAACAAAACCGAATACGGCCTCATCGTATGAGGAAGAAGTCCATTCCGCAACATTTCCCGCCATATTGTATAAACCATAATCATTCGGTAAATACGATTTAACATGAGCCGTATAAACCGCACCATCAGAAGTATAATCCCCGCTTCCCGATTTAAAATTAGCCATCAAACAGCCTTTAACATCCCGCATTTCAGGGCCTCCCCAAGGATAGAGTTTGCCTTTGAGGCCCCCGCGGGCTGCATATTCAAACTCTGCTTCGGTTGGTAAGCGATAAGGGGCACGTTCCGGAACTTTTCTTCCGGCTCTGTAAGCCTCAAAACGTTTCGTTCGCCAAACACTAAAGGCCCTGGCCTGACGCCAGGTGACACCCACTACCGGGTAATTATTATAAGCCGGATGGGAGAAATAATCCTGCACCATGGGCTCGTTTTGTGCGTAAGCAAAATCACTTACCCATACATTCGTATCGGGATAAATTAAGACCGTATCTCGGATAAAATAATCTGATCGGGCCCGGTTTTTGTTATTTCTACCCTCAATGGAAGCTTTAAAATCAAAAATGGAAAAATTATATTTCCAGGTACGTCCATCGAATTCAGTTTTGTTAAACAATACATTTTCACCCTGATAAAACATTTTACGGAGCTTTTCGGCTTCAGGACCTTTGCCTTTTAGAAGGCTCCAAAGCGCCACAGAATTAGGGCCCAACTTTTTCCAGTCGATGTATTTAGGATCCGTGCTGGTTTTGTAAGATCCGTCCGGAGTATTTGGCTTGATAAAATACTTGTCATCCTGCAGATAATCTGTGATTGCGATGGAATCTCGTACCCAATTCACAAACTGACGGTATTCGGCATTGGTAATTTCGGTTTCATCCATATAGAACGCAGAAACACTCACTTCCCGCTCTTGTGAAGGCTGGCCAAGCACGAGATCTCCCTCATTCTCACCCATTACGAAACTCCCGGCCGGAATATAAACCATCCCATATGGAGTGGCTGCACTGCGGAAATTATTTGCATTTACACCCACCAATTCACCACTTGCACCGCTTTTACCACAACCGCTGCTCCACACTAAGACAAGGAGCAATAAAGGGATAAAATTTCTACTCCAATTAACTAAAATTGACTTCATTAATTTTTAAAATATTTCTAAGATAATAAATCGGCGTTAATTAAAGCTAGCAAAATAACGATGAAAAAGCAGTTTACGATATTAAAAAATAAATTTTGCAGCTGTAAATAGGATTAATTTAGAGATTATTTGTTCACCTGCTTCATATAATCTTCTAAAGCCATGGTCATACTTGGCGATTTAGGAGTTGGAGCAGGAATATCTAAAATTAATCCTCGATCTAAAACGGCCTTGTGCGTGGTAGCACCAAAAGCAGCTATTCGGGTGTTGTTTTGTTTGAAATCTGGGAAATTCTTGTAGAGCGACTGGATGCTTGACGGACTGAAAAAGGCAATAACATCGTAGAATACTTCAGCCAGATCAGACAAATCACTGCAAACGGTACGGAAGATCACCGCTGGGGTAAAATCGTATCCGTTCTCTTGTAAAAATTTCTGCGTTTCTTCTGCAGCCACATCTGAACATGGATACAAGAATTTTTCATTGGCGTGTTTTTTCAATACTTCTACTAAATCGGCAGCAGTTTGTTTGCCAAAGAAGATCTTACGTTTACGGTATTGAATATATTTCTGCAGATACAAGGCAATGGTTTCCGACAGGCAGAAATATTTCATCTCTGCGGGCACTTCATAGCGCATTTCTTCACAAATTCTGAAAAAATGATCGGCCGCATTCCGGCTGGTAAAAATTACAGCTGTAAAATCGGCCAAGCTGATTTTATCTTTTCTGAACTCCTTAGCAGGAACACCTTCTACATGAATAAAAGACCTGAAATCGAGTTTCAGATGGTATTTTTTTGCTAAATCAAAATAGGGAGATTTTTCAGTCTCAGGCTTGGGAAGAGTAATGAGTATACTCTTCACCTTTTTGTTTCTGGAATCTGTTGATTCTGCCATGTTCTATATCTAAAATCTAAGCGCTTTAACGAGCATCAAAATCGGACAAATTTCGAGGGCACAAAAGTAAATAAATAAATAGACTTTAGAAAATGAATATTGGTTAAGTACTTGTATACTAAGCCGAATGAGCTGATAAGCCAACAAAAGCCCGGTAGCGGCCAAGCCCATATAAATAAATACTTCTGCGTAGGCAGGCGGACTCAGGCTGAAGGCAAAAATGAGCGGTAAAAAAAGTAGGGCAGCGTGAAAATAGCTCAAATACAGAATTGAGGCGTATAGTTTTACCAATTTATTGATTTCGAGCACAAAAGCCAGTACCCTCAAAAAATAAATTTTGATACTGAACAAAAGCATAATTCCCACTGAGAGTAAGAGGTACCATTGGATGCCATCAATGGCATAATCAAGTTCAAAGAATCGTCCGGCTAAAAAAAGATACATCCCAATGGTAAAGCCAAAAAGAAGGTACAGTAAAACAAATGGCCAGGTATTTAATAAGGAGGTAATTCCGGATTGATTCAGTAAGCGATTGTCGTAAAAACTTCGTATAATCAATTCCATTTCCTTGTAAAATAACATGCGTAGCACTGCAA